>JBFJXA010000021.1:0-20032 GCA_041623375.1 Gammaproteobacteria bacterium | reverse complement strand
CTCGAGAGCGGGTTGCGCGAGGACTTTCTGGCCGAGCGCGCCGTGCTCGTGCTCTTCGAGGCGGCCGGCGAGCTGCCCGTCGGTAGCCACGCGTTCGTACGCCTCGTCGATCGCAATGATGTCGGGCTCAAGCCCTTCGCACCTTTTCTGAAGTCCGGCCGCCCGCGCTGTGGCCTGATTCGCGACCGACAGAAAAACTTCTTGTTCGCGGGTCACGAGAACGAGATCGGCTCGGCCGCGCTCGTACCTCTGGGTCAGCGTGCCGAGCTCGGCTTTCTCGTCATCGGCAGCGCCGACAAGCACTACTTTCATCCGGGTAAGAGCATGGACTTGCTCGGCAGGCTCGGTGAGCTCGTCGCCGTTGCGCTGACCGGACGCTTGTCGGGCGTTGCGCAACTCAGCCGTAAAGAAAGTGAGCTTTGAGACGAATCTCCGTCGATACCTGCGTCATCTCAAGGATGAGCGGCGTCTCTCGCCGCATACGCTGAAGGCCTACGAGCGCGATCTCGAGTCGTTCAGACAGTTCTGTACGCGCGAATCGCTGGGGTTCGAGGCACTGGACTCCTACGTGATTCGGCGCTTTGCGGCGCAGTGCCACCGCAAGGGCGCGAGCCCGAGAAGTCTATCGAGGCGATTGTCGGCCGTGCGCCAGTTTCTCGGCTTTCTCGTCCACGAGGGCGTCATCTCGTCCAACCCCGCCATTCACGTGCAAGCGCCGAAGCCGTCGCGACGGCTGCCGGCGACGCTCGACACAGATCAGGTCGCGAGCTTGCTCGCGCTCGATGGCGATGACGACCTGACGGTGCGCGATCGCGCGATGCTCGAGCTGCTCTACTCCTCCGGTTTGCGGCTGGCCGAGCTCGTCGGCCTGGATCTTGTCGATCTCGACGTTCGGGATCGCAGTGTTCGTGTGACCGGCAAGGGCAACAAGACACGTGTGCTGCCCGTGGGTCGTCGGGCGCTCGATGCGCTCGAGGTCTGGCTGAGGACTCGCGCATCGATCGCGCGTCCCGAGGAGCAGGCGATATTCGTGTCGCAGCGAGGCACGCGTCTGGCGGGGCGAACCGTGCAACAGCGGCTGAAGGGATGGGCGAAGCGCCAGCTCAAAAACATCAGTGTTCATCCGCACATGCTCAGGCACTCGTTCGCCACGCACATGCTCGAGTCGAGCGGCAATTTGCGCGCTGTGCAGGAGCTACTCGGGCACGCGAGTATCTCTACGACCCAGGTCTATACGCACCTCGATTTTCAGCATCTCGCTCAGATATACGATCAGTCACACCCGCGTGCGCGGCGCAGGCCCTAGCTTGCGCGCGCAGCACCGTTAACTGCGACTGATTCGAAGTGAGCGATTTCCACGGTACAACTATCGTTTGCGTGCGCCGTGCCGGGCGCGTCGCGCTCGGCGGTGACGGCCAGGTCACGCTCGGCGACAAGGTCATGAAGGGCAATGCGCGCAAGGTTCGCCGCCTGCACGATGGACAGGTGCTCGCAGGCTTTGCGGGCGGTACGGCCGACGCATTCACGCTCTTCGAGTACTTCGAGCAAAAGCTCGGTCAGTACGGCAATCTGACTCGCGCAGCAATCGAGCTTGCGAAAGACTGGCGGACGGATCGCATGCTCCGGCGTCTCGAAGCGTTGCTCGTCGTAGCCGACAAAGAGCGGTCTTTGTTGATTTCCGGCACGGGCGACGTTGTCGAGCCCGACAGGGAGCTGCTCGCGATCGGCTCGGGCGGGGCGTACGCGCAGGCCGCTGCGCAGGCGCTGGTCGACAATACCGAGCTCGATGCGCGAACGATCGTGGAAAAAGCGCTGACGATAGCCGGGGAAATCTGCATCTACACGAATCGAGAGATATCGATCGAGGAGCTCTAGGGCCCACGCCTGCCGCCATGTCCATGACGCCGAGGGAGATCGTTCAGGAGCTCGATAAGCACATCGTCGGGCAGCTGGAAGCCAAGCGTGCCGTCGCTATCGCCCTGCGCAACCGCTGGCGACGTGCGCAGGTGGCGGAGCCGCTACGCAGCGAGATCACACCGAAGAACATTCTCATGATCGGCCCGACGGGTGTCGGTAAGACCGAAATCTCTCGGCGGCTTGCGAAGCTCGCAAAAGCGCCTTTCATCAAAGTGGAGGCAACGAAGTTCACGGAGGTCGGTTACGTCGGGCGGGAGGTCGACTCGATCGTCCGGGATCTTGCGGATATGGCGGTGAAAATGGTGCGGGAGGAGGAGCTCGAGAAGGTCCGTTATAGAGCCGAGGATGCGGCCGAGGGCCGTCTACTCGATGCGCTGCTGCCGGGTTCCGCCGACAGCAGCGAGGCCGCCGACACCCGGCAGAAGTTTCGTAAGATGCTCCGCGAAGGAGAGCTCGATCAACGCGAGGTCGAGATCGACGTGCAAGCACAAGCGCTCGGTGTAGAGATCATGGCGCCACCGGGCATGGAAGAGATGTCCAATCAGCTGCAGAGCATGTTTCAGTCGATGGCAAGCGGCAAGCATCGAACGCGCAAGCTCAAGGTTGCGGACGCGCTCAAGCTGCTCGTCGACGAGGAAGCCGCGAAGATGGTCGACGACGAGGAGATCAAGCTCAGGGCGCTCGACGCCGTCGAGCAGGACGGTATCGTGTTCATCGACGAGATCGATAAAGTCGCCAGGCGTGCCGAGGCGGTCGGCGCCGACGTCTCCCGCGAGGGCGTTCAGCGCGATTTGCTGCCGCTCGTCGAAGGCTGCACGGTCAGCACGCGTTACGGCATGGTTCGCACCGATCATGTGCTCTTCATCGCGTCGGGGGCTTTCAGCACGACGAAACCGTCGGACCTCATCCCGGAGCTTCAAGGCCGGTTCCCGATCCGCGTCGAGCTCGATGCCCTGACGATCGAGGACTTCGTCAGAATACTTACGGAGCCCGATGCCTCTTTGACCGAGCAGTATACGGCGCTGCTCGGCACGGAGTCGGCGCGGCTCGAGTTTGCCGAGAGCGGTATTCAACGCATCGCCGAGGTCGCGTTTCAGGTCAACGAGCGCAACGAGAACATCGGTGCTCGCCGGCTGCACACGGTCATGGAGCGCTTGCTCGAGGCCGTGTCGTTCGAGGCGGCTGATCGTTCCGGCCAGCGTGTTGTCGTGGATGCCACGTACGTCGATGAGCACCTCGCCGAGCTCGTTCGCGACGAAGACCTTAGCCGGTATATCCTATAGGGCCGCATCCGCCAGCGATTGCCCGCACGGGTTGGCGCCCGCGACGTGGATGCGCTTATAGGCATAACAATCGATGGCGGACCCACGACAGACACCGATTCCGACCGCGCTCACGCTCAAGCGGGGCTCGCGCCTCGTCGAGGCCACGTTCTCTGACGGAAGCGTTTTCGAGCTTCCGGCGGAGTATTTGCGCGTCTACTCACCTTCGGCCGAGGTCACGGGTCACGGCGTCGGCGAGGGCGTGCTCGTAACCGGCAAACGCAACGTGAATATCGAGCGCATCGAGCCCGTCGGCCGTTATGCCGTCAAGCTCGTGTTCGACGACGGCCATGATACCGGGCTCTACACCTGGGAAAAGCTGTATGAGCTCGGCAGCGAATACGAGGCGAAGTGGCAGCGCTACCTCGAGCGGCTCGAGAAAGCGGGCGAGCCGCGGCCCGCTTCTTGAGGTGACCGATGAGCAACGAGGAGACACGAGCGCAGGGCGAAACCGACTTCGGCTACGAGTCGGTGCCGTTGGCGGAAAAGCAGGCCCGCGTGCGGGCCGTCTTCGATTCCGTGGCCGATCGCTACGATCTCATGAACGACCTGATGTCGCTCGGCCTGCATCGACTGTGGAAGCGGTTCACGCTCGAGCACACAGGCCTCAGACGCGGCGACCGCGCGCTCGATATCGCCGCGGGCAGCGGCGACCTCAGTATCGGATTGGCCAGACAGGTCGGGCCCGAGGGCCTCGTGATGTCGACCGACATCAACATCCGAATGCTATCGCGCGGCAGGGATCGCATCGCCGACGCGGGCCAGGTAGCGGCAAGTCGCCTCGCCGTGGCCAACGCCGAGCAACTGCCGTTTCGGTCGCGGCAGTTCGACTGCGTGACGATCGGGTTCGGCCTGAGGAACGTGACGAACAAGGCCGCAGCGCTCGCATCGACGTATCGTGTTCTGAAACCCGGCGGCCGTGTGCTCGTCCTGGAGTTCTCCAAACTCGTGCTCGAGCCACTGGCGCCGTTTTACGAGTTTTATTGTTTCAAGGTGCTCCCGCGACTCGGTCAACTCGTCGTCGACGACGCTGCAAGCTACCGCTATCTCGCTGAGTCGATCCGCAAGCATCCCGGACAGGAAGCTCTGAAGTCGCTCATGGAGGCGCAGGGCTTCGAGCGCTGCCGCTACCACAACCTCTGCGGCGGCGTCGTCGCTTTGCACATCGGCTACCGACTCTGAGATGAGCGTGATCGGCTCATCGATCGGCGCGACGGAGCGCCTTTTCAATGCGCTGCTCGAAGAGTCGACGTCGGCCCGGGAGCGACTGGACACGATGCAAGGCAAGAGCCTCGGGCTACATATCGTCGGGCCCGAGACCGAGCTCGTCCTGTCCGTGCATCGGCGGTCGCTGCGTCTGGAGCCGGGGTCCGCGAACGACGCAACGGCGGTTTTGAGCGGCACGCCAGTGTCGCTGCTCGCATTGTTGCGCCAAGGACGTAACGCGCGTCTCGATGACTCCGGTGTCGGCTTCAGCGGTGACGCCGAGACGCTAGAGGACTTCGCGCGCGTACTCGAGCTCATCCGGCCGGATCTCGAGGAGGAGCTTGCACGGTTTACCGGGGACGTCATCGCGCACGAAACGGCTCGCGTGGCGCGGGCCGGTCGCGCATGGGCGCACCGCGCGCTCGAGGCCCTCGCGCTCAACATGGGCGAGTACCTTCAGGAAGAGAGCCGAACGCTGCCGTCTCGAAACGAGGCGGAGGGTTTCTTCCGCGACGTCGAGAGTATCCGCGACGACGTCGAGCGCGCCCTTGCTCGCGCACGGCGTCTCGGTCTCGAGCCAGACGACGGTGGAGAGGCCCCGTGCGACGACTCCGTCTAGCGCTGCGACTGCTCGCCATCCAGCGCGTGTTGATTAAACACGGTCTCGAGGAGTTCGTGTGGGCGGCGCATTTGTTCAGGCCTGTCGGTTGGCTACGTCGGCTGATCCCGCGCCGCGCGCGCCGCGCGGATCTCGGCGTGCGCGTACGCCGTTGCCTGGAGGATCTCGGCCCGATTTTCGTCAAATTCGGTCAGGCCGTATCCACGCGACGGGACCTGCTACCCCCCGCGATCGCCGACGAGCTCGCTAAGCTGCAGGACCGCGTACCGCCTTTTCCCGGCGATGCGGCCGTCGCCATCGTCGAGCGCGCGCTCGGCGGACGCGTGGACGACGTTTATGCGACGTTCGATCGCGAGCCGCTCGCGGCTGCGTCGATCGCGCAGGTTCACGCCGCACGGTTGCAATCGGGCGAGTCGGTCGTCGTCAAGATTCTGCGCCCGGGCGTCGATACGAAAGTCGCTAGAGACGTAGAGCTCCTGTATGCGTTGGCCCGGCTCGCGCAGCGCTATTCGGCGGACGGGCAGCGGCTGCGGCCCGTCGAGGTCGTCGCGGAGTTCGAGAAGACGCTGCGCGTCGAGCTCGATCTCATGCGCGAGGCTGCGAATGCGAGCCAGCTCAGACGTAACTTCGACGGCTCGGAGATGCTGTACGTGCCGGTGGTCTATTGGGATTACTGTCGCAGCGATGTGCTGACGATGGAGCGCATCTCCGGCGTGCCGATCAGCAATATCGAGGAGCTAAAGGCGCGCGGAACGAACATGCGGCGGCTTGCGCACAACGGCGTCGAGATCTTTTTCACGCAGGTCTTCGAGCACAACTTCTTCCACGCCGATATGCACCCGGGGAATATTTTCGTCGACGTCGGCGATCCGGAGTATCCGCGGTACGTCGCGGTCGACTTCGGCATCGTCGGTAGCCTGAGCGAACGGGATCAGCTCTATCTCGCGCAGAATTTCGTGGCGTTCTTCAATCGTGACTATCGACAAGTCGCAAAGCTGCACATCGACTCCGGCTGGGTACCTGCGCGTACGCGCCTCGCCGAGCTCGAGACGGCCGTGCGTGCCGTCTGCGAGCCGATTTTCGACAAGCCCCTCGCGGAGATTTCATTCGGACTCGTGCTGCTGCGCCTGTTCGAGACGGCGCGTCAGTTCGACATGGAGGTCCAGCCACAACTCGTGCTGCTGCAAAAGACGCTGCTCGCGATCGAAGGCCTCGGCCGACAGCTCTATCCCCAGCTCAATCTCTGGGAGACCGCACAGCCGATACTAGAGCAATGGCTCCGACGGCGCTTGAGTCCGCGCAGGCATCTCGAGCAGCTCGTCGAGCAGTGGCCGCAAATCAGCGCGGATCTATTGGCTTTGCCGGACGTGATGCACCGCTTCGTGCGCAGCGTCGTCGAGGAGCAGCGCGCGGCGGACGGCGAGTCAGCCGCCGCAGCGAGCCCGTCGCAGGCAAGAGGTGTCAGGGGTATTTTTCGTCCGCAAGCGACATCGCAGAGCAATCCCCCCGTAAAAATAAACCTGACACCTTTTTTCGGTGTGCTGCTGGCGCTAGGTGGTGGAAGCTGGCTCATGGCTGCGCTGACGCCGGCCTGGGCAGGCTGGCTCGCGGTCGGTGGCGGTCTCGGCCTCCTGGCCGGGGCAGCTCGCCGTGCGTCGTAACTGACGGAGTCAGAGTAACGAGTGGAGTCAGGTTAACAATGCGTTCAGCTCGACGGTGTGCCGACATTGTCGGCGCCGGCGGCTTCGGTCATTGTGCTTACGATCGCATCCATCGCCGCGGCGACGCGCTCGGCATCCGTCCCGCGCACGACGAGATTGGCGCCGAGCCGTCCATCCCTCGAGAATGGATAACTGCCGACGTCGAGATCGGTGAATTCCTGCGCGATGGCCTCTAACGGCTTGGCAATGTCGCCTTCCTTGAGGTAAACGTCGACGTTCGTCGAATGGATCGTGGCGCCGGCATTGAGCTCATCGCGCAACGTGCCGAACATTGCACGGGCGACGCTCGGAATGCCCGCGAGGACGTAGACGTTTTCGACTTTGAATCCAGGCGCAAAGCTTCCCGGATTCTCGATGAGCGTAGCGCCCTCTGGCACGTGCGCCATCTTCAGCCGTGCTTCGTTGAGCTCGATATTGCGACTTTTCATTCCCGCAACCGTGGATTCGTCGAGCACGAGCTCGCGTTTGAAAGCCCTGGCGACGGACAGTGCCGTGATGTCGTCGTGTGTCGGGCCGATACCGCCTGTCGTGAAGACGTAGGTGTACTTGGCGCGCAGCTCGTTGACTGTGTCGATGATCGTGGACTCGACATCGGCGATGACACGAGCCTCGGCCAGCTGCACGCCGAGCTTGCCGAGTTCCACGGCGAGGAATTGCAGATTCGCATCCTGCGTTTTTCCGGACAGGATCTCGTTGCCGATGATGATCAGGCTGGCGGTAGGCAGCTCGGCTGCGCTTGGCTTCGATGCAGTCAATTCTTATCCCTCAAAGACAGTCGGGTCACGACGGGGTAGTGGTCCGACCCGAAAGCCGCACCATAGTAATGTGCGTCGACGAGAAAATCTTCGCTGACGAGAACGTGATCGATCGGGATGCCGAGGATCGGTAGCGAGACCGGCCAGCTCATGCCGAAGCCGCGCCCGCGTCGCGCATCCTTGAGCGCCATGCGCTCGAGCCAACCGGCGAGCACGGGCGAGTACGGCGTCGCGTTGAAATCACCGGCGACGATCAGCGATCCCGGCTCCGTCTTGACGATCTCACCGACGCGAGCGAGCTGCGCGTTGCGCTCGCCTGCCGCTTCTGCCGACATCGGCGGCCGAAGATGCACGCCAATGAACCGCACGGTTTCGCCCACGCCGAGCTCAAACGATGCATCGATCGCCGGCACACCGCGCAGATCGAGCCTGCTCGCCTCGGCCAATGGCACGCGGGCGAACAGTGCCATGCCGAAGGACCCGTCGCGAGCATCGGCGATACGATACGGGTAGTCGGCTTCGAGCGGCTCCAGCGACGCAGCCCACCTGGACGTGTATTCGAGCAGCAGCAGGACATCCGGTCGTTCCCGGCTCACGAGCTCGATGAAGCGTGCGTGCTCGTCGTTGCGGCCGTAGAGATTGACGGTCATGAGCTCGACCGACTGCGTGCCGGCGACGGCAGACGTCTCGCGCGGCCAGTAAGGGGCCACGGCTGCGGCGTTGATCGCAGTGACGGGCAAGAGCAGAGAGACCAGCAGCCAGCGCCGATACCACAGGCAGACGAGCAGCAGCGGCAACTGGGCGGCCAGGTACTGCAGCCTAAAGTGTGTCAGAAGCTCGAGCATCCAGAACGACTGTGCGAGCAGGCCGAGCGCGGAAACGGCTACCGTGCCGAGGGTGGCGATGGCTAGGAGCAGGTCGAGCCGAGTTGCGCCGGCCCTACGTATCTCGGTCATCGGCTCGCCCGCAGTTCCAGCACGCGGCGAACTGGCCTTCGTTGGTTTCCCCGCACGCCGAGCAGCGCCATGCGGGTGCCGACGGCGAGGCGCGCTGGAATTCCTCGAGCAGCGTTTCGGCTTCGGCGAGCTGGTCATCGCGGACGACCCATAGCTCCGGCAGGCACTCGAGAAACGGAATCTCGCCGAGACCGCCCGACAGCTGCTCGTTCTTGATGATGCAGCCGACGCCGGACTGCTCGAGCAGATTCTTCAGATGCCCTAAATAGGCGATCGATTCGCTGCTCGTGAGGCGTTTCACGGTAGATCGCTCCGGCGCATGCAGCCGGTTATCGCGGGCGAAGCCCGTCCAGAAAGGCCGCGGGGCTCTCGCCACGCTCGAGCGCCTCGATGAGCGCCGAACCGACGATGACGCCGTCGGCGTGCTTGCCGATTTCCGCGACCTGGGCGCGCTCGCGAACACCGAAGCCCGCACAGACGGGGAGATCCGACGCTGCGCTGACGGTGGCGAGATACTCGGCGGCGTCGGGAGGCAGTGCGGCGGCACTACCCGTGATGCCCGTGCGCGTCACGGCATAGACGAAGCCCTGGCTGCTCCGGCAAAGCGCACGCAATCGGTCGCGCGGTGTTGCCGGTGTAACGAGCTGCACGAGCGCAAGCCCGTGCGCATCGAGCGCGGCCCGCAGCGGCGCGCTCTCCTCGTACGGCAGATCGGGCACGATGAAACCGCTGACGCCCGCCCCGGCCGCGCGCTCGGCGAGCGCGTCGTAGCCGAATGCCAGGAGCGGGTTTAGATAACTCATGAGCAGGACCGGCGAGGCAAGCTCGAAGTCCCGCGAGGCGAGTTGCTCGAGAATCCACTTCAGGCTCACGCCTTTCGCGAGCGCAGCCTGACTCGATCGCTGAATCGTGACGCCGTCGGCCATCGGGTCCGTGAACGGCACGCCGATCTCTACCGCATCGGCCGCGCCGGCGACCTCGGCCAGCAGGCTCAAGAAACCGTCGGGGTCGGGAAAGCCGGCCGTCACGAACGCGACGAGAGCGGGTTTGTCCGCCGCACGCAGCGATGCGGCGAGTGCCTCATGCGGCAGCATCGCTATGCTCCTGTTCGGAATGCGTGGATCTCATGGGGTGTTTCGCGAGAATCGGCATGTCCTTGTCGCCGCGCCCGGACAGGCCGATGAGTATCCGCGTGCCCGAGTTCTTTTTCGCCCAGCGTCGTGCACCCGCGAGCGCATGCGCCGACTCGAGCGCCGGCAGGATACCTTCGGCGGCGCAGAGCTCATCGACGGCCGCAAGCGCCTCGTCGTCGCTGGCCGTAACGTACTCGACGCGCCCGATTTCGCGCAGCAGCGCGTGCTCGGGCCCGACGCCCGGATAGTCGAGACCGGCCGAGACCGAGTGCGTCTCCTGTATCTGGCCATCAGAATCGTAAAGCAGCATCGAGTAGGTGCCGTGCAGGACGCCCGGCTTCCCGCCCGTCAGTGTCGCTGAGTTGTCGCCCAGGGATTCTCCACGACCGCCAGCTTCGACGCCGAACAGCTGCACGCCCTCGTCGGCGAGGAACGCGTGGTAGAGACCGATCGCGTTGGAGCCGCCGCCGACGCAGGCGAAGGCCGCGTCCGGGAGCCCGCCGCGCTCGAGCATCTGCGCGCGCGCTTCCTTGCCGATCACGCTTTGCAGCTCCCTGACGAGATAGGGGTACGGATGCGGGCCCACGGCCGAGCCGAGCAGATAATACGTCCCGACCGGGTCCGAAACCCAGTCCCGGATGGCCTCGTCGATCGCGGCGCGCAACGTGCGGTCGCCCGACGTTACGGGCACGACCTCTGCGCCGAGCCGGCGCATGCGATCGACGTTGGGCGCCTGGCGCTCGACGTCGATCTCGCCCATATAGACGATGCACGGCAGACCGATCCGCGCGCACGCGGCGGCTGAGGCTACGCCGTGCTGACCCGCGCCGGTTTCGGCGACGATGCGCGTCGCGCCGAGCGCTTGCGCAAGCAAGGCCTGGCCGATCGCATTGTTGATCTTGTGCGCACCCGTATGTGCGAGATCTTCGCGCTTGAGCCAGACATCCGCGCCCCAGCGCTCGGAGAGCCGCGGCACGTGCGTCAGCGCAGTCGGGCGTCCGATCCAGTCGCGCAGCTCCTCCTGCAGGCGCCGTTGGAAGTCGTCGTCCGGCAGGAACCGTTTAACGCCGTCGGTGAGCCGATTCACGGCCGGCATCAGCGTCTCGGGGATGTAGCGTCCGCCGTAAGGTCCGAAGCGTCCCTCCGAATCCGGAAGGTCGCCCGCGACCAGCGCCTCGATCACGGTCCTCGGTTCGTTCATATCGAGCTGGGCCATCAATGTTTCTCCGCTGCCCGCACGCGGGCGATAAATTCGGCGATCTTGTCGGGATCTTTTTGTCCGGGGCTCGACTCCACGCCGCTCGATACGTCGACGCCCCATGGGCGAACGGCGGCGATGGCGTCGGCGACGTTTGCGGCATTCAAGCCGCCGGCAAGGATCAGTTCGGTCCGAGCGGCTATCGCCGCGGCACGTTGCCAGTCGGCCGTACGCCCGCTGCCGCTCGAGAGCCCCTCGAACAGCAGCGGGGACGGCCACTGCTGCTCATCTACGAGCTCGGCGTTTCGATACACGGGCAGTGCGGCACACGTGTCGCCGAGATCGAGACTCGCAAGATCGGCCACATCCGTCTGCAGCCAGTCGGGCTCGAAGACCTCGCGCACGGCCTGCCACTCGGCCGCGCTCGGGTGGCGCATGACGGCGACGCGAACGACGTCCTCCGGCACGGGCTCGCACAACGACCTCGCAATCTCCGGCTGCGTGCGCCGCACGGACTCTGCGAAAACGAAGCCAACGGCATCGGCGCCGCCGTCTACGGCGGCCGCAACGGCCGCGGGCGTCGTTAGCCCACAGATCTTCACGAACATGCAGCTTGCGCGCGCACGTGCGCGCGTCCTGTCGCGACGAAACTCGCGAGTTGCGCCTCGGGCGAGTCCGATTGCATGAGCGCCGAGCCGACGAGCGCCAGGCTGTAGCCGAGCTCGGCGACCTCACGCAGCTGACTCGCGGACTCGATACCGCTTTCGGCCACGGCCGGTAAGCCCTTCGGCAGCCGCGGCGCGAGCGTTGCGAAGCGGTCGAAATCCACGGCCAGCGTGCGCAGGTCGCGCGAGTTTACGCCTGCCAGCAGCGGCGCGTCGGCATTCTCGGGTTTGATCGCAGCGAGTTCCCCGATACGCTCCAGATCACGCTCGTCGAATGCCTCGAGGAGCACGAACAAGCCACACTCTCGCGCGCAGTCGACGAGGGCCTCCATCTGCGCATCTGTCAGCATCGCGGCGATGACGAGCACGCCGCCGGCGCCGGCCGCGCGCGCTTCGAGCACCTGATAGGTATCGGTCAGAAAATCCTTGCGCATGACGGGGATGCCGTGGGGTCGCAGCAGCGCAACCGCTCGCTCGAGGTGCTCGAGGCTGCCTTCGAACTCGTCGGGCTCGGTCAGCACCGACACGGTGGCTGCACCGCCGGCGGCGTAGGTTGCGACCTGCCCTTCGAGATCAAAGCCCGATTGCGCGAGCGTCCCCATGGCCGGGGAGCGCAGCTTGAGCTCGGCGATGACGTCGAAGCGATCGAGCCTGAGCACGGGCGGGTCTTGCGAGACGCTCGCACGCGCGAGCAATGCCCCCTCGGTCTCGCGAGCGCGCGCGGCAGCGGCCCGCTGCCGGGACGCCTCGGCCATGCGATCGAGGAAGGGCGCGTCGGGCATCTTCAAAACTCCTTGCCGGCCGTAGCGAGACCCGCGACGATTGCCGCCGCGCGGCCGTCGTCGATGGCTGCCCGAGCCGCCTCGACGCCGCTGGCAAGATCGGGCGCCGTGCCCGTGACCTCGAGCGCGAGCGCGGCGCCGAGCACGAGCGCATCGCGATGTGCGGCCGTGTCCTCTCCGGACAGCGCCCCGCGCAGCCGCTCGGCGTTGAGCGAGGCCTCGCCGCCGAGCAGATCCTCTGCCGTGCAGCGTGCGAGCCCGGCGTCCTTGGGATCACGCACACTGCGCTCGACCTGTCCGGGCCTCACGTCGAAGCACAGGAACGGGCCGACAGGGGTCGCCTCGTCCCAGCCTGGCGCGCCGTGGATCACGAAGCTGCGCTCGGCATCCATGCCCGAGAGCGTCTCGGCCATGAGCTCGGCCATGTCCTCGCTGTATGCGCCGATGACGTGAAACGGCGGCGTGGCCGGGTTGGCGAGCGGGCCGAGTATATTGAAGACGGTCCGAACACCGAGCGCCGCGCGCACCGGGCCGATGTTCTTCATGGCCGGGTGATAGTGCGGCGCGAACAGAAACGTGAAGCCGAGCGCGTCGAGGTAGACGCCGGCCTGCTGCTCATCGAGCGGGATGGGTAAGCCCAGCGCCGCGAGCACATCGGCGCTGCCGCAGCGGCTCGAGATCGAGCGGTTGCCGTGCTTGACGACTTTGAGCCCGCTCGCTGCCGCGAGCAGCGCTGCACCCGTCGACAGGTTCAGGCTACCCGAGCCGTCGCCACCCGTGCCGACGATGTCGACGTAGGGCTCGCCGGCCTGGATCTGCGGACGCCGCGCGAGCTCGCGCATGGCCGTCGCGAACCCGCGGATCTCGGCGGCTGCCTCGCCCTTGCAGCGCAGCGCGATCAGCAGGCCGCCCGCGACGGCCGGCTCGACACTTCCCTCGGCCATGGCCTTGAGCGTCTCGGCCGCCTCGGTTTCGTCGAGAGTCTCGCCGTCGAGCAATCGTTGCAAATAGTGGGTTGCTTGTTGGGCCATAGCCGAATCCTCTTGAGCTACCGCGTGCGCTGCGGGTACAGAAAATTTTCCATGAGCTTCGGACCGTCAGGCGTCAGCACGCTCTCGGGGTGGAACTGAACGCCCTCGACGGCAAGCTGCCTGTGCCGCACGCCCATGATTTCGCCGTCGTCGGTCCGTGCCGTTACGTCGAGGGTCTCGGGGATACGCGTCTTGTCGGCCGCGAG
This sequence comes from Gammaproteobacteria bacterium, assembly GCA_041623375.1. Taxonomy (GTDB): domain Bacteria; phylum Pseudomonadota; class Gammaproteobacteria; order Steroidobacterales; family Rariloculaceae; genus JAHEEM01. Next base: position 6,521 of record JBFJXA010000021.1, on the reverse strand, counting down.
CGAGTGATAACGGCCGGCCTCCAGGGGGTTCGCCAAGCCGCGGTAGACGCCTTGGCCGTCGTGGTTCACGTTCGAGCTCTTGCCGTGCGTCAGCGAGCTTGCGCCGATGACCTTGGCGCCGAAATGCTCGACGATCGACTGGTGTCCGAGGCACACGCCGAGCACGGGAATCGTCGCGGCAAAGCACTCGATCATCTCGAGCGATACGCCGGCGTTCTCGGGACGCCCCGGTCCCGGGGAGATCACGAGGTGCGTGGGCTCGAGCGCGAGCGCGGTCGCGCGGTCGATGGCATCGTTGCGGTAGACGCGAACGTCGGCACCGAGCACGAGAAAAGCCTGCACGAGGTTGTACGTGAACGAGTCGTAGTTATCGATGAGCAGCAGCCGCGGCGTCATAGCCCATCCTCCGCGATCTCGAGCGCGCGGCGCAGAATCGCGCTCTTCGCGAGCACTTCCTCGTGCTCGCGCCTGGGGTCGCTGTCGGCAACGATGCCGGCGCCCGCCTGGAAGCTGTACTCATCACCGTTGAAGACCATCGTGCGGATCGTGATCGCCTGGTCCATGTTGCCGTTCTTGGCAAAATAGCCGACCGTGCCGCCATAGAGCCCGCGTCCGACCGGCTCGAACTCTGCGATGAGCTCCATGGCGCGGACCTTGGGTGCGCCGACGAGCGTGCCGGCCGGAAAGGCGGCCGCGAACAGATCGAACGCGTCCCTGGAGTCGTCGAGCTCGCCTTGCACGCCGCTGACGATGTGCATGACGTGACTGTATCGCTCGATCTTGCGGTACGGGTCGACGTGCACGGAGCCCGCACGCGCCACGCGGCCGAGATCGTTTCTCGCCAGATCCACGAGCATGACGTGCTCGGCGTTCTCCTTCGGATCGGCGAGCAGCTCCCGCTCCAGCGCAAGGTCTTCCTCGTCGGTCGCGCCGCGCGGCCGCGTGCCGGCAATCGGGCGCAGCCAGGCGTCACGCCCATCGAGCCGGACGAGCGCCTCGGGTGAGGAGCCGGCAACTTTGATATCGCCGAGCTCGAAGTAATACATGTAAGGCGACGGATTCAGGAGCCGCAACGCCCGGTAGCAATCGAACGGTGCGAGCTGCGTGCGGCCGTGAAAGCGCACCGAGAGTACGATCTGGTAGATATCGCCGGCGGTGATGTGGTCTTTACAGCGTCCGACACCCGCCATGAACGCCTCGGGTGAGAGACTCGCCTCGGCCGGCGAGAAACCCGAGCCGGATCGCGCGTTGTCCGGAATGCCGCCGCGTAAAGCGTGGATGATGTCGGTGCGCAGCGCCTCGCGCTCGCCCGAGGAGCCGGAGTGCAGCAACGCGGCACGGCGCGTCAGATGGTCGAAGATGAGCAACGACCGAGGCGCAACGAACGCGGCAAGGGGCAACGCCTTGGGCTCGCTGTGGTTCGCCGGCAGCTTCTCGAAGTAGCGCACGAGATCGTAGCCGGCCGCGCCGACGAGACCGCCGCTGAACGGCAGGCCATCGATGGCCGGCGTGAGCTCGGGGCTCTCGGCGAGCGCGCCGCGTAGCAGCTCGAGCCACGCCGTGCCGTTTTCGGGACGCTCAACGTCGCGGCCGTCGAGCCGCAGGCGCTCGCTCGTGAGCTCAAGCTCGACGCTTCTGCCGATCCCGATGAACGAGTAGCGCGCGAGGCGCTCGCCGCCCTCGACGCTCTCGAGCAGAAAGCAGGGCTCGAACGGCTTTAGCTTGATGTACGCGGACACCGGCGTGTCGAGGTCGGCCGGAATATCGAACGGCGCTTGCATAATGGAACCTGTCAGTCTCCCAATAAAAAAGCCCATCTCCGTCGAGGCGGAGATGGGCTTTCTTTCGTTCTAATCGGACGCGCTCTAACCTTAGGCGCTCGACACCCTCTCCGCAGTGGGCTTACGCCACCAGCGGCCTGACTCGGACAATGTGCGGGTGGAGCGGCGCATGGGCCGGAAGTATGGCCTCTAGGCTCCCCGAGGGTCAAGCTGAGCCGCAGGGTTCGCGTGTCTCTAAAGGCCGTACATCCACGGCAGCACGATCGAGAAGCCGAGCCACATGATGATCGTCAGCGGCACGCCGGCGCGCAGAAAATCCGTGAACTTGTAGCCGCCTGCCGTGAGCAACAGCAGGTTCGTCTGGTAGCCGAACGGCGTCGCGTAGCTCATGTTCGCGCCGAAGATCACGGCGAGGATGAACGGCTCGGGATCGGCGCCGAGCTCTCTCGCAACCTGGATCGCGATCGGTGTGCCGATAACGCCGGCCGCCGTGTTCGACACGATGTTCGTCATGACGGCCATGATGAGCATGAGCGCGCTGAGGATGAAATTCGTCGGCAGGATGCTGACGGTGTTGACGAAAGACTGGGCGATGAACAACGCACCGCCGGTCTCCGTCAGTGCGATACCCAGTGCGAGGCTCGCGACGATGATCATGACGACTTGCGCAGACAGGGATTTGGCGATGTCCTGCCAGGACAGGCAGCGCGTAGCAAGCATGGCTCCCACACCGATCATCGCGCTGATCGAGATCGGCAGAACGCCGAGCGCGGCGGCCGCTACGACGAGCGCCATGATCGCGAGCGCGCGGTTGGCCCGATGCGTCGTCGGCAAGTCGGTCGTGCCGTCTAGGACCAGCGCCGTGCCGGAGGCTTTCAGCGACTCGAGTTGCTCGCGCGTGCCCTGGACGAGGACGACGTCCCCGGCGCGCAGGCGAACCGTCTCTATCGTGCCGCTGATGTCCTCGGTGCCGGGCTCGCGGGCCCGGTGCAATGCGAGCGGAATCAGCCCCGTGCGTTGCGCGAACCGCGTGCTCGTCAACGTGCCACGGTGCAACAGCGACCCGCGCGTCACGACGATCTCAGCGAGAAATTGCTGCTCGGGGGCGGCGCTAGCGTCGCCGATGCCCTCGATACCCGTTTCGCTGTAGAGCTTCGCGCCGAGCTGCTTCTCGAACTCTTTGAGCCGCTCGGGCGTGTCGCGCACGGCGAGGCGATCGCCTGCGCCGATCGTCACCGACGGGAGCTTCGTCACGGCGAGCCCTTCGCCGCGCTCGATACGATCGACGCGCATCTCGTTGCTCGTCAACGCGAGGCACTCCGCAAAGCTCAGGCCGCAGGCTTTGCTCGCGTCGTTGATATGCAGCATCGCGTTGAAGACGCGCGGCGCGCGGTCGGAGAGCGGTTGCTCACGCTCCGGCAGCAGCCGCGGCGCGACGAGCCAGAGATACAGCAAGCCGATCGAGCCGACGAGGACCACGGGGAGCGTGAAATCGAACATCTCGAACGGCTCGAGCCCCAGATCGGCCGCGATCGAGACGACGAGCAGATTCGTCGACGTGCCGATCGTCGTCGCCATCCCGCCCACGAGCGTCGCGAAACCGACGGGCATGAGCAATGAGGACGGCGCGAGCTTGTTGCGCAGCGCTACGCCGACGAGCATGGGCAACAGCATGACGACGATCGGTGTGTTGTTGAGAAACGCGCTGAGCACGCCGCTGATCGCGAGCGTCGCAAGGCTCGCGATCAGCGGTTTCGCATTCCACGCCTTCGCCAGTGCCGCGGCGAGGGGCTGCAGGGCGCCGGTAACCTCCAGACCCGTGCCGATGATCATGAGCGCACAGATCGTGATCAGCGCCTCGTGACCGAAGCCGGAAAGAAAGCTCGTCGGAACGAGACGCTCGCCGTTCGTTGCGTAAGGAAAGACCTGGAAGACGACGAGCAGGATGATGAGAATCGCAAGCGCGGACGCTTCGAGCGGCAGCTTGTCGCGCGTGAATAGATAGAGTGCGACGACGGTGAGCGCCAGAACGAATACGCCGTGAGCGCCAGGTAGGGTCGCCATGAGAGCTCGCTAGTCCTTCGTCGTTATTGTGGTCGGCATTCGAACCCCCGCGCGTATCCTAGCACCCATTGGCGGCAGGTGGCGCCGAGGCGCTACCATGTCGTCGGCCGCGGCGCGTCTGCCTCGCGTGTAGGGCCGAGGCCGCCATGATGCTCAGAGACTCTCCCAATTCCTCCGTTCAGCTGGACAGCTACCTCGGCGTCTTCCGCTACGGGCGCCGCGCCATCGAGCTCGTCTGGTCAACCGATCGACGACTGACCATCGGTCTGGCGGTGCTGACGCTCACGGCGGGCTTGCTGCCTGCCGGTATCGCCTACGTCGGCAAGCTCATCGTCGATTCTGTCGTAGCGGCCATCGCCGTGAACTCGGCCGGCGGCGCGCCCGACTACGCGAGCGTCATGTGGTTCGTCGCAGTCGAAGGCGTCCTCGTTGCAGGCATGGCTGCGACACAGCGCGGCATCGGCTACTGTCAGACGCTGCTGCGCGTTCTGCTCAGCCAGCGCGTCAACACGTTGATTCTCGAGAAAGCGTTGAGCCTCGAGCTCGCCCAGTTCGAGGACTCGGAGTTTTACGACAAGCTCAACCGTGCTCGGCAGGAGGCCTCGAGCCGGCCACTGAGTCTCGTCACGCGCACGTTCAACCTGCTACAGCACGGTATCTCGCTCGCGAGTTATGCGACATTGTTGCTGCAGTTTTCCGGCTGGGCCGTGCTCGTTCTCATCCTGGCGGGTCTACCGGCCTTCGTCGCCGAGACGTATTTTTCAGGCGAACGATTTCGCATGTTCCGCTATCGCTCGGCCGAGCGGCGCAAGTTGCTCTATCTGGAGATGGTGCTCGCGCGCGAAGATCACGCGAAAGAGATCAAGCTCTTTCAGCTCGGCGCCGAGCTGCTGCGGCGCTACAAGAAGATATTCCAGGCGCTCTTCGACGACGAGCGGCGGTTGACGCGGCGCCAGGATGGCTGGGGTCTCGTGCTCGGCCTGGTCAGCAACGCCGCTTTCTACGGCGCCTATGCCTGGATCGCGGTGGCGACGATTCAGGGCACGATAAGCCTCGGCCAGATGACGATGTATCTCGTCGTTTTCAAGCAGGGCCAGTCGTCCGTCTCGGCGATGCTCGGGGCGATCGGCGGTCTGTACGAGGACAACCTCTATTTGTCCAACCTCTACGAGTACCTCGAGCAGCCGGCGCTGGCCTGGGACGGCGTCGAGGCGCACGGGCCCGAACCGGCCGCCGGTGTCGTCTTCGAGAATGTCAGCTTCACGTATCCCGGGGCGACCCGCCCGGCAGTGCGCAACCTCGATCTCACGCTGTTGCCGGGTCAGAGCGTCGGAGTCGTCGGACGCAACGGCTCGGGAAAAACCACGCTGATCAAGTTGCTCGCCGGTCTCTATCCCGTCGATGAGGGCCGAATCTCGTACGAGGGCCGCAATCTCGAGGACTGGGATGCCGAGTCGCTACGCAGACGGATCGGTATCATCTTTCAGGATTTCAACCGGTATCAGCTCGAGGTCGGCGAGAACATCGGGGTCGGTGACGAGCCGCGGCTGGGCGATATGGCCGGTTGGCAGGAAGCTGCGCGCATGGGGCAGGCGGCCGATTTCATCGAGGACTTGCCCGATAAATACCATACGCAGCTCGGACGCTGGTTCCACCAGGGTCAGGAGCTCTCGGGCGGGCAGTGGCAGCGCATCGCGCTGTCGCGGGCGTTCATGCGACAGGGCGCGGAAATTCTCGTTCTCGACGAGCCGACGGCGGCCATGGATGCAGAGACCGAAGCCGACGTTTTCGAGCACTTCCAGGCACTGACCCGGGCTAAAATAGTCGTGCTGATATCACACCGGTTCTCGACCGTCAGGCAGGCGGATCTCATCGTCGTCATGGACCAGGGGCAGATCATCGAACGTGGCAGTCACGACGAGCTCGTCGCGCTCGGCGGACGTTACGCCCGTCTGTTCGAGTTGCAAGCCAGGGGCTATCGTTAGGCGAGCCCATGGCCAGGACATCTTCGCAAGCCATTCGTCGCAGCGAGATCTTTTTCGCGGAAAAAGAGCGGGCGCTGCGCGAGGATGTCCATCGTCTCGGCGAGCTCGTCGGCGAGCTCGTCAAGGAGCAAGGAGGCGAGGCGCTGTTCGATATCGTTGAGGCGGCGCGCCGCGCGGCCATCGCGCATCGCGAAGACGACGTGGAGGCGCTGGCCGAGCTGCAAACACTGCTGCGGGCACTCGCGCCGGCCGCGGCGCGCGACTTTATTCGCGCCTTCTCGACCTACTTCCAAATGGTCAATATGGCCGAGAAGGTTCACCGAATCCGGCGGCGGCGCGCGTACCTGCGGGACGCGTCGACGCCGCAGCCTATGGGCTTCGAGGACACGCTCATGCAGCTCAAGGCCGCGGGCCTCGAAGCAGCCGCAGCCGAGGAGCTGATTGCGACGCTGTGCATCGAGCCGGTGTTCACGGCTCATCCGACGGAGGCGACGCGGCGCACGCTGCTGCGCAAGCAACAGCGTATCGCAAAGCACCTCATGGAGACGCTGGATCCGTACATGTCGCCGCAGGAGGAGGCGGCGGCGCTCGGCCGGATCCGCATGGAGATGACCACGGGCTGGCAGACCGAAGAGCATCCAGGCTCCAGGCCCACGGTCGGCGACGAGGCCGAGCACGTGTTGTTCTTTCT
>JBFJXA010000020.1:0-21202 GCA_041623375.1 Gammaproteobacteria bacterium | reverse complement strand
CTAAGCTGTCGGGAGCCGTCTCAGGCTCGATGAGATTACGGCCCGGCAACGTAAGCCGCAGCACGAGACCGAGTGCGAGCACGATCGTTGCCGCCATCGCCAGCGACGGCAAGTAATCGTTGATACGGCGCTTGGATTCGCGCCTGGCGGCGGCGCGGATAAACGCGTCCACATGCTCGGGCGGCTCGTCGTCGAAGCCGGCGTCGCGATAAGCCTTGCGGACCTCATCGAGATCCGGAAGCGTCCGATCGTCACCCGTGGCGCTCATGCCCGCTCCCGTGCAGTGATCCCGAGGTCGCGGCTGAGCGACTCGCGAAGCCGCCGCGTTGCATAGCGAAGGCGGCTCTTGATCGTCTCGCGCCCCGTGCCGACAACCTCGGCAATCTGCTCGAGCGTGAGCCCCGCCTCCTCGTGCAGCAGGAACGCTTCGCGCTGCTCAGCCGGCAGTGCATCCAGCGCCGCGACGAAAGCGCCGCGAGCCAATCCGGCCTCGTAGCATTCCTGTGGCCCGGACGCGCCATCGACCGGGTCGAGTGTGGCATTGGCTTGGGGGCGCGATGCGTGGCCGTGACGGCGGTAATGGTCAACGAGCACACTGTGAGCAATCTGATAGAGATAGGCCCGAAACGGCGCCTCGGGCCGGTAACGCGCCTTGCCTCGAATGAGTCGCAACCAGGTCTCCTGAAATAGGTCGTCCACGTTGTCCTTGGCCGATTGTCGAGCAAAATACCGATACAGCGGGCCGCGATGCCGCGCGTAAAGACGCTCGAACGACGCGGCGTGGCCGTCCCGAAAACGCTCCATGAGCTCACGATCCGATGCCGCATCCACGGTCCGAGCTTAAGTGCTCGAGGGCATGCGGAGGAAGCCCATGCTCCGCCCACTCCTTTAATTACCACGAACGTCCCGGAGCCGCTGACGGGGTTAGTCGTCGTGCGCGTGGCGCGCGCACGGTCGCGGCTGGGCTGACACGGACCTAAATCTATATAAATCAGAGGGTAACAATGATTGAACGCTTAGGGCCGTCGGCGTTCGTCTGCACCGAGGGCGCGACGATAATCGGGTTCCCGCAACCGCCCGCGTCAGGGCTTGTCGAGCGCTGAAGGATACTTTCTGACGAGTCCGCGCAGCTGGTGGTAGCTCAGCTCCAGGAGCTGCGCGGCTTCGCGCTGATTGTGGCGTGCGCGAAACAGCGCCTCGCGCAACAAATCCTGCTCGAGCGCGGCGACGGAGGCCTTGAAGTCGAGCGGAAACGTTCGCACCGGCGCGGCAGCCGGTGTGTCCGGCGGCATCGCGGCTGCGATTTCCTCGTCGGTCTGGTCCCCGGCCGAAGCCGTCGCGAACGGATCGAACAGGATCGTTTCGAGCGCTGCGTCGGGGTCGGCGCAGCGGTAGACGCTGCGCTCGACTGCGTTCTTGAGCTCGCGCACGTTACCGGGCCAGCCATGGCCGAGGAGCGACGCACGGGCTGAAGGGGAGAAGCCCGCGAAGTAGGCGCGCTTGAGCTCACTCGAAATGTTGACGCCGAAGTGAAACGCAAGCGAGAGAATATCCTCGGGACGAGACCGCAGCGGCGGCACGTGAATCACGTCAAAAGCCAGACGATCGAGAAGGTCGGCGCGAAATTTTCCGGCTCGCGCGAGCGCCGGCAAGTCCTCATTCGTGACGCCGATGACTCTGACGTCTGTCGTGAGCGTTTCGGAACCGCCGACACGCCGAAATTCGCGGTACTCGATCACGCGAAGGATTTTTTCCTGCATGCGCTCGGATATCGTGCCGAGCTCGTCGAGCACGAGCGTGCCGTCGGCAGCGCCTTCGAAATGCCCGACATGCGTGCGCGTCGCGCCCGTGAAGGCGCCGGCCTCGTGACCGAACAGCTCGGTGTCGAGCAGACTCTCCGTCAACGCGGCGCAGTTGATCTTCACGAGCGGCTTGTCCCAGCGTGCCGACAGAAAATGCAGCCGCGAGGTGACGAGCTCTTTGCCCGTGCCGCGCTCGCCCATGACCAGAACCGGCCGATTCAGGGGTGCGGCCTGGGAGACATGCTCGAGCATCGCGAGAAACGCGGGCGCTTCGCCGATCATCGCAGGGGTGTTATACGGATCGGAAGTCATTTGGTGGAAAATACCAAAAAAACTGGTAGAAAACGCTAATAGTTGGCTAAAAGAACTAAATCTCGCCGGCACCGGCGCGCCCGATTGCGCCGAGTATTGGTTTCAAAAACAGGGGGTTAACGTGATTTCGCGCGGTTGGCACGGTTTCTGCTAATACAGCGATAAGCGCACGCCAACAGCAACAGCAATCTTCGGAGCCCGCATGAGCCGCCAGACACGACACAAATCCCTGATCTTCGGTGCCGTCTCGGCGTTACTAGCCGTCACGGCGCTCGGTGAAGAGCAGCCTGGGAAACTCGACCGCGCCGTGCTGCAAGCCGAGCTCGCGCCGCTGTCGGTCGATACGCGGACACACGCCGCGCACGGAGGCCGTGAGATCGCCGCGAGGACGCTTACCGTGACGCACTGCGTGACGCTGCGACCGCAGCTAAACATCGCGGCGGCACGCGGCGAGCAGACGGAACGGTCTTAGAGGCGCTTGGAGTAGGAGAGCAACAGTCATGGGTATCTTTTCGCGATTCACCGATATCGTTAACTCGAACATCAACTCGATCCTCGACAAGGCCGAGGATCCCGAAAAGATCGTGCGCCTGATGATTCAGGAGATGGAAGATACGCTCGTCGAAGTTCGCTCGGCGGCCGCGCGCGCGATCGCGGACAAGAAGGAATCTGCGCGCACGCTGGCGGCGTTCGAGAAGGAAGCGCGTGAGTGGCAGGCGAAAGCCGAGCTTGCGATCGACAAGGGTCGTGAGGATCTCGCCAAGGCTGCACTCGTGGAGAAATCGCACGCCGAGCGATCGGCCGCTGGATTGCGCGAGCAGCAGGCGGCTATCGATTCGGGCCTGGAGAAGCTCGGCGACGACATCGCCCGTCTCGAAGCCAAGCTGGCGGATGCGAAAACCCGCCAGAAGACGCTCGTGGCGCGGCACGAGACGGCCAACCGTCGGCTGGAAGTCCGCAAAAAAATACACGATCATCGAATCGACGACGCGCTCGTTCGGTTCGATCATTACGAACGCCGCATGGACGACATAGAAGGTCGCGTCGAGGCTTTCGATATCGGTTCACGCAAAAATCTGCGGCAGGAGTTTTCCGACCTCGAAGCCTCCGATGCTGTCGAGCGCGAGCTCGAAGCGCTGAAGTCCAAGCGCCGCGACGTCTCCGGCGATCAGTCTTCGAAGGACGGATGAGGTGTTATGAGCGAAGCAGTTGCCATTCTATTTACGATTTGTGTACTACCGCTCGCGATCGTCATGCATTACATCACCAAGTGGAAGGCAACCAAAGGACTGACGCAGGACGAAGAACGCATGCTCGAGGATCTGTGGCGCAACAGCCAGGCCATGGAGAGTCGACTCAATGCCCTCGAGACCATTCTCGACAACGAGGTTCCCGGCTGGAGGAAGCACGTATGAGCAGCGAACGCGAACCCGGCCCGCGCCGTCTGTTCAAAGACCGGGAGAACGGCATGGTCGCGGGCGTTTGCGCAGGAATCGCCGACTATTTCGGGTTTGACGTCACGATCACCCGTATCATCGTCGTGATCGGCCTATTCCTCTTTCTGCCGACGACGCTGGTCGCCTATATCGTGCTCGCACTGCTGCTGCCGACGAAGCCGCGCCTGTCTGCGGGGATTCGCGACGAGGCTGCGGCAACGCTGCAGCGTAGTGTTCGGTCAGCGCCACACGCGACCCTGGACAATATTCGGCATCGCTTTCGCGAGGTAGACGCGCGATTGCAGCGAATGGAGAAGTATCTGACATCGAAGCGATTCGAGCTCGACAGGGAGTTCGAGTCGCTGAAAGACTGATGCGGTAGATGACGCGAGCGCCGCGCGCAAGGCGGCGCAGACGTCGCTCAATCGGGACTTACTGATTCGCTTCGAGGAACGCGGTTCTCTCGTCGTTCCAGGATTCTGCGACGGCTTCCATCTCGGCCACGGCTGCGTTGTGACGGCTGACCATGATGGCCTTGAACTCGTCGGGCGCGTCGTCACCGGCGGCGGCTAGCTCGTCGCTCACGCACGTCAGGTAGGTGTCCATGCTCTCCATGTAGGCCCGAACACTTTCTTGTGCAGCCACCATATCGTCCATCGTGGCGTCATCTGCGTCGGGTATCGCGACGAGGGGCGGGTAGTCGCAAGCGAGCGCGGAGCCCGCTAAGCCGGCGGCCAGAATCGCCAAACAAGGCTTAAGGAAATTCATAGCGTTACCTCAGAAATACACACGACTGGAGCTGGCCGAGACTATACCCCACGCCCAAAGGCGAATCCAAACGAGCGTCACGGTCGTGACAGGAGGCTGCTCAGGCGAACAAACGCTTGTGCTGGAACTCGCCGTTGGCCTCCTCGACGAGCAGCTCGAGCACGGCGTCGGCCGTCATCGGATCGCCGAACAGATTTCCTTGTACATAATCGCAAGCATGACGCCGGAGGAACTCGAGCTGAGCCTTCGACTCGACCCCCTCTGCGACAACCTCGAGATTCAGGCTATGACCCATCTGGATGATCGCCGAGACGATCGCAGCGTCGTCCTTGTCGATGGCGACGTCGCGAACGAACGACTGGTCGATTTTCAATGTCGTGATCGGAAACTGCTGCAACGCGCTCAAACTCGAATACCCCGTGCCGAAATCGTCGATCGTCAAATGCAGGCCCATTGCGTATAGCGCATTGAGTAGTCGAATCGTGCGCTCGGCATCATCCATGAGCGTCGTTTCAGTGATCTCGAGCTCGAGGCTCGTCGGCGAAATACTGTGCTTACGCAACACACCCTTCAACTGCTCGAGAAACCGTTGCTGGTGGAGCTGTTTGAGGGACAGATTCAGCGACACCTTTGTGGGTGCGACGAGTGAGCGCTGCCAGGACCGATAGTCCTCACACGCGCGGTTCAACACCCAGTTCCCGAGCGGCAGAATGAGATTGGTTTCCTCGGCCAGCGGAATGAAATCCGACGGGTATACGAGTCCGCGCTCGGGCATGTTCCAGCGCACCAGTCCCTCGGCACCCGCGATGCGCCCCGTGGCCAGGTGGTACTTCATCTGATAGTGTAGCCGCAGCTCGTCGCGCTCGAATGCGCGCTTGAGCTTGCTCTTGAGCATGAGCCGGTCCACGGCGTCGTTGCTCATCTCTTCGGTATAGAGCTCATAACAGTTGCCGCCCGCGCGTTTCGCGCGGTACAGCGCCGCGTCGGCTTTGCGCAGCAGGTCGATGACGTTGTCGGCATCGCGCGGATACAGCGCAACGCCTAAGCTCGAGGTAATGAAGACTTCCTGTGTATCGATCCGAAACGGTTTGCCGATCGATGCGAGAATCGAGGCCGCCGCCGCTGCCGTGTCGCGCAGCGCTTCCTCGTGCGTCGCGAAGCCGCCGAGCAGAACCGCGAACTCGTCTCCGGCGAGTCGGCCCGCGATCCCGCCTTCGGGCAGCTCTGCGACGATACGTTGCGTGAAAATCTCCAGCGCTCGATCGCCGGCGCCGTGGCCGAACGTGTCGTTGATGTCCTTGAAGCGATCTATGTCCAGATAAAGCAGCGCGAGGCACTGACGAGATCGCCTTGCCCGGGCGATGTTCTGCTGGAGCTGGTGCTGGAACTGCATGCGATTGGAGATTCTCGTCAGCGGGTCCGTGCGGGCGAGAAACTTGATGCGGTTCTCGACGCGGCGGCGCTCGGCAGCGTTCTGCGCTGCGACGATCCAGCCTTCGATTTTCTCGCCGTCCCGCAGCTCGGCGACCGTGTACGACACCGGCACGGCGGTGCCGTCTCGACGCAGGAACGTACCGTCGCTCGAGCGGGCCGCAATCTCCCCGGGCCGTGCCTTGGACGCGAGATCGACGTCGATGACTTGATTCAGTGGACGGCCGATGAGCTGGTTACGCTGGTAGTCGAGCAGATCCGCCGCGGCGTCATTTGCGCGCGTAATATTGCCGTCGGTACCGATCACGAGTATCGCATCGCTGATGCTCGCGATGAGCCGCTCGAGATAGGCGCGCGAGCGCGTCGACTCCTCGAAATCTGCCCGAAGTGTTTCGAGCGCGCGCTCGAGGACGGCGATTTCATGCTCTGAGGTTGCGCTAGGCGTTGCATTGCCCGGCTCGGGTGCGACACGCGCGGCGGGCTCGTCGAGCGGCTGCAGGAGCCGGAGCTTGTTGGCGACGACGAGCGCGAGCAACGCTGCGATGCCGAGACCGGCCGCACCGAGCACGACCCACGCCGCGCTCGTGTCCGCGATTGCGGCTGGACCGCCGACGATCACGATTGCAACATAGGCGGCCATCAACGGCACGACACAGAGTGCGGTCCAGGGTAGATACTTTCGTGTCAGGCGGCGCATTGGTTCTTATAGAGTTGTCGGGCTGCGGATGGCCGCAGCCGGCTGCGTGGGTATTTTTTTGCCACGGCTACCAGGCGACAAGTGTGCCCCGCGGAACGAGAAAATGCCAAGCGCCCGATCGTTATGTGATGTCACCGGCACCAATCGTCAGCGTGAACGCCAGTCGGCGGGTCCGATCGTGAGCGTGTCGGTCAAAGACCGCGCAGCGTTGCGGCCGCCGCTGCTGCTCGCGGGGCGTCACGTTCAGACGATCGCGACCTCCGTGCCGTTGCGCTCGCGCCGATGGCGCCGCCGCACGGCGAGGCTGCGGCGAGAATCGATCGAGCAGTTGCTCGAGCTTGGCCACGGCGTCCGATTGCTGGGTCAGTACGTTGCCGGCGTAGACCGCGACAAGGGCCTCGTCGTGCTCCTGCATGGCTGGGAGGGCGCTGCGGACTCGAGCTATATGTTGTCGTTGGCGCTGGCGCTGTGGGACGCGGGTTACGCGACGTTTCGCTTGAATCTGCGCGATCATGGCGGGACACAGGCTCTCAACGAGGGGTTGTTCCATTCGTGCCGTATCGGCGAGGTAGTCGACGCGGTAGGCAATGTGAAGGAACGCTACTCGCCGAGCCGTTGCGCGCTCGTCGGCTTTTCCCTCGGCGGAAATTTCGCGCTTCGGGTCGGCGCACGGGCGGCCGCGGCCGGTATCGCCCTCGATAAGATCGTCGCCGTGTGTCCGGTGCTACATCCGCCGCATACGATGTATGCGCTCGAAAACGGGTTGTGGGTATATCGTCGCTATTACCTGAATAAATGGCGGCGTTCTTTGCTCGCGAAGCAGGCGAGCTTCCCGCATCGTTACAGGCTCGGAGATTTGCGCCGCTTCACGACGCTGACTGCGACGACGGATTTCTTCGTTCGCGAGTACACGGAGTTTCCCGACATCGACACGTACTTAGGCGGATATTCGATACTGGGATCGGCGCTGGAGACGCTATCGGTGCCAAGTCGCGTCATCGCGGCTGCCGACGATCCGATCATTCCGAGCGCCGACCTCGCAAAGCTGGCACCGAGTCCCAATCTGGACGTTACGGTTCTACCGTGGGGCGGTCATTGCGGATTCGTAACGAGCTACCGGCTTTCGAGCTGCATCGACCGCATCATCCGCGAGGAGCTCGAGCGGCCTACGAGGCCTTAGCGGCCTCTGCAGTGTCGCGCTTCTCCTTGAAATCCTGCGGCGAAGTTCCGTTCGTGACCTTGATGTCGCCCTCGATGACGGCACCCTCGGCCACGGCGATGGACCGGCCTGCGAGACTGCCCGCGATATGCGCGGTCTCGCTGACCTCGATACGGTGTTTGGCGACGACATCGCCGTCAATTCTGCCCGCAACGATGACGTCACTCGCGCGAAGCGTACCCTTCCAGCGTGCGCCGGATGCCAGGGTAACGGGCCCGTCGATGTCGCAGTCGCCGTTCATCTCGCCGCAAAACACGTAGCTGCCTTTGCCGGTCAGCGTGCCCGTGATCTTGGTCGTAGGGGCGATGAAGGTCGCCGCGCCGTTCGCGGAATCGAGAATGCGTCGTTTGAACATGGCGTTTTCCTGAGCCTGGCTACCAATCCGCGAACGTTAGCCGATCGTGAGGCCGCGCGCGAGTGCATGGTCGATCCCGATGTCCGGAATGTGCGGTATGTCTCACAGCGCGCTGACCGGCGAGTCGTCAATGACGAGTTCAGGTCAAATTGTGACCTGTTTTGTCACCCGCGCGTAGACACCCTGCCGAATCCGCCGAACATTTAAAGGCATCTGAGGCTTTGGCACGAAGCTTGCTCGGAATATTGTCGACTCGACTCGAGGATCGTTACGATGAAGGCAGGCGACCAGACCATTGCGTTGTTGCTCGGAGAGGCCGGCCCGGACCGTTGGCAGCCGCGTAGCTTCGTTGCCGGTGCGCAACGCCTCGTGCGCGCAGCGGATGGTTGCGTGAGTCTCGAGACGATTACGGACGAGCAGGAGTTTGACGAGACTGCCCGTACGACAGGCTGTTTTCGCCGCGGGAAACCGATCCACGATCCGGCGACGAACGAGGTCATCGGCTACGAGATGGAAGAGGTCCCGCTGCTGAGCCCGGCTAGCTGGCGCTAGCTCGCATCTGAACGTCCTCGTCCCGTGCGCTTATAATGTGCCGCGCCGCGGCGTCGCCGCTGCGGCAGCTGGCCGCCGCAACCCGCGCGACCGGGCCGACCTGCTGGGGGATTCTGAAATAGGTTCGAGTCATTGAAATCGAGGCTTGCCTGGCTCGGGCAACACGGGCATGCCGCTCTCGTTCGGCATGGCCTGCGCGGTATAGAAAAAGAATGCCTGCGCGTCGACAGCGAAGGGCAGCTGTCTCGCAAGCCGCATCCACGAGCGCTCGGAGCTGCGCTGACGCATCCGCACATCACGACCGATTACTCGGAGGCACTGCTCGAGTTCGTGACACCGCCGTGCGCGACGAACTGGGAGACACTCCAGTTTTTGTGCGACATTCATTGCTTTGTCGCTCAGAACCTCGGTGACGAGTTGTTGTGGGCGCAAAGCATGCCTTGCGTCGTCGGTCCCGACGAGGACGTTCCGATCGCCTACTACGGTGAGTCGAATATCGGCCGCATGAAGACGATCTATCGTCGTGGGCTCGGTCATCGTTACGGTCGAGCGATGCAAGCCATTGCGGGCGTGCATTTCAACTACTCGCTACCAGTCGATTTCTGGGCGGCGTATCAGGACGACGCGGGGGACGATCGGGACGCGCGCGCCTTCATCTCAGAGCAGTATTTGCACATGGCGCGCAACTATCGACGCAACGCCTGGCTGTTGATCTACCTCTTCGGCGCCTCACCGGCCGTCTGCAAATCGTTTCCGTTGGCCGCGGGCCACGGGCTCGAGGCGCTCGACACGCATACGTGGTATCTGCCGTACGGCACGTCTCTGCGCATGAGCAACGTCGGTTACCGCAACAAGAGCCAGGCGCGCCTGCAGATCTCGCTTAACTCACTGGCGGAGTACGTCGGTGGCTTGACGACGGCCGTGACGTCGCCGAGTCCGGAGTACGAGCGGATCGGTATCCATGTCGACGGCGAATACCGCCAGCTCAACGCCAACATGCTGCAGATAGAGAATGAGTACTACGCCGCGGTGCGCCCGAAGCCGAAAGCCAAGACGGGCTCGCGGCCCACGGTCGCGCTGCGCGAGCGCGGCGTGGAGTATCTCGAGATTCGTACGCTCGACCTCAACGTCGCCGATCCCGTCGGCGTCAATCAGTCCCAACTGCGTTTTATCGAGGCGATGCTGCTGTATTGCCTGTTTGCCGACAGCCCGCCCATCAGCGCCTCGGAGCAGGTCGAGATCGATCGACGCGAGCTGCTCGTGGCCCGCGAGGGACGTCGGCCGGGGCTCGCGATCCCCGTGGGCGGAGGCGAAGTGCCGCTATCACGCCGTGGTCTCGAGCTCGTGGAGGATATCGCTCCGTTCGCGGCACTGCTCGACGACGCCGAGGAAGGCTACGTAGGCGCGCTCGAGCAGCAGCGCACGGCCATCGCAGAGCCGGACTCCACCCCGTCGGCGCGACTCCTGGCCGAGATGAGGGATCGCGGCCAGAGCTATCTCGAGTTCATGCTCGAGGTGGCCGTTGCCCATGGGACGTACTTTCGATCTCTGGAGCTGTCCGAAGCGCGCCAGCAAGAATTCAGCGAGCTCGCGCGAGCCTCGATCGAGGAGGCCACGGCGCTCGAGACCGACACGCGGGAGTCGCTCGAGGACTATCTTGCGGCCTACTTTGCCGACGTCTAGCCGGACGAATTTGGGGCCAGGTGCCTCAGCGGCTCGCCGTTTTGTGATTTCGATCCTCGCTGCCGGGGCCGGCGCAGCGGATACTGTCTCGGGTCGGAGATCCTGGATTCCTGAGGCATGCTGAAGGTCACCTTCATAAGCGGAATTTTCTTCGGGCTGGCGGCCGTGGTCGGCGGTGCGGGGTTTTATCCGTGGATCGATCACGAGCGTCTCGAATCACGGACCCAGGTCGTGCCCAACGGCGGGCGCAGCGAGGTGTTCTTCATTCGGCTGCCCGTGGATCGAATCGCGAGCCTCGGCACCGAGGGCTTGGGTCTCGGCGCTGCGGCGTTTCCGCGGGCGCTGGCCTGGCCTGAGACGCTCGGTGCAGAGTCGATGCAAATCGATCATTTCAAGGTCAGGGATTCGGCCGGCAACGTCATCGGCGTCGCCTCGCGCCATGCGGTCGACCTTGCCGACTCGGTCGCCGTAACGTGGTCGCTGAGCTTTCCGAGCCGCGGTGCGTTGTGGCTCGTGGGCCAGTTCGATCGCGGAGCATTCGAGACGGCAGTTGCCGCCATGGGCTACCAGCCCGGCGAGGCGTGGGCGGGCGAAATCGATCTGCGCGTCGGTGGTCCACAATCGCCGACGGGCGAGGTTCGTGGTGGCACGAGCGAGTTCAGCGCGCTCATTGGAAACTACGACGAGCGTTGGCGGATTTCGGGTGTTGGCGATGCGGGCGAGGTGCGCGGCACGATCGAGCTCGATACGACGACGTTTCTGGCGCAATGAAATATCTATGGACATTGTTGGCGGGTTTTCTTGTTGGCGTCATGCTTGCGCTGACGGGCCTGTACTTCAACCCGATGACCGAAACGCCTGGGCCGCTTCCGGCGAGCGACGACAGGACGTTCACGTACGCCTCGCCGCTGACGTCCGAGCTCGTTTTCGCTCACGGTAGCCGCTCGCGGTTGCCGAGCTATCCCTCGGGTGTTGCAGATCTGTGGGAAGACACGATTAATCAGAGCGCGCTCAGCGTCGTCGTGCTGCGGGGCACGGACGGAACGGCCGCAATCGCGAGCCGTGTCAGTTACCCCTCCGAGGAAACGGATCTATTGCGCAGCGGCGTCCTGCTGACGGACGATTGGGTCGTGTCCTTCCCGGGTCAGGGCTCACTGTTCATCAACGCACACAGCAACTGGTGGCCGTTTCTCAAGGAAACGCTGATCCCGGTCTGGTACTTCGGGCGGCCGTGGCAGGGTCCCTCGGAGTACGCGC
Organism: Gammaproteobacteria bacterium; assembly: GCA_041623375.1. Classification (GTDB taxonomy): domain Bacteria; phylum Pseudomonadota; class Gammaproteobacteria; order Steroidobacterales; family Rariloculaceae; genus JAHEEM01. The sequence continues at coordinate 9,690 of JBFJXA010000020.1, read as the reverse complement.
CGACCGTTGGTCCCGCACACGGCGTCTGGGCGCTCGTCGCCGGTGCGACGGGTCAATTTACCGGCCTGAAGGGCACGGCGGCCGAGCGATACGCCGTCCAGGCTTTCGATGCGCAGGTCGGCCCGCGGCAAGCGCTGACCGAGCTTTATTGGCGATTCGACGAGCCGGCGGATACGATCGCGGTCGTCGCCGACGCGCCCTAGCGAGCACCGCCGACTCGCCGGGCTACGGGGTCGCGAGATCTGCGGCCGTATCCTCGATACGTTGCGGTGACAGTTCCGCACCCTCTGCGACGAGGCGTTTGCCAAGCAGAAAATCCTTCGGCGAGTTGATGGCATCGACGGCGATGAGCCGACCCTCGCGCAGATAGTACGCAGCAAACGTTCGCGCCGCCGGATCGCCGCGCAGCACCACGCGATCGTAGCCCTTCGAGATGCCGGCGATCTGGAGCTTGAGGTCGTACTGATCGGACCAGAACCACGGGACCTGTGCATACGCTGCCGTCACGCCGAGCAGGCTCAGCGCCGCGGTCTTGGACTGCTCGATCGCGTTGTGCACGGACTCCAGACGAAGGCGCCGGCCGAGCAAAGCGTTCGGATGATTCGTGCAGTCGCCGGCCGCGTAAATCAGCGGCTCGCTCGTGCACGCGTGCTCGTCGACACGGATACCGTCTTGACAGTCGATCCCGGCCTGCTCGGCCAGTTCGGTGGCCGGGACGATGCCGATACCGACGACAACCGAATCACACGGGTATTCGCGACCGTCGCCGGCTATGACACCCGTCACGTGCGTGTCGCCAGCGAATCCGCTAACGACCGTGTCACAGTGGATATCAACGCCTGCAGCTTCGTGCACGTCACGGTAGAAAGCTGCAACCTCCGGGCATACCACGCGTGCCATGACACGATCGGCCGCTTCGAGGACCGTGACGCTGGCGCCGTGAGCGCGGGCCACGGCGGCTACTTCGAGCCCGATATAGCCGGCCCCGATGATGACGAGGTGTTTGGCGGTTGCCAGGGCGCAGAGAATGCGGTCGGCGTCGGCGATCGTGCGCAGGTAATGGATGCCGGTCAGACCGGCGCCGGGCGCGTCCAACCGACGCACATGACTGCCGGTCGCCAGGAGCAGATTGTCGTAGTGAAGCTCGCGGCCGTCGCCCAGCGTGATGCGTTGCTTGTCGGGCTCGAGTCGCTCGGCTCTGCTGCCGAGCGTCAGAGTCACGCCACGTTGCTCGTAGAATGCGCTCGGGCGGATGAACAGTCGTCGGCGCTCGAGCTCACCCGAGAGATATCGCTTGGACAGCGGTGGGCGCTGATAAGGGGGATACGGCTCGTCGCCGACGACGGTGACCCGGCCCGAATAGCGCTTCTGTGTCAGGGTGAGAATCGATTGGGCCGCGGCTTGGCCCGCGCCGACAATGATCAAATGCGCAGACATCGTTTATCCTAGCCCGAATTCTAGGGACTTGCGAAGAGGATATTGAGCGCGATGACACATGCGATTCGGATTCAGCAGCACGGTGGCCCCGAGGTACTCGAGTGGGTCGAAGTCGAGGTCGGTGAGCCGCAAGCGGGTCAGGCATGCGTCGAGCACACGGCGGTCGGATTGAACTTCATCGACGTCTATTACCGCACGGGCCTCTACCCCGTGCCGCTGCCGAGCGGCATAGGCAGCGAGGCCGCCGGAATCGTCACGGCCGTCGGCGACGGCGTCACGCATGTTGCCGTTGGCGATCGCGTCGCCTATTCGAACCCGCCACCGATCCAGTCGTACTCGGAGAAATGCGTCATGGATGCCCGCTGGCTCGTGAAGCTGCCCGACGAAATCAGCGATGAGGCGGCCGCTTCGATGATGCTCAAGGGCTGGACTGCCTGGTATCTCCTGCGGCGCACGCACGTCGTGCAGCCAGGCGAATGGATCGTTCTCTACGCGGCTGCCGGTGGCGTCGGGCTCATAGCGGGGCAATGGGCCAAACAGCTCGGTGCACGCGTAATCGGTATCGTCGGTACACAAGCGAAGCGCGACCTCGCGCTCGCACACGGCTGCGAGGCAGCGGTGCTCGCAGACGACGACGTTGTCGCCGCGGTCAAGGATTTAACGGGCGGCGCCGGCGTATCTGTCGTCTACGATTCCGTCGGTCGCGACACGTTTTTTCAGTCTCTGGACTGTCTGCGGCCGCTCGGTCTCATGGTCAGCTTCGGCAACGCGTCGGGCCCAATCGAGCCGTTCTCGGTTGCCGAGCTCGCAAAGCGCGGCTCGTTGTACATTACCCGCCCGACGCTCTGGACCTACGTGACCAACCGTGAAGAGGTCGAGGCAGCCAGTAAAGAGTTGTTCGATCTCGTCGTCAGCGGCGGCATCGAGATCGAGGTCGGGCAGCGATTCGCCTTGAAGGATGCCGCAGAGGCGCACCGCGCGCTCGAAGGACGGCGCACGACCGGTTCGACCGTGCTCGTTCCGTAGCGCGTTTCCGCGAATTTCGACCGAAAACCTCTCTGGGCGTCAATGGTCCGGGCGCCTAGCCTATGCCCAACGTTCAGAGGGCGATCACGTGTTTCATCAGCGTCACGAGGCACGCTACGCGAGGCCGATCACAGCCGTATTCGGTAGCGTGCTGGAGGTGCTGGCCCGGCGCCGCTGGGCCGCGGAGCCGTGGTTCGACGGTAACGATGCGTGCCCGCCCGTCGGACGTCGGTACTGTTACCGAAACGGCACGCTCGTGCGTCGCGGACGCGTCGTCGAATGCATGCGACCGGTGTTGTTGACGCTGTACGAGAGTCTCGTCGATTCGCCGTGCCGCGTCAGATTGCGCCTGCGCTGGCGGCTCGAGCCGCTCGACGGCCGCACGTCCGTGCGGCTCGAGGCGCGCTACGAGCTCAACGGTCCGGCTTACTTGAATCGTCGGCATTGGCGCGAGCAAATCCACGGACACTGTGGCCGGCTGCTCACGGCCGTGCGGGCAGGGCTCGTCGATGCCGAGCTCGATCAGGGCGTAGCGGCAGTCAGCGGCCAGAAGACCGGCAGCAATACCATGACCGTGACGAACACGACGGCCGTCAACGGCAAGCCGAGCTTCAAGTAATCGGCGAAACGGTATCCGCCCGGGCCCATGACGAGAATGTTGGCCGGGTGGGAAATCGGGCTCGTGAAGCTCGCCGATGCAGCCATCGCCACGGCCATCATCGCCGCCTGCGGCGCGATACCGAGATCCGCGCTCGCCGAAAGCACGATCGGCGCCATGAGGACGACGAGCGCCGCCGTCGGAATGATCATCGTCCCGGCGGCCGTGACCAGATAGAGCCCGGCGATAACGGCCATCGGGCCGAACGGGCCGAGGAGCGCCATCGTCTGCTCGGCCAGAAATGTCGCAGCGCCGGTCTGCTCCATCGCCGTTCCGAGCGGCAGCATGCCGGCGATCAGGAAGATCGCCCGCCATTCGATCGCGCGATAGGCGTCCTCCATCGTCAGGCAGTTCGTCACGACCATGAGTGTGGCGCCGATCACGGCGGCGATGTAGATCGGCAGCCAGCCCGTGAGCACAGAAAAAATGACGGCAAACATGATTCCCGCTGCAAGCGGGGCCTTGGCCGTATCGACTTGACGCTGCGTCACGGGCGTCAGCACGAGAAAATCGGGATCGCGCTCGATCAACGCGAGCTGCTGGCGTGGACCGAGCAGCAGCAGCGCATCGCCGAGCTCCAGAACGAGGCGATCGAGGTTCGTGCGAATAGCCTCTCCCTTGCGCCAGACCGCGACGAGCTCGAGCCCATATTTTGCGCGAAAGTTGATCTCCGAGGCGGGGCGGCCCGCGAGGCTCGAGCGAGGATCGAGCGTAGCCTCGAGCAGGCTGAGCCGGTCCGATTCGAAGACATTGAGATTCGGTTGCGCATCGCGCTGGATCTCGAGCTCCTGAAGTCCGCGCAGCACGTCGAGATCTTCCTCACGACCCTGAATAAGCAGCAAGTCACCGCCTTTCAGGGATTGATCCGGCTCTGGCATGATCGTGAGCTCGCCGTCGCGGAACAGGGCGAGCAGGCGGAAATCGAATGCATCGCCGAGGCGGCTGCGCACGAGCGTATCGCCCGCAAGTTGTGATTCGTGCGGGACACGTACGACGAAAATGCGTTCCTGCAGGCGATAGTTTTCGCTGACTTCCTGCTCGTCGATCTCACGGACCGAAGAGAATTCGGCTGAGCGCTCGAGCTCCTCGATCGCGTCAGGCGGCGCCTGCAGCAACAGCACGTCGTTCGTGCGCAGCGGCACGTTCGCAAGATTGACACGACGCACGAGGTCGCCGCGCTTGATGGCGAGCACGTTGGCGCCGTGACGATCGCGAAACTCCGAATGGTGCAGCAACTCCGCGACGAGCTGGGAATCTTCGGCGACCGTGGCCTCGACGAGCTTGACCTGCTCGGCCATGAGTCCCTGCAACACGGGTGCCTCGCGCTCGATCACGAGGTCGCTCCAGCGCTGAAACTCTCGGAATCGATCGAGACGACCCTGCACGAGCAGCTTGTCACCACCCTGCAGGACGGTTTGTCGCGATGGCATGAGCTCGTTTCTGCCGTAACGCTCGAGTGCGATGACGATGAGGCCAGCCGCGACGCCGATGCGGCTCTGCCCGAGGGTCTTGCCGACCAGAATCGAATCCTTCGGGATTTTCATTTCGAAGGCGCGCGCTTGCAGGCCGTAGAGCGTCCGCAGATTTCGCTGGCTGCGCCGCGGCATTTCTTCGTCGGGCTTTTTTCGGGGCAACAGAAATCGTCCGAAGAGCGCGACGAACGTCGTGCCGGCGACGAGCACGGCGCCGCCGATCGGGGAGAAATCGAACAGGCCGAAAGGCGTATAGCCTGCTGTTTCGAGTGCGCCGCTGATCAGCAGATTCGGTGGAGTCCCGATCAGCGTCGTCAGACCTCCGAGCAAGCTGCCGTAGGCGAGTGGCATCAACAAACGCGAAACGGGCAGGCGCGTTCGCCGGGCGATGTCGACGACGACGGGCAGCATGAGCGCGGCCACACCGATATTGTTCATGAACGCCGACAGCCCGCCCGCAGTGAGCATGATGACGATAACCATGCGGCTCTCGCGTCGGCCAGCGAGCCGCAGGACCGTGCTGCCGATAACATCGGCGATCCCCGTGCGCGTCAGACCGCTGCTGAGAATGAACATCGCCCAAACGGCAATGACGGCGGCATTGGAGAACCCTGCGACGGCTTCTTGCGGCGTGACGAGCTCGGTCAGGACCAGGCTACCCATCACGAGCAGCGCAATCACGTCCATACGGAGCTTCTCGCTGACGAATAGCACCAGCGAAAGCACCAGAATGGCGAGTACGAGCCCGATCTCGAAAGTCAATTGAAGCCCTTGAAGCCTCGTGCGTGATGCGCGGCCGCAAAAGCGCATACCCGTCCGACGAAGCCTGATTATTCTAGTCTACAAGAGCGCGTGCCGAAAGATCGACGCCGGTTCACGAAGCTGCTTGAATATGAACCGTGAACTCGATCACATCGAAACAAGCGACCGTTTTTATACTCGGGATAGATCACGACGCGGCCGGCCGCCGTTGGTGAATCGCCCGAGGGAACAACGGCGGCTAGCCTTGCTCAGGAGGGTCCATGAGTCGTACGTGCACGGAGAGAGTCAAGCCAGTCAAGAGTCTTCAGGAATTTTTCCGGGACTCCATCGCGCAATCGATGCGCCGGCAACGATTGCAAGCTTGCGATGTCACGGCGCACTATGTCGTCAATCTTCTGACATTGTTCGCCCGCTCCGAAGCGCTGTACGACGACAGCGAATCTCGTCGAGGTCTGAAGCCACTGGCGCTGATGCTGGCCGATGCCGTCAACGCGCCGAGCGCGCGCGAGCGCAGGCATGCGTTACAGCGACTCGGCGACGTATCCCTGTTCATCTCGGGATTCTTTGCCGACGCGCTCGCCGATAGGATCGTCGACGTCGATTACTACATTTGCATGGGCGAGGGCGCCTACCACTCGTTATCCCGGGAGATTCACAGCACGCCGCGCGGCGCCGCCTACGGTCCGGTGTTCGACGAGCTCTCTTGCAAGTTCAAAGCCTTTGTCGACGTTCTTGCCGATCTCAGAGCACAGGCGCGAGGGCGTCCGGAGCACGACGTGCTCAGGCTCTATGAGATATGGTTGCGGACAGGCAGCCCGCGCGCTGAGCGTCTGTTGCGGCGCTTGGGCGTAGAGCCGAACGCGACACTCGACAGTAGCTCGCGGCACTAGTGCGATGGCTCTGACCAGCCTCCAGTCGATGTTGAGCGAGCTCTACGCACTCGATGTCGCCTATGACGTCGATGACTTTCTCGTGACCGATGAACGTCTGGCCAGTGCGCTCGACGTGGATGGGCGCGAGCTCGATGAGAAGCTGCTGATCGTCGAGGACGAAGGCGAAGCATCGATTTCGCTGTACGTCGACGCCGACGTCGTGGAGCGACTTCGACGCAACGATCCGGCGAGACAATTAAGCGCTGAGAACGTCGAAGATTTTTGGACAGCGCTCGAGGGCGTCAGCCATTTCCTCTACTACGTGTGGAATGCGGCATTGGAAAAGTGCGTGACGCTCATGGAAATGGAATTGCAGGCCGAGGTCGACAAGTTCATTGGCACGGCCCTTCTGCTGCACCGCCAGGGCGGACGCTTGCCGGCAAACCTACACCGCTGTCTGTTCGGTGCACCGAACTTTGACGCTCGTCTCGATCCCGAGGAGCTCGCGCGTTACCGCTCGGCGAATCATTACGCCGGAAGGTACTGCAGGAAGCTCGCACCGCAACTCGCGGCCGTGCCGGGTCCGGACGCCGTACGCGAAGAGCTCTGCTATTTCTATCGGCTCGCGCAGCCAGGCAAGATCGAGCACATTCAGGCGGCCTGACGTCTCGGATCGCGCTCAAGATTTTCTCGGCAGGTCGTCGCCGAGATGAACCCAATTGACAGCGGTTGTCGCGAACGCATGAGACGAGGGCTCGCGGTCAATCTCGCCGTGGAGACAGGCGCGCGCGATGTGAGTTTCCCCGGGCCATCGCGATGAGCGAAACAACACGCTGCTACCGCAGCGCGAGCAGAATCCGCGCTCTGCTTCCTTGCTCGAAGCGAACCAGCGCAAGTTGTCGCCGCGCGTGATCTCGAGCTGCGGCGTGTCTATGCCGACCCATGTCACGAACGCTGCGCCGTGCGCACGTTGACACTGGGTGCAGTGACAATGGGCACACCATTTCGTAGGACCGACGATGCGAAAGTGCAAGGCTCCGCACAGGCAAGCGCCCTCGAACGATCGAGTCGGGGTCGCGCGCATCATGTTCGTCGTAGGTCATACATATCTGTTGCAACTCTCTGCGTCACGCGAATCTTATCAGCTTGTCGACAAGCGCCGTTCTTATCGCTCGGGAACCAGAATCTGGTTCGATTCGCTTCTTTTATTTCTATCCGATCGAACGCTCGGTAGCGAGACTGCTTGCGTGCTTAAACACACGCAAGGAGAGCTTCGATGCAACGGACTGCTGTATTGCTCTTGATCGCGGGCTTGTGGACGACGAACGCCGCTGCAGGTCCATGCGAAGAAGTGGGAAGGGTCGTAGGCGGCTTCGCCGGCGGAGCGACAGGCTTCGGGCTGGTCACGAGGCTCGGTGTCGCTTCGAACTGGGTGACGGCGGGATTATACGGTGCCGGAATCGCGGTCGGCTCGATCATCGGAAGCAATCTCGGTGAGGTAGGCTGCGATAGCCTCGCTGAGAACTGGAGGACAATTGGCGAGATGTACTGTCGGTACTCGTTGTATAACCTCGATTGCGAAGGCATCAACGATGTGACGGCAAGCCTCTATGCAGACTTCGTCGTCTGTCCCGCGTGCACGTACGACGAAGTCTTCAGCGCGTTTTCGCTCGAAGACGGGTCGCGGCAGAGGTGGCTGCGAAACATTCAGTACGCGAGGGAGGGGTATTATGCGCCCACGGCGCTGGTCTATCCACGCAGTCATGTCTTCGGCGTGAGCGTAGGCTCAGCCAACGCCTATTTCTTCGGCTTGGAGGCGGCGCTGGCGAACCTGCGGTTGAGCTCGACCTCGATTTATGTGATTCGCAAATGACGGCACTCGTCCAAGAGATACTCGCGTGGATGTGCATCGGCTTCGGCCTGTTCACGTTGACGGAGGGCTATCATGCCCTCCGTCAACGTGCGGCTAAGACCGAGCGGCCCGCTCGATATTGGTGGGTCGCCGGCATTATCTATGCAGCCGGTCTCGCACTCATCATGTTGGGCTTGCGCCTGGATGGGTATTAGCCCGGATATCTCACCGGGCGGTCGCTGCGCTGAGCGCGAGGATCTGATGTCTTGGAGTATTCAGGCTAACGACCTAGCGGCTGTAAGCGACACGTTCTCGACCGCTTGCGACCTACTCCGGTCCTGGCTCGCCCAGGCGTCCTTGGACTTGGTCTTCCCTCCAGCCATAGCTTCGGCTATGCCTGGAGGTCCAGCCCGGCGCCCAAGGCTCCCTGTACTTCGCCATCATCCGAAGTCCCGGTGAGATATCCGGGCTGGCGCGCTCAGGTTTCGGCCCGAATGAGGTCGTCCATGCGCCGTGTGAGCTGCTCGAATTTGTAGCTCGGAATCCGAAAGCGCCAGCCGCTCAGACGCTCGTTCAGCGTTTGCGCCTCGGTTGCGGCCTCTGCTTGTGAGGAGTCCGATTCGGCGGCTGCGACGATGCGAATCCAGTGCGTATCGTCGCGCTCGAATCCGGTTACGGTCAGCCGCAAGCCGTCGAATGTCACGAGCTCGGTGACCGTCTGCTCCGCCAGCGTGTCGGTGTCTCGCTCGACATCCTCGAGAGTCAGATTCTGCAGCACGCCCGCGATGACGTTCGCGACACTGTCGTAGAGCAGTGAGCGGCCCTCGGGAATGTTTTCGACGGTGAAGTTCGCCTCGTCGGCGGAAGTTTTCGCGGCTCGCACGACTTCACCGTCCGGGTGAGTGATGGTGATCTCGCGGACACGTGCGGATGCGAGGTCGATGATGCTCGTGTCGAGCCAGTCCGCAGCCGTCTCGCCGAGCTCTGGATCTCGATTGATCATGTAGCTGCGGCTCTCGCCGGCCCGGCGCACGTAACGTCGGTAATCACCGGCTGCGTCGCCCACGACGATCGTCGTGGATTCAGCCGGCCCGTGCAGCGTGACGGCAAGACCTCCGGCATCGTCGGCTCGAACGTCCTCGACCCCGAGGCGGTCGTGCAGCTCCGGATTCGCGGTCTTTGCCTCGAGAATTCGTGCCTCGGCGAGACTCAGCAACGCATGGCGCACTTTGGTCAGATCGGCGCGGAAGCCGTCACGCTCGCGAACGGTCCAGCCGTTCTCGCCCCGGTCCAACGTCGCGACGGTGTTGTTTCCGGCACCGACAATTTCGATGCGCGTGACCTCGTCGAGGATGTCCATGAGACCCGGTAACAGCTCGTCGTCGGTCTGCGCGACGCCGGTAGGGCCGGTCGTCTGACGTTGACCGATGACGGCTAGTGCGACGAGCACGACCAGGCCCCCCGCGAGCCACGTCAAGCTCTTTTTGTTCATGCGCGCGCCTCCTTTTTCTTGCGTCGTCGTACGAACACGGCCGTGAGCGCGGCCACGGTCAGGAGCAACGGCATGAGTCCGATGTTGATTACTCTGAGCACCGTGCCGAGCCGCTCGAT
>JBFJXA010000019.1:0-21596 GCA_041623375.1 Gammaproteobacteria bacterium | reverse complement strand
GTGCTTTCCCGTGTCATTCCCGGGCGATTCGTATGGATACCCGACGTCATTGCAACGGCGTTTACGTCGATCGTCTGTGGGATTTTCGCATGGCAAGCTGGGCGCTTCGTCCTGGACTCGCGCGCGTTCGGCGACCAGATGCTCGGCGACTGGCCGGCCTGGCTGTTGCAACTGATTCTGCCGATCGGCTTCGCTGTCATGGCCTATCGATATGCCGCGCGCACGGGCGGCATACTCATGCGGCGGTAGCGCAATGTTGCTCGCATCGTTGTTGCTGATCGTCGTGGCGCTACTCGGCGCGCCGCTGTTCGCCGTCATCGCCGCGAGCGCGATGCTCGGGTTCTCGAGGGCGGAGATCGATTTGTCCGTCGTCGCAATCGAGTTCTTCGGGCTTGCCGAGATGCCGATCCTAATTGCGATTCCGCTGTTCACGTTTGCCGGATTCCTGCTGAGTGAGAGCGGTGCGCCGAATCGCCTCGTGCGACTCTCGCAGGCGATGCTCGGCTGGCTGCCGGGCGGGCTCGCAATCATCTGCCTCGCCGTCTGTGCGTTGTTCACGGCATTCACGGGGGCATCCGGCGTCACGATCATCGCGCTCGGCGCCCTGTTCTATCCGGCGCTTCGCGAGGCCGGTTACGGCGACCGGTTCAGTCTCGGCTTGATCACGACATCGGGGAGCCTCGGTCTCCTGTTTGCACCCTCGTTACCGTTGATTCTCTACGGCATCGTCGCTCGCGAGTCGATCGATGCATTGTTTTTGGCGGGGATCTTGCCCGGACTGCTGCTCGTGCTCGTGCTGGCTATCTACAGCTATTGGATGAACCGGTCGCTGCGAGTGCCCTGGACTTCGGGCTCGGCCGCAGAGCTGCGTACGGCCTTACGAGAGTCGATCTGGGAGTTGCCGCTGCCGATCGTCGTGCTCGGCGGCATCTACAGCGGATACTTTGCGGTTTCCGAAGCTGCGGCCGTGACGGTCATCTACGTATTCGCCGTCGATGTGCTGATATTGCGGGAGATCAAGTGGGCCGAGCTGCCGGGGATCATGCGCGAGTCGATGGTTCTCGTCGGCGCGATCTTCATGATTCTCGGCGTTTCCCTTGCCTCGACGAATTACATGATCGATATCGGCGTTCCGGAGCGGCTATTCGAGCTCATCGATGGCTACGTGCAAGGTCCGGCCTCGTTCCTGCTCGCACTCATTATTTTTCTTCTGGTCCTCGGCGCCATTCTCGACATTTTCTCCGCGCTCGTGCTCGTCGTGCCGTTGATTCTGCCGATCGCCGCACGCTACGGGATCGATCCGATCCATCTTGGTATATTGTTCCTCGCGACGATGGAGCTTGGATACCTGACGCCACCGGTCGGCTTGAACTTATTTATATCGAGCTTCCGTTTCGAGCGCAGCATCGTGGCTGTCTACCGATCGACGTTGCCGTTCTTTCTCGTCCTGTTGCTCGCGGTCGTCTTGATCGCGTACGTGCCGTGGTTGTCGCTGGTGCTCGTCCGGTGACATTCGATAAACAGTATGCAGGCCGCCAGCAGCGAATGGCGGTTCTGGCGGAGGGCTCATAAGCCATGAATTTGCTGAGATTCGTGAGAAGGGCGCTGGGCTGGGTCTGGCGGGCGCTCGACGGCACGCGCAAAGTGCTGCACCTGTTCGTCTTATTGTTCGTGCTCATTCTCGTGCTTGCGAGTCTGGCCCCCGACGTGGCGGTCGTACCGGACGACGTCGCGCTCGTGCTCGCGCCCGACGGCGCCCTCGTGGATGAGCTTTCGGGCAGTCCGCTCGACCGGGCGCTCGCACGCGCCAGGGGCAATCCGCTTCGAGAGACACTTGTCAGAGATCTGACCGATGCCATCGGTGCCGCTGCGGACGACGATCGCATTCGAACGCTCGTGCTGCAGCTCGACGGGCTCGGCGGTTCCGGCCTCAGCAAGCTACAGCAGATCGCGGACGAGATCCTGCGCTTCAAGGAGAGCGGCAAGACGGTCATCGCCATCGGCGATAATTTCACGAGGAACCAGTATTTCCTGGCAGCCTACGCCGATGAGATCTACATGCATCCGATGGGCTTCGTCTACGTCGACGGCTATGCCCGCTACCCGATGTATTTTCGCGAGGCGTTGGAAAAAGCCTTCGTCGATTTCCACGTTTGGGCGATCGGCGAGTACAAATCGTTCGTCGAGCCGATTTCGCGGGATGACATGTCGGACGAGGACCGCGAGGCGGCAGGGCGGTATCTCAACGCGCTATGGGACGCCTATCAAGCCGATGTCACCGCAGCGCGTGGGCTCGAGCAGAATGCGCTGCAGCGCTATGCCGATGAGGCGACTGCGCTGCTCGCCGCTGCCGGCGGGAACTCCGCGCGGCTCGCGCTCGATCAGCAGCTCGTCGATGAGTTGCTCGCCCGCGATCAGATGAACGCGCGTATCAGAGCGATCGTCGAGCCCGAGGACGAGGCGGACGACGACGCAGCCGAGGTCGGCTATCCGAGGATCAGCCATCGGGACTACCTACGCGCAGTGCGACGGGGCGAGGCCGTCGACGAGGACGCCGATGCTGTCGCCGTATTGGTCGCCTCCGGAACGATCCTTGACGGCGAGCAGCCACCGGGCACGATCGGTGGAGATTCCACGGCACGCATGATCCTCGATCTCGTCGACGACGACAGCGTCAAGGCGCTCGTCCTGCGGGTCGATAGCGGCGGCGGCAGCGCATTCGCCTCGGATGTGATCCTGCGCGCGCTCGAGGTCTTTCAGGCGACCGGACGCCCGCTGGTCGTGTCGATGGGAAGTGTCGCCGCATCGGGCGGTTACTGGATCTCGATGAGCGCGGATGAGATATGGGCAGCAGCTACGACGTTGACGGGGTCCATCGGTATCGGCGCGACGATTCCGACGATCCCGCGAACGCTCGACGCGCTCGGCATCCATGTAGACGGCGTCGGCACGACAGCGCTTGCGGGGCAACTCACGCTAACGCGGCCCCTGGGTCCGGATATCTCCAATCTCATCGGGCAGTCGATCGAGTACGGTTACGAGGAGTTCATTACGAAGGTCGCTACCCACCGAGAACAGAGCGTGGAAGCAATCGACTCGGTTGCGCGGGGTCGTGTCTGGATCGGCACGGATGCGCACGAGCGCGAGCTCGTCGATCGGATCGGCGACGTTGACGATGCCATCGTCTCGGCTGCCGAGCTCGCCGGACTCGCGCAAGACGAGTACGAGGTCCGTTATCTGGAGAGAGATCTCGATTTCGCCGAGCTACTCGCACTAGAGCTCGTCCAATCGGCCGCGCCGCTACTCGGCGCGATCCAGTTCGGCCCGGCAATCTCACCCCAGTTTCAACGCTTGCTAGCCATCGCAGCGGAGCCGCTGAAGTGGGTCGACTTCCTGAACGACCCTAAGAATGTTTACGCATATTGTTTCTGCGAGGTGCGCTAGCCGGCAGTCGGGCGCATGCGCATCGATCGCTGGCTCTGGTGCACACGTTTCTATAAGACGCGTGGATTGGCGGCCGAAGCCGTCAGGGGCGGCCACGTCAAGCTCGGCGGTCAGCGTTGCAAGGCGGCCAAGGCCGTCGGCGTCGGTGATGAGCTCTCTATCACGAAGGGTGATGAGACCTGGCATGTGACCGTGGCGGCGTTGCCGTCGCGCCGCGGCCCGGCGGCAGAGGCGCAAGACTGCTTCACTGAAAGCGAAGCATCCGTCGAGCAACGCAACGCGCAGCGACTACGTCGTCGCACGGCCGCCGAGCGGGCACCAACGAGCGGGCGCCCCGATCGGCGTACGCGACGACTCATTCGCGGGCAGCGCGGCCGCAGCTAGCGGGCGCTCAGTTTTCGATGACGACGACTTCGGGATTCTTCGGGTAGTCGTAATAGGCGAGCCGTACGGGGGAGTCTACGAACTCCGACCACGACTCGGCATCCGAATCGATCGCGACGACACCGCCGGTCGGCAGGTTCTCCAGCCTTAAATCCGGCAGCAGCTCGTTGACGAGGTCGGTCAAGCCCGGATTGTGTCCGACGATCATGAGGTCGGAGAAATCGTCGCGCTGGCGCCTGACGAGGTCGGTGATCTCCGCAGGCGAGGCAAGATAGATCTCGTCTTCGATTTGCAGGAATTCCGAAGGATATTTCAGCGCGGCGGCGATCGCCTTGGCCGTCATATGCGCGCGCACGGCCGAGCTTGCGAGAATCAACGAGGGTCTGGCCTTACGCGCAACGAGTCGCCTGCCCATCTTGCGCGAGTCGCGCTCCCCGCGTGCAGCGAGCGGCCGGTCACGGTCCGGCGTGCCGGGGTTGGCCCAGCTCGATTTAGCGTGTCGTACGAGCGTGAGACGTCTCATGGCAGCAAATTTTCTACAGCAGGCCTGCCTCGAGCTGCGCAGCTTCCGACATCATCGACTGGTTCCACGGCGGGTCGAACACGAGCTCGACCTCTGCATGGTCGATCGTCGGAATTATCTCGATCTTCTCGCGCACGTCTTCCATGAGAACGGGTCCCATACCGCAACCGGGCGCGGTCAAAGTCATTTCCACGTGCACGACGCGGCGACCGTCTTCCATTCGGCTAACCTCGCAGCGATAGATCAGCCCGAGGTCCACGACGTTGATCGGAATCTCGGGGTCGAAGCAGGTTTTGAGCTGTTGCCAGATTACAGTTTCGATGTCTTCTTCGGTCGCGTCGGGCGGGACCTCAGGGGGCCTCAGTGGTTCCTTGCCGATCGCATCCGCATCGGTGCCGGCAATGCGAAAGAGGTTGCCTTCGATGTAGATCGTGAAGCTGCCGCCCAGGGCTTGCGTGATGAAGCCGGAGCTTCCTTCGGGCAGCGTCACCTCGTCGCCCGACGGTATCAGAGTGGCCGCGCACTCCCGCGTGAAGACAACGCGCTCGCTATTCGGGTAATACATGAATACTGCAACCTGTCTCGCGGCGGCGCATGCCTCACTCCGTAGAGACCGCCTCGTCTTCACTCGTCAACGCCGATCTGAGCGCGTGCCAGGCGAGGCTCGCGCACTTGATGCGGCTGGGGTACTCGCGCACGCCCGATAGCGCCGCGAGCTTGCCGAGCTCGAGGCGCTCGTCGTCCTCGGATTGATCCGTCAGCATGCGATGAACCTGCTCGTACAAGCTCAGGCTTTCGTCGATCGTCGCCCCTTTGACACGTTCGGTCATGAGTGATGAGGATGCGACCGAAATGGCGCAGCCCGTCCCCGTGAAACGAACGTCATCGATACGTCCGTCATCGAGCTTGACGTATAGCGTCATACGATCGCCGCACAGCGGGTTGACGCCTTCGATGACGCGATCGGCATCGCCGATCTCGCCGAAGTTGCGTGGTTGGCGATTGTGATCGAGGATGACCTCGCGATAGAGATCCTTGAGATCGCTCACGAGAACAGCTCCGACGCCCGTCGCAGGGCGGCTACGAGGCGATCGACGTCCTCACGGTTGTTGTAGATGCCGAACGAGGCACGCGCGGTCGCCGGGATACCGAACCAGTCCATGACGGGCATTGCACAGTGGTGTCCCGTGCGTATCGCCACGCCCTCGCGGTCGAGGATCGTGCCGAGGTCGTGGGCGTGAATAGTGCCGAGCAGAAATGAGATCACGCTCGACTTGTGCTTGGCCTCGCCGACGATGCGCAGGTCAGGCAGCTCACGCAGCGATTCGGTGGCGTAGCGCAACAGGTCCATCTCGTGCTCGTAGCGTGCATCGAAGTCGATGCCCGCCAGATACTCGATGGCGGCGCCCAGCCCGATCGCACCAGTGATGTTCGGCGTCCCGGCTTCGAACTTGTGCGGCAAGGGGGCATACGTCGATTGGTCGATCTTGACCGTGAGAATCATCTCTCCGCCGCCTTGATAAGGCGGCATCGACTCGAGCAGGGCCTCTTTGCCGTAGAGCACGCCGATACCCGTCGGTCCATACATCTTGTGGCCCGAGAATGCGTAGAAATCGCAGTCGATATCCCGCACGTCGACCGCGAGGTGTGGCGTCGCCTGTGCACCGTCGATGAGCACGGTCGCACCGGCGGCGTGGGCCTTGGCCGTCATTGCCTTGACCGGGTTGACCGTGCCGAGCGCATTGGAGACGTGTGAAATCGCGACGAGCTTCGTGCGCTCATTGAGCAACTGCGCGAACTCGTCGATGGCGACCTCGCCATCCGCGGTAATCGGTGCTGCGACGAGCTTCGCGCCGGTCTGCGCGCAAATGAGCTGCCACGGCACGATATTCGAGTGATGCTCCATGTGCGTGATGAGCAGCTCGTCACCGGGCTTGAGCTGCGTGCGGCCAAGTGTGTTCGCGACGAGATTGATCGATTCGGTCGTTCCACGCGTAAATACGATCTCTGTGCAGCTACGCGCGTTGACGAAAGCGCGTACGCGCTCGCGGGCGGCCTCGAACGCCTCGGTCGAGCGCTGGCTGAGCGCGTGCACGCCACGATGAATGTTCGCGTGATCACGCTCCTCGTGAGCGACGACGGCGTCGATGACGGCGCGAGGCCGCTGGGCGGAGGCTGCGCTGTCGAGATAGACGAGCGGCTTACCATGGACTGTCTGGTCGAGTATCGGAAAGTCCGCACGCAACGCGCCGATGTCGGTGATGAGTCCCGTAGCCGCCACGGGTGTGGTTTGTCGGGCGCTGCTCATGCGGAAGGGCTCCAGCCGATGTCGGCGGGCAATGCGAGCCCGAACTTCTCGACGAGCCGATCGTCAATCTGCGGCCAGACGGAGTCGGCCAGCAGCGTCCGCGCAAATGCCAGCGTGAGCAGGCCGCGCGCTGCCGCTTCGGGTATGCCCCGTGAGCACAGATAAAAAAGCTGCGACTCGTCGAGCTCTCCGACCGTTGCGCCATGCGAGCATTTGACATCGTCGGCGTAGATTTCGAGCTCCGGCTTCGTGTTGATCTCGGCCGTGTCGGCGAGCAGGAGATTGTCGCTAGATTGCTCCGCTGAGATACCGCGCGTTCCCCTATGCACGGCAACCTTGCCGCTGAATACGCCGCGGCCATGGGCGCCGATGATGCTGCGAAAACGCTGCTCGCTCGTCGTGTGCGCCGCAATGTGATCGACATAAATGTGATCGTCGACGTGCTGGCCATCGGCGCAGAGCAGCAACCCGGCGAGCTCGCAGCTCGCGCCGGGCTCAGAGAGCCGGACGCGCAAATCGTTGCGTACCAACGCGCCACCGACGTCGATCATGAGTACTTGCAATGCGGCATCGGCTCCAAGTCGCGCGTCCGTCAGCTCGGTATGCGTCTGCGCCGAGCCGTAGTCTTGAATGCGGCTCAGCCGCAAGTGTGCGCCAGCGTCCAGCGCGACGCGGGTCAAGGCGTTGACCCAGCTCGAGTGCTCGCCACCGCCCGCAAAGTGAATGACGATCTCGGCCCGCGCATTTGCCCCGATATCGATGGCGATCTGTGGTTGGCACGCCTGCGGCAGTGTCGATTCGCTCACGAACAGTAAATGCATCGGTTCGCCGATCTGCGATCCTGCGGACACCTGAATACGCACGCCATGACGCGCGAATGCGACGTTGAGCGCGGCGAGCGGCTGGCCGTTCAGCTCATTGGTCGCCATGAGCGGGCCGAGTGTCTCGAGGCTCTCGGCAAGACTCGATACGTCGACGCCGTCGCCGAGCTTGTCTGCGATGAAGTCAGCGACTAGATAGCCGTCGACAAAGACGAGGGCCGCCGCATCCGCATCGATGCCGGCCGCGCGCAGCAGCCCGGACGGATCGGCGACGGCGGGTTCGGCCGCAAACAGCTCGAACTCGGCATCGGCGATATTCTTAAGATCTGTATAACGCCAGGCTTCCTGCTTGCGCGTAGGGAATCCTTGTTTGGCGAACGCCGCAAATGCAGCTTCGCGTGTCGTCGCGACGGCCTTGCCGCCCGGCAAGTCGGCGAGCCGAGTTTCGAGCTGAGTCTGCATTTGCTCGGGTGTCATGCGCTCTGGGCTTCCTGCTGAATCCACTCATAGCCACGCTCGTCGAGCTCGCGCGCGAGCGTGTGATCGCCGGATCGCACAATCTTGCCGCGGGCGAGGACATGCACGTGATCGGGCTCGACGAGCTCGAGTAGACGCTCGTAGTGTGTCACGAGGATCATCGAGCGCTGCGGGTCACGGAGGCTGTTGATGCCGTTGGCGACGACTTTGAGCGCATCGACGTCGAGTCCCGAGTCGGTTTCATCGAGCACGGCCAGGCGCGGTCGCAGCGTCAGCATCTGCAGAATCTCGTTGCGCTTTTTCTCGCCGCCCGAGAATCCCGTGTTGACGCTGCGCGTGAGGAAATCCTCGTGAATCTGCATGAGCTTCATGTTGTCCTTGATCACGCGCATGAACTCGAACGCGTCGAGCTCCGGCTCGCCGCGCGCGTGGCGTTGCGCGTTCAACGCGGCCTTGAGCAGGTAGGCATTGTTCACGCCGGGAATCTCGATCGGATACTGGAAGGCCAGGAACAGCCCGGCATGGGCACGCTCTTCGGGACTGAGCGCGAGCAAGTCCTCGCCGAGGTACTCGACACGCCCAGCAGTGATCTCGTAGCCGTCGCGGCCGGCGAGCACTTGCGCGAGCGTGCTCTTACCCGAGCCGTTGGGCCCCATGATCGCGTGAACTTCGCCGGGTCCCACCGACAGCGACAAGCCGTCGAGGATCTCCCGGTCCTGAACACGCACGTGTAATCCATCGATAACTAACATGGAATCGGGATCTCCGTGGCTCAACCGACGGCGCCTTCGAGGCTCACGTTGAGCAAATTCTGCGCTTCGACGGCGAATTCCATCGGCAGCTCCTTGAATACTTCGCGACAAAAACCGTTGACGATCAAGTTCACGGCATTCTCTTCCGACAACCCCCGCTGGCGGCAGTAAAAAAGCTGATCCTCACTGATCTTCGAGGTGGTCGCCTCGTGCTCGATGTGAGCGCTGCGCTCGCGGCCTTCGATGTACGGAAACGTGTGGGCGCCGCATTGATCGCCGAGCAGCAGGGAATCGCATTGCGTGTAGTTACGCGCGCCGTGCGCCGTCGGCATGATGCGCACGAGGCCGCGGTAAGAATTCTGCCCATGGCCGGCCGAGATGCCTTTGGAGATGATCGTGCTGCGTGTGTCACGGCCGATGTGGATCATTTTCGTGCCGGTATCGGCTTGCTGGTAGTTGTTCGCGACTGCGACCGAATAGAACTCGCCGACCGAATTGTCACCGCGCAGCACACAGCTCGGATACTTCCAGGTGATCGCAGAGCCGGTCTCGACCTGTGTCCACGAAATCTTCGAGTTCGCGCCTCGGCAATCGCCCCGCTTGGTCACGAAGTTGTAGATTCCACCGACGCCGTTTTCGTCGCCGGGATACCAGTTTTGCACCGTCGAGTATTTGATCGTCGCATCTTCGAGCGCGACGAGCTCGACGACGGCGGCGTGCAGTTGGTTCTCGTCACGCATCGGCGCCGTACAGCCTTCGAGATAGCTCACGTAGCTGCCTTCGTCGGCGATGATGAGCGTGCGCTCGAACTGACCGGTGTTGGCGGCGTTGATCCGAAAGTACGTCGACAGCTCCATCGGGCACCGGACGCCTTTGGGGACATAGACGAATGAGCCGTCGCTGAACACTGCCGAGTTCAGCGTGGCGAAGAAGTTATCGCGGTACGGAACGACCGTGCCGAGGTACTTTCGAACGAGCTCCGGGTGCTCGGTAACAGCCTCGGAGAACGAGCAGAAGATCACGCCGGCCTCGGCTAGTTTTTTCTTGAACGTCGTCGCAACCGACACGCTATCGAACACGGCGTCGACGGCGACGCCGGCAAGGCGCGCACGCTCATGCAACGGGATGCCGAGCTTGTCGTAGGTCTCGAGTAGTTTCGGGTCTACCTCGTCGAGACTCTTGGGCGCGTCGTCGGGATTCTTCGGTGCCGAGTAGTACGAAATCGACTGATAGTCGATCGGTTCATAGCTCACCTGTGCCCAGGTCGGCTCTGTCATCGTCAGCCAATGCCGATAGGCTTTGAGCCGCCATTCGGTCAGGAACTCGGGCTCGCGTTTTTTCGCCGAAATCAGACGGACCACGTCTTCGTTGAGGCCGGGTGGCACCCGGTCCTCTTCGATGTCCGTCACGAAGCCGTGCTGATACTTGCGCCCGACGAGTCCGGCGATGTCCTTGGAATCGGTGGCCATCAGCTTCTCAGACTCGCCGAATCTCTGCGACGATCACGCGGCCGCAGGGCGCCGCGAAGGTCGGGCGTATCGAGCGGATCGGCCGCATACTGCAGATCGGCGAGGCTAACCTGCGCGAGCGCTGTACGAATGCCGACGTTGATTTTTTGCCACGCGTGACCGACTCGGCAGATCGGTTCGAGGTCGCAGTTGCCGTCCGCGGAGCTGCATTCGGTGATCGCAACCGGACCGTCCAGCGCATCGATAATCTGCGCTGCCGAGATATCCGTGGCAGGACGGGCCAACGCATAACCGCCTTGGGCACCGCGCGTCGAGACGACGAGGCCGGCACGGGTCATGGTTTTGAGGAGCTTGCTGACGGTCGGCTGCGCCAGGTGCGTGCGCCCGGCCACCTGACCGGCGCTCGCCAGGCCGCGGCCGGCAACGGGTAGCTGCGCGAGGATTAGCGTGCCGTAGTCTGTGAGCTTACTGATTCGCAGCATCGGTCCGTCCGTGGTCGAAGATATATGGGACTATTTTAGTACGGTATCTGTCCCGGGGTAAAGCCGGACGGGCTCGTGTGTACGGGGCTGAGCGCCGGCTCGGTCGCTGGAGAGAGATGGCCGTCAGTCAGGCGGCGCTAGGGCTCCGCCATCCACTCATTGACCTGTTTGAGCCGGGCTTGATACCGGGCGCGGTCGACGGCGTTGACGCCAGGCGATTCGAGTGCCATGCGCAGCTGGCCGATAGCCAGCGGCCCGTTGCCGAGCGCGAGATAGTACTCACCCATGTAGTAGTGGGAATTGCCGATATCGCCTTCGGCATTTGCCGCGCGTGCGATCAAACGTATCTGCGCGGGCGTGGGCGGAACGTTGTTGAGCAGATCGAGAAGAAGCTGATGCGCGCGCGCCGGCTGACCTGCCACGATCAAGGCCTCGGCATAGCTGATCGTCAACGGGACGTTGCGAGGAAAGAGATCGATCGCCTCTGTGTAGACGGCAAACGCCGCCTCGATGAGGCCGGTGCGCATGAGCGTCTCGCCGCGGGCTATCCAAAACGCGATGACACCCGAGTGTTCGCGAGCGAGGTCGGTGAACAGGCGTTCGGCATCGTCGAACAGTCCGCGTTGTACGAGGCTCAGGGCGAACCCGTAGCGATTGAACGGATCGGTCGGATTGGTTCGCATGCGCGACTCGAAGATCGCGCGGCCTGCCTCGGGTGTTCTGGCGTGGTGGATCATGAGCCGCGCTTTGACGACCCCGTAGCTCATGCTGTCGGTCGGGTTGGCCGCGGGCAGCAGACGGGCACGTTCGCGAGCCTCGGCGATACGATCGATGCTGACGGGATGCGTCTGCAGGATCGCCGGCACTTGCTGGCGCGCCATTCCGTAACGGCGTCCGAGTTTTTCGAAGAACGTCGCCATTGCGTTGGTGTCGAAGCCGGCAGACGACAGCGTCTCGATACCGATCCGATCCGCCTCGCGCTCGTTCGCGCGCGTGAAGTTGATCTGACGTTGCATGACGCCCGCCTGGCCGGCCATGACTGCGCCCTGGACGGCGTCGGGAGAGTCGGTGGCCGCCCCGAGCAGGACCGCCGCGATCATCGTCGCCATCGAGAGGATGCTCGTTCGTTGGTTGTCGTAGATCGAGCGTGCGATGTGACGCTGCGTCACGTGGGCGATTTCGTGCGCGAGCACACCTGCGAGCTCGCTCTCGTTGTCGCTTGCGAGAATCAGGCCGGAGTTGACGCCGATATAGCCGCCCGGTAGAGCGAACGCGTTGATGGCCTCGTCATTGATTATGTAGAACTGGAACGTCTGGGTGCCGTCGCTCGCATGACCGACGAGCTTCGAGCCGAGATTCTGTATGAACTCTTTGAGCTGTGGGTCATCGAGGATGGCGCCGGCACTGCGCAGCTGTGCGATGACGCTGCGACCGAGCCGCGCTTCCTGATTCTTGTTGATGACTGCGTCGACGGGGCTGCCGAAATCGGGCAGGTTTGGCGTTTGCGCGAGCAGTGCCGGCGCCGACAGCAAGGCGATCAGGATGACGGTAATTCTACCCATTCTCGGATTATAGACCCCGGCCTGCCCGGCAACGTTCCGTCAGAGGGCCTTGACGGCAGCCAGGACCTCCTCGACGTGCCCGGGGACTTTGACTTTACGCCATTCTTTGCGCAATACCCCCTCTTTGTCGATGAGAAACGTGCTGCGCTCGATGCCCTGCACCTTCTTGCCGTACATATTTTTTTCCTTGATTACGTCGAAAAGCTGGCAGAGCGTCTCGTCTGTGTCGGCGATGAGCTCGAACGGGAATCCCTGTTGGGCCTTGAACTTCTCGTGGGAGGCGATGCTGTCCCGGGATACGCCCAGGATCGTGGCGTTCGCGCGACGAAACCGCGTGTGATTATCGCGAAAATCCTGGCCTTCGAGCGTGCAACCGGGTGTGCTATCGCGCGGGTAGAAATAGAGCACGACAGGGTTGCCCCTGAGGTCCTTGGAGCGAATTTTCTGATCCCCGGTCGCCTCGGCGCTGAATGCGGGGACCTTTTTTCCTACGGTGACTTGCGGCATGGTCGTCTGTCTCAACTCGCTAGCTCTTGACGGGCTCGATGATCGCATCGAGGTTCAACTGGTCGCAGAAATCCATGAATTCCTCTCTGAGTCTCGAAATATGCAGGCTCGCCGGGATATTCACGAACATCTGTACCGAAAACATCGGCGTGCCCGTATTTGCTGCGGGGTAGCTGCGCGTCGTCACCTCGCCGATCTCGATCTGCTGTTTGGCGAAAAATCCTGCGAGATTGTGGACGATTCCGGGTTGATCGATGCACACGACGTCGATGGCGTACGGGAGCAGCTCCCGTGCAAGCTGCTTCGGCTCGGTTCTCTTGATTTGGACAGCGAGTCCATTGCTCTCGGCGAAACGAGCAAGCTCCTGCTCCATCCGGCTGATCGCGTGCCAGTTTCCGGCGATGAGCACGAGCATCGCGAACTCCGATCCGAGCGTCGTCATGCGGCTTTCGCGGATGCTTCCGCCACAATCGAGCACGACGCGCGTCAAATCGCGAACCACGCCGGTACGATCACCGCCGACGGCCGAGATGACCATGAGCTGTTCCATGCGAGGCTGTCCTGACGGTCGTGGCGGGGCCGCCAGTGTACCGCGATCGGAGAAGGTAGCCCAAAACCGTCAGGCGCTGACGCAACTCGCCCGGTGGCGACTGCAATGCCCGCAAGCCTGCGTTCGCGAGTTGCGTGACCTCATGGGCGTCAGTACCATCGCGGCCTAACGATACGTCAGGATGGCTTCATGTTCGAAGGCAGCACCGTTGCACTGATCACGCCCATGAGCGGTGATGGACGGATCGATTACGGCGATCTCGGAGCGCTCATCGATTTCCATATCGGCGCCGGGACACAAGCGCTCGTGATTGCAGGCACGACGGGGGAGTCGGCGACGCTCACTAAGCCCGAGCACGTGGATCTCATCGCCAGGGCCTGCGAGCTCGCCGACGGGCGGATTCCGATCATTGCCGGTACGGGCTCGAACGCGACCGCACAGACCCTCGATTTATCAATTGCCGTCGATGCGCTGCCGGTTGCCGGTTTTCTCGTGGTTACGCCGTACTACAACAAGCCCAACCAGGAAGGCTTATTCCGGCATTTCTCCGCTGTTGCCGACGCCGTTGAGCGCCCCGTTATCCTCTACAACGTGCCGGGCCGCACGGGCGTCGATTTACATCCCGACACCGTCGCGCGGCTCGCACGCCACGCCAATATCGTTGCGATCAAGGAGGCGACAGGCGATCTCGAGCGCGTCGAGGCGCTGCGCGGCGGCTGCGGCGAAGACTTCGCGCTGCTGAGCGGCGACGATGCCACGTCGGCCGAGTTCATGCTGCGCGGCGGCGACGGTTGCATCTCGGTCACGGCAAACGTTGCGCCGAAGAAGATGCGGGCCCTGTGTGACGCGGCCCGAGCGGGTCGGCGTGAGGAGGCCGAGCGGATCGATGCCGAGCTCGCCGGCCTGCACCACAGCCTGTTTCTCGAGAGCAACCCGATACCCGTGAAATGGGCCATGGCGCAGCTCGGCTATACGGGACCCGGCATCCGCCTGCCGCTGGTCAGCCTGGCTGGGGAGTATCACGATGAGGTGCGGCGCGCCATGTTGGCTGCCGGCGTGGATATCGCTGCTGCAGCATGATTCGCGCTTTACTCTTGGGCATGGCTGTCGCGTTGGTCATGGCCGGTTGCGGGCGACGCTTCGCCGCGCGCTGCGAGGATCCGACGATCTACAGCGGCAGCCCGGAGATTCCGCCCGTGCGCGTCCCCGGCGACCTCAGCGTTCCCAACGAGACAGAGGCACTTCGCATCCCGCAGCCCGAGCAGCTCGGCGCGACGCGACCGGTCACGGGGCGCGGGCCATGCCTGGAATCGCCGCCCGATTTTTTGGAGAACGGACCGAACGCGGAGCCGGCTCAGAACCCGCCCGGCGCCTGAGCACTCGTGCAGATTCGCCAGATTATGTCAGGCTTGTGAGCCGGGTCACGGCGTGCGGGCGTGCCGTACGTTAAATGTTGTGCCTACCGCACAGACGTGCCCGCGGAAATCAGGTGATCCATGCGCTACGAGCTTGCCGTGTTGCTCTTTATCGGAAACGCAGTTCTTTTTTGGCTCTGGTCGACCCATTTGTTGCCTCTGTTTCAATCCTTGCTGCGCAACACGCGCGGCACGTGTCCGCACTGCGGACTTTAGAGTCGCAGCGAAGGGCGGGTCAGGACCACGCCCAGGGTTGAGCGACCGATCTCGACTATCCGGTTGAAACAGCGGGATTTTCCGCTGGCCGCCACGATTTACGCACCTCAAACGCGCAGGTAGAATCCTCTCGGCTGCTCATGTCGCGACCTACAGCCTGTCTTCGTTTCAGAGGCCTACCGAGAATGATCAAGAATAAAATACGTAGAGCGCATCTCGTGGTGCTCGTCCCGGCTTTAGCAACGGCCTGCAGCGGTGGCATGGACGCGCCGATGCCGGTCGCAGGAGAGCGATCCGATCCAGCGCCGACGACGTCAGCCGTTGCAGGCGAGCGCGTGCTCGAGCAGATCCACTACATCAAGGCGTCGAATACGGGCTTTGGCGACCAGTTCGGCACGGGCGGCACGTTGCTCGGCGACGCCGTCGCGCTCAGCGACGACGGCAGCACGCTTGCGGTCGGTGCGACGTTCGAGGCCAGCGCGGCGGCGGGCATCAACGGTGATCAGAGCGACGATTCCGTGTACGGCGCCGGTGCCGTCTATGTCTTTTCGAGCGACGACGGCAGCTGGAGGCAACAGGCCTATATCAAGGCGTCAACCCCCGGATTGACGGACAACTTCGGCTACGCCGTCGAGCTCAGCGAGGACGGCGACACGATGGCCGTGTCGGCTTACTTCGAGGCCAGCGGCGCAACGGGTGTCGATGCCGATCAGGCGGACGACACCATCCCGCAAGCCGGCGCGGTCTATGTGTTCACGCGCAACGGCGACGACTGGTCTCAGCAGGCTTACCTGAAGGCTTCGAATACCGGCCATTTGCCCGACGATCCCAACGAGATCGGCGATGGCGATCAATTCGGTTTCGCGATTGCGCTCAGCGATGACGGTAACACGCTGGCCGTCGGCGCGATCGCCGAGGACGGGGGTGACAGGAACGACCCATCCGACAACTCGCTGCTGTCGGCCGGCGCCGTGTACGTGTTCGAGCGATCGGGCAATGCCTGGGCGCAGCGTGCCTATCTGAAGCCCAGCAACCCGGGGCAGGGCGATCTCTTCGGCTATTCGCTGGCGTTGACGCGTGATGCGCGCACGCTCGTCGTCGGCAGCTACGACGAAGACGGCTCGCTGGCCGGCAACAACGACGTGCAGGACGACGACCAGAACGGCTCGGGTGCGATCTACGTCTTCGAGCGAGCCGGCAACGACTGGACCCAGACGGCGTATCTCAAGGGATCCTACGTCGAGCGCAACGACTCCATCGGTGTCGTCGTCGACATCAGCGACGATGGCAACACGCTCGTCTCGACGGCGCTCGATGAGGATAGCTTTGCGACGGGCATCAACCCCGTGCCGGAGCCGGACTGGGAGACTGACACGTCAACGGGCGGCGTCTACGTGTTTGTGCGCGATGGTGACGACTGGACGCAGCAGGCCTACCTCAAAGCGTCGAATACCGGTCGTGAGGATTGGTTCGGCTCGCGACTCGATCTCAGCGGCGACGGCAATACGCTCGTCGCCGGCGCGCAGCTCGAGGACAGCGCCGCGACGGGGATCGACGGCGAGCAGGACGACGACAGCGCCCAGGAGGCTGGGGCCGCGTATTTATTCACGCGCGATGACGGGGTCTGGTCGCAGCGCGCATATATAAAAGGGTCCAACACCGAGGCTTACGACGAGTTCGGCAGCTCCCTGTCGCTGAGTCGGGACGGGCGGCTTCTCGCGATCGGCGCGCGCGGCGAGGACAGCGGCGCCACCGGCATCGATGGCGACCAGTCGGACAACTCGGTTACCGAGTCCGGTGCCGTCTATTTATTTAGGTATTAAATATAATAAAAACAGAATTATATAGTATTTTTCTAATCTAATATCTAGTTCAGGGGGTCGGCGATGGCCTACACGCTTCTCGGCAAGAATTTTGTTCCGCCCGATGTCCAGGCGAAGGTCACGGGTCGGGCCCGGTACGCGGAAGATTTTCGCGCCGAAGGCATGTTGTTCTGCCGACTGCTGACGAGCCCGCTACCCCACGCGCGCGTTCGCAGCGTCGACGTCAGCGAGGCGCTGGCGATGGACGGAGTCGTGGCCGTGCTCAGGGCCGAGGAGGTGCCGAGCTTTGCGGCGCCGGGTCAGCCGATACTGACCGATGAGCCCCTGTTCATCGGTGATCCGATTCTCGCAATCGCTGCCGAGGATGAGACGACGGCGCAAGATGCCATCGAGCGCATCGCACTCGAGCTCGAACCGCTCGATTTTACGGTCGACCCGCTGGCGAGCTTGTACCCGGGGGGCACGAACGCGAGACCCGACGGCAACGTCTTCAGCGCGCTGTCGGACACGTTGACGACCGTGAAGTGGAGCGCGCGGGATTTCGCAGCGTCCGGGGACGACCGGCTGCCGCAGGGACGAGCCGTCGAGGAATGGTCGTTCGGGGATCTCGAGGCCGGCTTCGACGCAGCCTCGTTGATCCTGGACGAGTCGTTCGTGACCGCAGGCGTCTCGCATCACAGCATGGAGCCGCGCACGGCCATGGCCTACTGGGAGAACGGCAAATGCTATCTCTACGGCTCCACGCAGAGCCAGACAGCCGTCATGCCGGGCCTGCCGGGTCTTCTCGGCGTCGGCATCGAGGACATCGTCTACGTCGCTGAGTATTGCGGTGGCGGATTCGGCTCGAAGTCGCGGGCCTATACGGTCATGGGTATTCCGGCGCTCATGGCGAAGAAGACCCAACGGCCCGTCATGTTGCGTATCAGCCGCGCCGAGGAGTACTTCGTCGGTATGGCGCGGCCCGGCTTTCAGGGCCGCGTGCGTATCGGCTTTCGCGCGGACGGCCGTGTCACGGCCGTCGATCTGTTCATCGTGCAGGAGAACGGTCCGTATTCGGGCTTCGACGACTTCGACGCCGCGGCCTCGGCCGTGACGCTGTTGTATCAGCCGCCGGCGATGCGCTTTCGCGGCGTGCCTGTGCAGACCAACACGCCACCGCGCGGCGCCATGCGCGGGCCGGGCGAGAACCAGATTGCCGTTGCGATCGAGCCGCTGATCGATAAAGCCGCGGCAGAGCTCGGACTCGACCGCATCGCGATTCGGCGTATCAATGCCGCCGATAACGACGCGAAGTATTACGCCAACCAGGGGCCCGTCACGAGCGCGTATCAGCGCGAGGCCCTCGACATGGGCGTCGAGCAGATCGATTGGCCGTCGCTGTTGGCACGCAGCGGCCAACGCGATGGGTCCAGGGTCATCGGCGTCGGCGTCGGGCAGGCGTTTCATCCGGCCGGACGCAATGGCTATGACGGTCTCGTCGTGCTGAGGCCCGACGGCAAGCTGCATATCCACAGCGGTGCGGGCAATCTCGGCACGTACTCACATTCGGCGACCTCGCGCGTGGCGGCCGAGGTGCTCAAGTGTCGCTGGGAGAATTGCATCGTCGAGCGCGGTGACAGCCGCAGGCATCTGCCGTGGAGCCCGACCCAGAGCGGCAGCAACACGTCGTTTACGATGACGCGACAATGCTACGTCGCCGCCGCGGATGCGCTGGAGAAACTCAAGGAGATCGCGGCCATGGAGCTCGGCGGTACGCCTGAGGATTACGACATCGGCGATGAGCGCGTCTTCAGAATCGCCGATCCGGGCCGGTCGCTGAGCTATGCCGCAGCGGCGCAACGCGCGATCGATCTCGGCGGCAAGTTCTCTGGCCACGAAGCCCCCGACGACATCCACGAGATCACGCGCGCGGCCGTCGAGGGACTCGCCGGCACGGGGCTCATCGGCGTGGCGAAGGACAATCTTTTTCGCGAAGGCCTCGTGGCGGGCATCAGCATCGGTTTCATCGAGATCGCGCTCGACCTCGAGACGGGCAAGTACGAGATCCTGCGCTATCTCGGTGTGTGCGACTGCGGCACGGTGCTGCACCCGTTGAGCCTGCGCACGCAGATCAACGGCGGCGCCGTGCAGGGCTTTGGTATGGCAGCCAGCGAGCGGCACATCTACGATCCTCAAAACGGGCTGCCCGGTAACATCGGTTTTTTGCAGTGCAAGCCGCCGTCTTATCTCGACGTCCCGGCGCAAATGACGAGCGCCGCCGTCGAGCTCGCCGATCCCCAGAACCCGGTCGGCGCCAAGGGCATGGGGGAGCCGCCGCTCGGCTGCGCGGCGGCCGCGCTCGTCTGCGCGATCTCCGATGCGCTCGGCGGACACTACTTCAATCGCACGCCGATCGTCCCCGATATGATCGTCAACGTCGCCTCTGGACGCGGTCAGTCGCACGGCCCGCTGCAGGTCAACACGGCCTGAGCGCGCCGGGACCGGCGTCGTATTTCGTGGGCATTGCTATACTGCCCGCGGTCAACGAAACGGTCGGGGGTCGATGTCATGAGCACTCGTACAGCATTTTTCCTTTTGGCGACTGGCTTGCCGATGCTCGCGGCGGCCCAGGCGGGGCAGAACTATCGGTGCACGAACGGCGATCAGGTGCGCCGCGTCGAGATTGCCTACCTGACGGCCGCGGCGGTGCCCTGCGAGGTCCACTATTTCAAGGACACCGAGGCACCCGGCTCGCGTGAGGTATTGTGGAATGCACAGAGTCAGGCGGGTTACTGCGAGGCGCGAGCCGATGAGCTCGTCTCCAATCTGCGAGGCTGGGGCTGGACCTGCACGGCAACGGGCACGACAGGCGCCGGGTTAAGTGACGATACCGATGCGTTATCGGCGGGCGGCGAGCCCTGAGCGCGACCGCACTCGAGCTTCGGCCCACTGATCGGCGCGCTTAGCGGTAGTGCGCATTCCGCCGTTGCGCGATTACCCGGCCGTGGCGATCGCCGGGAGCGACGAGCGGTTCGCGCTGCACCGGATCTACTGCGTCGGTTGGAATTACGCCGAGCACGTTCGCGAGATGGGGCTCACACCCGAGCGTGATCCGCCGATCTTCTTCCAAAAGCCACTGGATGCAATCGTGCCGGATGGTGGACGGGTTCGCTACCCGTCGCGCACGCAGGATCTGCACTACGAGATCGAGCTCGTTGTCGCGATCGGCGCAGCCGGCGAATCGATCGGGCAGGCCGATGCACTCGAGCACGTGTGGGGTTACGGTGTCGGTATCGACATGACGCGGCGCGACCTGCAGGCGGTCGCAAAGCGCCAAGGACAGCCTTGGGAAGCGTCGAAAGCCTTCGACGATGCGGCGCCGCTGAGCGCGCTGCGAAGTGCCGAGGAAGTCGGCCACCCCGTCCGTGGACGCATCTGGCTGACCGTGAACGGCGACCTGCGCCAGGACGGCGATCTCAGCCAGCTCATCTGGTCGGTGCCCGAGATCATCGAGCAGCTATCGAGCCTGTTCCGGCT
The DNA here is from genome assembly GCA_041623375.1 of Gammaproteobacteria bacterium. Taxonomy (GTDB): domain Bacteria; phylum Pseudomonadota; class Gammaproteobacteria; order Steroidobacterales; family Rariloculaceae; genus JAHEEM01. The sequence goes on along the minus strand of JBFJXA010000019.1, from coordinate 1,347 downwards.
CGAGCCCGGCGATCTGATTTTCACGGGCACGCCAGCCGGCGTCGGACCCGTCGTGGCCGGTGATGTGCTCGAGGGCGGTGTCGATGGCCTCGGCACGATTCGCGTGCAGATTGTCTAGCCGTATCGGCTAAACTACACCCGTTGCGCGAGCCCGGAGAATAACAATGTTCGAATTGCGCTTGGCGTTGGCCGAGAACTGAGCGCCGGCCGTGAGATTTCGAGCTCGACTCGCGCTCGCGACCGCGTTGCTCGGCGCCGCAATGGCAGGCTCTGCGACGGCGCAACCTGCGAGTGACGTTTCTGCCGTCGACGGCGGGGCGCTCTACGCGCGTGACTGTCTCGCCTGTCACATGGTCGACGGTCGCGGCGTGCCCGGCATGAATCCTTCGCTCGTCGACAGCGCCTGGGTGACGGGCAGCCCGGACGCGCTCGCGGGGTTCATCCTGACGGGCGGTTACGGCCCCGAGGTGCGCATGTCGCCGTTCGATTACCTCAGCGACGCGGAGCTTGCGGCACTCATGAGCTACATCCGTGCCGAGCTCGCCGGTATCGAAGAAGCGCCGATCATGCCCTCTCTCGTCGAGCGTATGCGCATTCAAATACAGTAATCGAGAATCCCTTATGAGAAACATCTTCGAGTTGCACTATCCCACCGTCACGATCGCAGGGACCCAGGACCGTTTTCCCGTTCGGCGTATTTACTGTGTTGGCAGAAACTATGCTTCGCACGTGCGGGAAATGGGCCACGATCCCGACCGGGATCTGCCGTTTTTCTTCATGAAGCCGCCCGACGCAGTCGTCGAGAGCGGGGGCAGCGTCAAGTATCCGCCCAAGACGTCGAACCTGCATCACGAAATGGAGCTCGTCGCTGCGATCGGCAAAGCCGGTGCCGACATCGGCGTGGACGAGGCCAACGATTACATCTGGGGATACGCGGTCGGCGTCGATCTGACGCGCCGCGATCTGCAGGAAGACGCGAAGAATCAGGGACGGCCCTGGGATGCCGGCAAGGGTTTCGATGAATCGGCGCCGATCAGCGCCGTGCATCCGGCCGCGAAGATCGGTCATCCGACTTCGGGACGCATCTGGCTCGAGGTCAACGAGAAGAACCGACAAGACTCGGATATCGAGATGATGATCTGGAGCGTCCCCGAGATCGTCTCGCATTTATCGGGGCTGTTTATCCTGCATCCCGGTGACTTGATTTTCACCGGCACGCCGGCCGGTGTCGGGCCGGTTCATGCGGGCGATCGCATTATGGGCGGCGTCGATGGCGTCGACACGCTCATCATCGATATCAACTGACGGTGGCCACATCGAAACCGCGACAGGATCCGGGCCAGCTCG
>JBFJXA010000018.1:0-21992 GCA_041623375.1 Gammaproteobacteria bacterium | reverse complement strand
TGGGGCGGCAGCTTCGTCGCTGGCCCCGACGGCCAGGTGCTCGCACGCGCGCCCAGCGATGCCGAGGCCGTACTGACGGTTCCGCTGGATCTCGCAGCGATCGAGGAGACGCGTGTCGGCTGGCCGTTCTTCCGCGATCGGCGCATCGACGCCTACGCGGGCTTGAGTCAGCGCTATCTCGACTCCGATTCGTCCGAAGACTGAAGCGCGGATAAGTTTGGATGAGCGCCGGCTGGTCTCATGGCGGTGTTGCCAGGCGGCCGTGAGGGGGGCGTGCCTCGCTGCGCAACGCGCAAACGCCGAACGGCATCGACGCTGAGACCGTCACCGCGGTTTTGACGCACCCATCGCGGGCGCGGGCGGATCGGTCAGTCGAGCACGTGCGTCAGCAGGCCGTCGGCAAGCTTCGGTTCGAACCACGTCGACTTCGGCGGCATGAGCTGTCCCGCGTCGGCGACGGCCATGAGTTGCTCCATGCTCGTTGGGAAGAACGAGAACGCGACGCCGTCACGCTGAGCGTCGACACGTTTCTCGAGCTCGCCCAATCCGCGAATGCCGCCGACGAAATCGATACGCGAGTCCGTACGCGGGTCGGAGATACTGAGCAGCGGCGTAATCAAGTGCGTCTGCAGCACGTTTACGTCGAGGCTCGCGACAGGATCATCCCCCGGGATGAGCTCAGGCCTGATGCGCAGCTCATACCATCGCCCCGCTACGTACATGCCGAACGTCCCGGGCGTAGCGGGACCGACCGGTGCATCACTGTCTCGAACGGAAAACTTCTCGCTTGCTGCGGCGACGAGCTTTTCTGCGGATAGGTTATTGAGATCGCTGATAACCCGGTTGTAGTCGAGGATTCTCATCTCGTCATGTGGGAATACCACGGAGAGAAAATACTCGAAGCTCTCATCGCCCGAGCCCGACCCTTGCGCGCGGCGTTGCTCGGCAACACGTGCGGCAGCAGCCGAGCGATGATGGCCGTCGGCGATATAAATCGCGTCCATGGATTCGAACGCTTCGGTAATCGCGGCAACGGCAGCGGGATCTGCGACACGCCACAGCGTATGCGTGACGTCATGTGGCCCCAGTACATCGATGACGGGGTCAGCCTGCTTGAATTCGTCGAGCAGGGCTTTCAGCGCAGCATCCGCCCGATAGGCGCTCAGCACCGGGCCGGTTTGCGCATTGAGGCTTGCCATGTTCTCGACGCGGTCGGTCTCCTTCGCCGGGCGCGTGAGCTCGTGCTTACGCACGCGGTTGGCTGCGTAAGCCGCGACCGAGGCCGTGAGCGCGACTCCGGTCTGCTCGTGGCCTTGCATGCGCATGCGATAGACGTAGTAGCCCGGGCTCGGGTCGCGGATCAATAGGCCGAGGCTGATGAGCCGGTCGAGGTTTTCTCTGGCGCGCGCATAGACGATGTCGGTATAGGGGTCCGTGTCGGCGGGTAGGTCGACTTCGGGCCTCGATATTCGCAGAAAGCTGTTCGGCTGGTGCTCGACGAGGCTTCGCGCTTCCTCGGTATTGACGACGTCATAGGGTGGCGCGACGACTGCGCGCGCGTGCTCGCCCGTCGGGCGCAGTGCAGCAAATGGCTTGACTAGCGTGTTCATCGTATCGAGTCGGTCATCTGGAGAAAGCTCCGCTGGAAGGCATGCGGTGCCGACGGTGGGTCAGCGCTCAGTCTCGGGGTCCGGGATCATGCTCGCAGTCGCGAAAGTGCGTCAAGAGGAACTCCTCGTCCTCTGGAGACAAGTCGAATCGAACGCTCGCCTGCTCGATGGACACGGGCGTTGCCGGCCCGTGATCCGAGAGCCACTGCACGGCGCGGCGCAGATTGTCATGCTGCGGTGTGATGGAAGATGACATCGAGATTTACACCTCGAGTGCTGTGCCCCAGAGATCGTAGGCGTCCGCGTGCTCGATTGCGACCTCGACGATGTCGCCGACGCGAAGGTGCCGCCCTCGTACGTAGACGCTGCCGTCGATGTCCGGCGCGTCGCCTTCAGACCGGCCAGTGGCGCCGTCGTCGTCGATCTCGTCGATGATCACGTGGACGTGCCTGCCGATCCTGCGCTGCAGGCGTCGCGCGCTGATTGTTTGCTGGGTAGCCATGAGCCGGTGCCAGCGCTCGTCCTTGATGTCTTCGGGTACGGCCTCGTCGATCGCGTTTGCGGCAGCGCCATCGACGGGCTCGTAGCGGAAGCAGCCGACGCGATCGAGCTCGGCTGCTTCGAGCCAATCGAGCAACGCTTCGAAGTCCTCGTCCGTCTCGCCCGGGAATCCGACGATGAACGTCGAGCGGATCGTCAGATCCGGTACGAGCGCCCGCCAGGATTCGATGCGCTCGAGTGTGCGTGCCTCCGCCGCCGGCCGGCGCATCGACTTTAGGACTCGATCGCTCGCATGTTGGAAAGGAATGTCGAGATACGGCAGGACCTTGCCGTCGGCCATGAGCGGCAGGAGCTCGTCTACGTGCGGATACGGGTACACATAGTGCAGGCGTATCCACGCACCGAGCTCGCCGAGCGCCTCACAGAGCTCGGTGACTCGGGCGCGCACGTTGCGATCGTGCCACGCAGACTCGGCATAGCGGATATCCACGCCGTAAGCGCTCGTGTCCTGGGAAATGACGATCAGCTCGCGAACGCCCGCTGCGACGAGGCGCTCCGCCTCGGTCAGCACATCGGCTGCCGGGCGGCTCACGAGCGGTCCGCGAAGCTTCGGAATGATGCAGAAGCTGCAGCGATTGTTGCAGCCCTCGGAGATTTTCAGGTACGCAAAATGCCGCGGCGTGAGTTTGATGCCCTGCGGTGGCAGCAAATCGACAAACGGATCGTGTGGCGGCGGTGCGGCCGCATGGACTGCATCCATGACGGCTTCGTATTGGTGCGGGCCCGTGATGGCCAATACCTTGCTGTGCTGAGCCTCGATGAGCTCTGGCGTTGCGCCCAGGCATCCCGTTACGATCACGCGGCCGTTCTCCGCGAGTGCCTCTCCGATCGCCGTCAGGGATTCCTCGCGAGCGCTGTCGATGAAGCCGCAGGTGTTGACGACCACGAGGTCCGCGCCCTCGAAATTGGCCGCCGTTGCGTAGCCTTCGGAGCGCAAGCGGCTCAGGATCCGCTCGGAGTCGACGAGCGCCTTAGGGCAGCCCAGGCTCACAAAGCCGATGCTCGGCGGTTTGCGTTCAGACTTCATTACGCGGGTGCTCGAGGGGGGTTGGCCCGGCCGATGGGCCCGCCACGGCTCGCGCCGGCAGTACGCACTGAGTACACTTGCGCTGCCAGTAACGTGGGGCTGTCGAGATTCATGCGCGTTCCTAATAGGCTGAGAAGGCCGGGACCGTCGTGCCGGAGGCTAATTGCGCCACGGCGATCACGGAAACGCAACCGCGCGCGGGAGCGCGGTCCGGTGAACTTCGGGAAGGCGCGCAGAGAGAGCGGTATGTCGCAGGCCATGACAAAACAGGACCTTTTCGATCTCGTCGGGCAGGAGCTCGGCAAATCGGATTGGTTCGCGATCGATCAAGATCGGATCAACCGGTTTGCGGACGTGACCGAGGACCACCAGTACATCCACGTCGATCCCGTGCGCGCCGCGGACTCGCCGTTCGGCGGCACGATCGCGCACGGTATGCTGACGTTGTCGATGATCGTCCATCTCTGCGAAAAGTTCGCGCCGGATATCGCCGGCCTGCAGATGGTCATCAACTACGGTTTCGACAAAGTGCGATTTGCGGCGCCCGTCAAGGCCGGCAAACGGATTCGCGCCGTCGCCAAGCTGCTCGAAGCGCGCGAGCGTGCAGGTCAGCTCGTCGTCAAGACGAAAGTTACGATCGAGATCGAGGGTGAGTCCAAGCCCGCGCTCGTCGCGGAATGGGTCACGATGCACGTGGTCTCGAAAATGTAACGGACGGTCGTCCGTCCGAGGAGGCAGCATGCCCGCACGAGGCTTCCTGATTCTATTCGCGCTCCTGGCCGGCTGCGGTCCCGACGCGGTGCAACAACCCGCCGATGGGTCCGCAACGGACACGGACGCCGTTTTCTCAGCCGCTCAAATCGCAGCGAGCGAGTCAATCACCGCAGAGGCCATCCGTGAAGTCGTCGCGGAGGTCTCCGCAGATCGATACGCGGGACGCGGTCCCGGCAGCGAGGGCGATCGTGCCGCGCGCGCTTACCTGGCGAGTAGACTCGCTGCGGCGGGTTTTCGACCCGGCGCGGCGGACGGCGGATGGGAGCAGCCATTCGGTCTCATCGGTATTCGGGCCGAGCAGCCGTCGAGCTGGACCTTTGCGCACGATGCCGGCGACATCGTTTTGAGTCAGAGCGAGGATTTCATCGTGGCCAGTGGTGTGCAGGCGCCGATTGCGAGCGTCTCCGATGCCGAGGTCGTGTTCGTCGGCTACGGCATTCAAGCACCCGAGTACGGCTGGGACGATTACAAAGACGCGGATCTCGACGGCAAGGTCCTGCTCATGCTCAACAACGATCCGGATTGGGATCCGGACCTTTTCGCTGGTGATACGCGGCTCTACTACGGACGCTGGAGCTATAAATATGAGAGCGCGGCGCGACAACGCGCCGCCGGCGCGATCATCATTCATACGACGCCGTCGGCGGGTTATCCCTGGCAGGTCGTGCAGACCTCATGGAGCGGTGAGCAGTTCGAGCTGCCGGCAGGCGACGAGCCGCGTCTGCAGGTCGCTGGCTGGGTGACCGAGGCAGCGGCGCGCGAGCTCCTAGGCCAGACCGATTTCGATCTCGATGCGCTGATCGCGGCCGCACGCGAGCCGGATTTCGTGCCCGTGCCCCTGCAGCTTCGTACGTCGATCGAATTGCGCAATTCGCTGTCGCAAGCAACGACGGCAAACGTCCTCGGCATGCTAGATGGGTCCGATCCCCAGCTCGCCGAGGAATTCGTCGTCTACATGGCACATCACGATCATCTCGGGGTCGCCGATCCGATGCCGGGCGATGGCGCTGACGTGGACAGAATCTACAACGGCGCGCGGGACAACGGCATCGGTCTCGCGGTCGTTACAGCAATTGCCGATGCGCTTGCGACGCTGCCCGAGAGGCCGCGGCGCTCGACGCTCGTCGCCTTCGTGGGTGCGGAAGAGCAGGGGTTGCTCGGCTCGAAGTTTCTCGCCGCCGAGCCCGTTGTGCCCGCGGGCAGGATCGCGGCGTTGCTCAACTTCGATGGCGGCAACATCTGGGGCCGGACGCGCGACATCTCATTCGTCGGCTACGGCAAGTCGACGCTCGATGACGTCGTCACTACCGTCGCGAGTTATCAGGGCAGAATCGCACGCCCGGATCAATATCCAGACCGAGGGTATTACTATCGCTCCGATCAGTTCAGCCTCGCACAGATCGGCGTGCCGGGCATCTTTCTCAGGAGCGGGAGCGATTTCATCGGCCGCCCGGCAGGCTGGGGCGAGCAACAGCTCATCGCCTACGAGCGCGAGAATTATCATCAACCGAGCGATGAGCTCACCGATGACTGGGATTTCTCCGGCCTCGTCGAGGATGCGCGCTTCGGTTTCCTGGCTGGTCTGTTGGTTTCCAACGGCGACAGCCTGCCGGCCTGGCGGCCGGGCGACGAGTTCGAGGCCGCCCGACAACGCGCGCTCGACGCACTCTAGACCGCTCGCGCTCGAGCTAAGTAAAACCCCGCATACGGAGTATCGTTTCGACGGATTATCATGGCGTCGAGATGAGTTCGACAGGCAACGCAAAGGACCAATACGCAGCTCTCGAGGCCATCGATGTTGCAAGTCCGATCTGGGATCGCTTCTTTACTATCGCGCCCCTCGTTCTGATCGGCACTGTCGAGGAGGACGGCAGCGCAGATTTTGCGCCGAAGCACATGGCGTTTCCCCTGGGTTGGGATAACTACTTCGGCTTCGTCTGCACGCCACGCCATGGAACCTACGGCAATGCCAAGAGAACCGGAACTTTTACCGTAACGTACCCGAAGCCAGCCGATATCGTCATGACGAGTTTGACGGCTGCACCACGGAGCGAAGACGCCAAGCCGATCCTCGATTTCACCGAAACGTTTCCCGCGCGGCGCGTCGTCGGGGAGTTCGTCAGCGGTGGCTATCTGTTTCTCGAGTGCGAGATCGTGCAGATCGTCGACGGGTTCGACGCCAACAGCCTCATCGCCGGGCGCGTAGTTGCTGCGTACGCGCAGCCCAAGGCATTGCGCCGACTCGATCGGGACGACGCAGAGATACTGCTGGACGTTCCTCAGATTGCCTACCTTCATCCAGGCCGCTTCGCGATAATTGAAGAGACCGAAGCGTTCCCGTTCCCGGCCGGCATGCAACGGTAGGCGAACCGTCTCGTGGCATGACTTCAGGACCGAGCGGGCCGGAGATTCTCGATCTCGTGAGGGCCGAGCGCCAGTACATGATCGCACTGCTCGAGCAGTTCACGCTTGCGGAGTCGCCGTCCTCGAGCGCGGAGAGCCAACAGCGAATTCGCAAACTGCTCAGCGATGAGCTCGAGGCGCTGGGTTTCGGGACGCGGCTCCTGCCGGGACTGAACTCGGGCGGCCAGATCTACGCGCGGCCGCGGGATAGACGACGTGGTGACGCTCGGCAACTCATCGTCGGGCATTTCGATACCGTCTGGCCCGTCGGGACGCTCGAGAAGATGCCATTCACTGTCGAGGACGATCTCGTCAAAGGCCCGGGCGTCTTCGACATGAAAGGGGGTCTCGTGCAGCTCGTTCTGGCGCTGCGCGCGCTCGCACAGCTCGGGCTCGAGCCTACCGTGATGCCCGTCATTTTTCTGAACTCCGATGAGGAGATCGGCAGTCGCGAATCGGTGCGCTATATCACTGCGCTCGCACGGCGCGCGGAGCGCGCCTACGTGCTCGAGCCGTCGCTCGGTCCGAGCGGTTCGATCAAGACCGCACGCAAGGGAGTCGGGCGATTCACGGTCATCGCCCACGGCCGGGCCGCGCATGCGGGACTCGACCCCGAGCGAGGTGTCAGCGCGATTCTCGAGCTCTCCTTCGTGATCCAGAAACTTTTCGCGCTCAACGATCCGAAGCGCGGCGTCACGGTCAATGTCGGTACTATCGACGGAGGCCTGCAACCGAACGTTATCGCGCCCACGAGTCGAGCCGTCGTCGATGTACGCGTGGCGACCCAAACCGATGCGGATCGCATCGAGGCGGCAATTCACGCGCTCGTGCCACAGACAGAAGGCGTAGAGCTCGAGATCGAGGGCGGGATGGGTCGTCCGCCGCTGGAGCCGACGCCGCGCAACCAGGCGCTTTGGGCGCTGGCTCGAGAGCTCGGCCAAGATCTCGGCCTCGAGCTCGACGAGGCGCGCGCAGGCGGCGGCTCCGACGGCAACACGACGAGTCTCTACACGGCCACGCTCGACGGGCTCGGCCCTGTCGGCGACGGCGCTCATGCGCATCATGAGCAGCTCAGTCTCGATCGGACGAGCGAGCGTGCAGCGCTGCTCGGCTTGTTGCTCATGGCGCCATCGATGAGGAGTACGGAAAATGACTGAGCGCCACATTTACACGTCCGTAACGCGAATCTCCGATCTCGCGACTGAGGGGTTCGAGGTTTCTGAGCTACAGCGATCTGAGTGGGAGGAGGCGGACTATGTCGCCGCGCGCATCGTCGGTATGCCGTCGGCACGCTATGGACTCGAGCTCTCGAGCGGCCGGATCATCGAGCCGATGGAGGGTGCAAGCGTGATCGGCGCGCTCGGCACCCGCGCTGCCACGCTCGAGGCTGTCGGTGACTGGCGCGAAGTCGGCGACGAGGGTCAGATGCACGCGCTAACGGGTGCCGGCCTTTTCGGCAGGGCAACCTCGGCCGCGCACTGGATCTCTCCACTCACGACATTGCAGTATGCGGGGCACGTCATGCGTGACGGCCACAAGCTCGGGATGGGTGATTTCATCGCGCCGGTCGAGCCACGGCCTCTGGCAGTCCCGGTCATCCTGCTCGTCGGCACGTCGATGTCCGCCGGCAAGACCACCGTCGGTAGGACAATCATCCACGAGCTCAAGCGGGCGGGACTGCGGGTTGCAGGCGCTAAATTCACTGGCGCCGGACGATATCGTGATGTCTTGTCGTTTCAGGATGCCGGTGCCGATACCATTCTCGATTTCGTCGATGCGGGATTGCCGTCTACGGTTGTCCCGACGAAGCGGTTTGACCGGGCTATGGCGTACATGCTCGCTCGCCTCATGGCCACGGAGCCCGACGTTATCGTCGCAGAGGCTGGTGCCTCGCCACTCGAGCCATACAATGGCGCCGGCGTCGTCGCCGCACTCGAAGGCTACATTCGGTGCGCGGTGCTCTGCGCCTCCGATCCCTACGCCGTTCTTGGCGTGCAGACAGCTTTCGCTCTCAAGCCCTCGCTCGTCTCCGGGCCAGCGGCGAACACGCAGGCCGGCATCGACCTCGTCGCCGAGCTGACCGGTCTCGACGCGATCAACGTCTTCAAGGCGGCCTCGCGGAAAAGACTCCGCGCCGTGCTCGCCACAGCACTGCCCGACTTGCTCGACTGAGCGCTGGCGGCAACGCGCTGCGGGCGACATTCGTAGAACGCGGTCGGAACCTTGAACTGGTTGGAATCCAGGCCGCGTCAGCGCCGCTAGACTGTAGCGTTGGGCATCGTTATCAGGACGCGATGAGCAGTCTCGATCAACTGGTTCGGTTCGAAGTCGCGAATTCGGCCGTCGCGTTTCGCGCGCGGGCCTATGGGGCCGACGATCGGCTCGAGCTGCTCCGGGATTTATCGGGTCTGGCAAATGCGGCGGTCAAGGGATCGCGCCATCTCATTCTCGGTGTCGAAGATACCGTCGGCGGCGACCGCAAGTTCATCGGTATCTCCGACGCGGCCCATGCCGAGGTTCACGGGCTCTGCACGCAGCTCGTCAACGATTTTCTCGATCCGCCATTACCAGTGCGCATCGAGGAGCTCATCGTGGACGGCAAAAAAATTGTCGTCGTCGTCTTGCTCGACTGCAGCGGCCAACCCTACCTGCTAAAGACGAACGCATCCGGATCGATGCGTCAGGGTAGCGGCTGGATTCGTCAGGGCACAGAATACAGACGCCTCATGCGGAACGACTTTCAGCGCATCTTCGAGGAAAAGCTCTTGACCCGAGACGCCCGCGCGGACGTACGAATCGGTTTCGCCGGCACGATCCTCCAGACTGCCCTCGAGCTGCCGGTCATGCGGCTCGATCAGCTTCCATCGAGGCTTGCCGGCAACAAGGTGAGGCGCATGCTCGAGGCCAGGCAGGCAGCGCAGAATTCACCCGGCGAGGAAATCAGCCGCATACAGCGCCTCGTTCACGCTCAGGTGTTCGGTCCGGACGAAGTCTACCGCCCCAACAGCACGACGACCCTGGTCGAGATGCTGGACAGCGCCGACGACGAGTTCGAGATCGCTGATCTTTACTACGCCTACGAGGAGCGCTCGCACAAGCTGAATCTCGACTTGGAGAATCTCGGCGATAGCGTCTTCGAGGGCGGCACGCTCGTGCTCGACCTGCCACGTATCGAGGGGGTCGAGCTCGCCGACCGGATCTGGCCTTCGCCCGACGCATCGCAGCCTGTCCCGGATGGCTATCCTGCGCTCGAGCTCGGTCCGAGGACGGTTAGGCTCAAGACGCCCGTCGGACCGATTCAGCCCGGCGCGAAATCCATGGCGCTGCGTCAGCCGCTGCGCCTGTGCCTGCGGGCGCCTGCGATCGGCAGAACGATTCCGATCGCTTTCAGTCTACATAGCAGGAGTCTGCGCGCGCCGCTGTCCGGTAGCCTGCAGATCCACATTGTCGACGATCGGGAGAGCGTGCAGTCTCCGGGCGCTGGCAGGGCCTAGCCGGCGATTCGCCTCGATGACGTTCGCGACAGCAAGGCGTAAAAAGCTGTCAACCGGACGGTCGGCGTCGCGTTAGAATACCGGGCAAAGGAGTCTCTAATGCGCACTAGATCTTTGATATTGCTCGGTACCGTGATCCTGATCACGGGGTGTGCCCGGCACAGCGCTTCGAGTCAGGTGTATCCGCGTTATGAGGCGCGCACGGCGTATGACGTGGAGTACGGCGAGGTCGTGGAGGTGCGTGAGGTCGAGATCGAGGGGTATTCCTCGTTTATCGGCGTCTGGGGTGGCGCGATTGTCGGGGACGCCGTTGGCGGCGCGGTCAATACGTCCAGCCGCAGCACGCGGCGCGTGGCGAGGGCCGTCGGTGGCGTAGCCGGCGCTGTGATCGGTGAGGCCGTCGAGCGAAAGGCGACCGCCGAGATGGGCCTGGAGATCACCGTGGATCTCGACAGCGGCGGGACGATCGCGGTCGTTCAGGCTGCCGATATTCCGTTCGCACCGGGTGACTACGCACGCATTCTGTTCGGTCCCGAGGGCAGTGCGCGCGTGACGCCGAGGTAGTCTTTACCTTCTGAGATATGCGATGAGTGGCCTGCGGGGCCGTGCGCCTGGCACGCTGTGCCGTGATAGCCCTCACATCCCCGGCCCGTCGTATCTGCTCTAATTCGGCGTGTCTTCAGGCGATCTCAGGTAATTCAGCAGCATGACTGCAGCTCCGTCCGCTCCGACCCGCTCGACGTCGAGTCCGAGCATCCGGTTCATCGAGCAGTTCGTTAGCCAGCGGCCAGCGAACAAATTGACGGGCGTGCTGCTCGGTCAGCTCGATAGCTTTAACCGGATCAGCACGGCCTTCGGTGAGGAGAAGGCGAGCGAGTTCTGTCAGGAGTACACGGAGAAGCTGCGCGAGCTGTTTCCGCCGTCGACGCCGATTATTCGCCTTGCCGGGAGACGGTTCGTGGTGTTGACCGCACCGGAGTCGATGGCCTCGATCATGGATGCCGCTGCGTGCATCACGGAGGAGAGTCAGCCGCAGATAAACGTCGATGAGGACAGTTTCTTCGTTGACGTCACCGTTGGCATCGCGGTGCATCCGACGCATGCGACGGATGCACCGACGTTGTTCCGGCGCGCGGAGCTCGCCTTGCAAGGCGCCAAAGACAAGGAAATCGCCTACGACATCTACACGACGGACGCGACACGCCAGCTCGCGAACCTCTGGAAGATGGAGAGCGACCTGACCGCCGCGATTCGCCGAGGCGAGCTCGAGGTTTACTATCAACCGAAGATCGATCTACGCGGATCGGCCGTCGGCGGGCTCGAGGCGCTCGTACGCTGGCGCAGCCCGGACGGCGGATTCGTACCGGCCGATAACTTCGTGCCGCTGGCCGAGGGCTCCGGACAAATCGTACCTTTGACCTGGCTCGTGTTCGACCGAGTGCTCGATGCGGCGGAGAACTGGAAGTATTTCGACAAACCCCTGTCATTGTCGATCAACGTGGCGCCGCAGCTCGTCGGCCTGACAGAGTTCTACTCGCGGCTGCGATCTCTCAAGGAAGCGCTCAAAACTCAGAACATCGACCTGACCGTCGAGCTGACCGAGGATGGATTGCTCGGTATCGACGAGAAATCGCTCGCGAGCCTGTTGAGAATCCGCAAGCTCGGCGTAGGCTTGTCGATCGACGATTTCGGCAAGGGTCATTCCTCATTGAGCTACCTCAAGCAGATTCCGGCCAATGAGATCAAGATAGATAAACGATTTGTCGAGGCCATCGCCACGGACCATGCCGACCAGCAGATCGTCAAAGCCGTCATCGATCTCTCGCACGCGCTCGATATGCAAGTTGTCGCCGAGGGGGTCGACAGCCGCGAGAATTTCGAGATCATCTCCGAACTCGGATGCGACATGGCTCAGGGTTTTTTGATTGCTCGCCCCATGCGCAGCGATCACGTGGTCGAATGGATCACGTGCTACTCGGACAGCTCGATGATGCGGGGTATGCGGACTGCCTCGATTCAATAGGCGGATGTCGAGAGCGCCTGACGACTGAAGGCGCGCCGAGCCAATCGATCCCAATTAATTTTCTGCGATCGCATTACAATAGGGCCTGGCTCACAGAGTTGGCGGAGTCCCAGAGGTCCCGTGAGCGTACTGCTCGATCTCATCTATCTTCTCGCCGCCCTGACTGCATCGCCATGGATCGTCTATCGGCTGTTCATGCGTGGAGACCGGCGTAGTCTTGCGGCTCGTTTCGGCGCGGGACTCGGCGATGCCGTGCACGGCTCGATCTGGTTACACGGGTCGTCTGCCGGCGAGATCGCCTTGCTCGTGCCGCTCGTCGATCGATTGGAGCGTAGCGGCGTATCGAATCCGATCGTGGTTTCGGCGTACTCTGCAACGGGCTATTCGGCCGCGCATAAGGCGTTCCCGGGTCGCCGGGTCATCTACTTCCCGTTCGATCTGAGTTTCGTCGTCAGGCGTTTCTTCAGACGCCTCGATCCGCGTCTGATCGTCATCGTCGAGGCGGAGTACTGGCCGAACTTCCTCAGAACTGCAGCTCGCGGGAAGGTTCCGGTTGCGATCATCAACGGCAAGATGTCCGAGAAGTCGTTTCGGTTTCACGCGCGCACGCGGCTCGTGCCGGCTTTGTTGCGTCGTGTCGAGCTCGTTGCGGTCCAGACGCATGCCTACGGGCAGCGGTTACTCGCACTCGGCTTTCCACGCGAACGTCTTCGCGTGACGGGCAATATGAAGTACGACCTCACCAGTGCGCCTGAGCAGGTGGCAGACTCGCGTGAGCTCAGGGCGCGGCTCGGGTACGCTGACGATGACGTCGTCATCATCGGCGGCAGCGTGCACGAGCGTGAGGATGAAGCGCTGATCGTCGCGTACGAGAAACTCGTCGCGCGACATGCCGGTACGGGGCTCGTTCTCGTGCCCAGGTACCCGCGCGATGCCGAGCGCGTCGAGCAGTTCGCAGCGACGCGCGGTTTTTCGGTCGCGCGCAAGACCGCGGTCGATCGAGGGGATACGCCGGCTCCGGGCACGGCGAAGATATTCGTCGTCGATACGGTTGGCGATCTCAGAGCGCTGTATGGAATCGCGGACATTGCCTTCGTCGGGGGTAGCCTTTTTTTTCGCGGCAGCAATCGCGGCGGGCACAATCTCATGGAGCCGGCGATTTTCGGATTGCCGGTGATCTTCGGCCCTTATAACTTCAGTTTTGCCGATACCGCGGCTGAGCTCGTGACTGTCGGCGGCGGCTTCGAGGTGAGAGACGTCGACGCGCTCGTCGACGTCCTGCAACGCCTGCTGGATGACCCGACGCTGCGCGCCGGGGCAGGCAGCCGTGCCCGCGATGTCATCGCCCAAAGAAAAGGCGCGACGCAGAGAAACTTCGATCTGCTCCTGCCCCTCATCGACGCGGCCAACGGGCGCTTGCCAGCTTCCGCCGTAGGCCCCACAATGCCGCCAGCAATGAGCGACCTTGACTTAAACGCATGAAAAAACACGTATTCGTTGATGGGATCGATTGCGGCTCGGATCAGCTGTTTCTGATCTGCGGCCCGTGTGTCATCGAGGAAGAGTCTCTGATGCTCTCGACTGCCGAGCGTCTCAAGGCGATTGCCGAGGACCTCGGCGTACCGATGATCTTCAAGTCATCGTTTTCCAAGGACAACCGCAGCTCATTGGAGTATTACCAGGGGCCCGGGTTGCAGGAAGGGCTCAAGCTGCTCGAAAAGGTCAAACGCGAGTTCGAGCTGCCTCTGCTGACCGACATTCACTACCCGGACCAGGCGGCGCCGGCCGCCGAGGTCGTCGATGTCCTGCAGATTCCCGCCTATCTGTGCATGCAGAGCGAGCTCGTCGTCGCGGCTGCGAAGACTGGCGCGGTCGTGAACCTGAAGCACGGCCAGTTCATTGCACCGGACAACATGGTCAAGCCCGCGCGAAAAATCGAGGCATCGGGAAACGACCAGATCCTCATGACTGAGCGGGGCTATACCTTCGGTTACAACGATCTCGTCGTGGACCCGCGCAGCTTCTATCTGCTCGGGGAAATCGGCTATCCCGTGATATTCGACATTACCCATACCATTCGTAAGTACGGAATTCCGAGCAAAGATCCACGCGGTGGGAGCCGCGAATTTCTCTCCGTCCTCGCGCGTTCGGGGCTGGCCGCAGGCGTCGACGGTATCTTTATCGAAGCGCATCCCAATCCACCTGAGGCACTCTGTGATGCGGCGAGCCAATACTATCTCGACGACCTGGCCGATTTCGTCAAGCCGCTTTTGGAGATTCACAATCTCGTGAGATCGCAGGCCCATTCCGGCCAATCCGCCGCGACAGCCGTGAACTGAGGTAGCTCATGGATCTTTATCTCGATTCGGTCGATTTCAAGGAGATTGAGCGGGCTTTCGAGCTCGGCTTTCTCAAGGGCCTTACGACGACCCCGACTTTCATGCACCGTCACGGCATCACGGACATCGACGGGGCGATCGTCAAGCTTTCGGGCATGGTGCCCGAGCTTCAGGTCGAGGCCCTTGGCGACTCGGTCGACAAGATTCTGGCTGAGGCCGACAGGATTCTCGATCTACCGCTCGAGAGCGAGCCCGTGTTCAAGGTTCCGATCTCCAACGCCGGCGTCATGGCCTGCCAGCGCCTGACCGCGCAAGGCCGACGCGTCAACGTGCACCTTATCTATACGCTCAATCAGGCCTACATGGCCGTGGCATCGGGTGCTGCGTTCGTCTGTCCGCTCGCAGGTCGTTTGCAGGATCAGGGTCACGACGCGGTGAAGCTGTTCGAGCAGTGCGTAGAGATCATCGAGAAGTACGGCTACGACAGCAAGGTCATGTTCTCTTCCGTGCGTCACCCCGAGCACGTTCGCCAGGCGTTGCTGGCCGGCGTGCACGTCTGCACAGTGCCGTACGGCGTCATCAACCATCTCTGCGACAACTCGCTGACGGCGCTCGGTACCGCGCAGTTCTTCGAGCATACCCAGCTCATGACGACACACGTCAAAGAGCTGATTCGGCCGCAAAATCCGGTCTGCAGTCTCTCCGATACGCTGAGCTCAGCAATGGTGAAGATGACCGAGTCCCGGCTCGGTGTGGTTACGCTCGTTGACGATGAAGGCAAGCTCGCAGGCATCTTCACGGACGGCGATCTGCGGCGCCGCCTGCAGGAAGACGGTCGGGAGATACTCGATGCGGTCTTCGACAAGATCGCCTATACCGAGACGCCCGTTACGATCGGGCAGGATGCGCTTTTGGACGAGGCCGTCAAGCTGTTCAAGGAGTTCGAGGTCGACAGCATTATCGTGCTCGACAATCAGCAGCCGACCGGCGTTCTGGACATCCAGGACCTCGTCAAACTCGGGTTGCTCGGGCAGGAACATCTTTAGCAAGACGACCAATCCGTCTCCATCCGAGCTCGCGGCCCGGTTCGAATCACGCGGCGGCCAGTTTCTGCTAGAACCTGAGGCTCTCACTGCCCGGCTCGCAGACGTGCGCGCATTCGTCTTCGATTGGGATGGCGTATTCAATACCGGCACGAAGGCGCTCGGAACCACGAGCGGATTCAACGAGGCCGATTCCATGGGCGTGAACATGCTGCGCTACGGCCTCTGGCGCCGCGATGGGCAACTGCCAGTAGTCGCAATCATTACGGGCGAGCCCAACGCATCCGCGGAGCAGTTCGCCAGGCGCGAGCATCTTCACGCGCTGTATCAGAGTGTCAAAGACAAGCGAGCTGCATTGGCCGAGCTCTGTAATCGGCACGGGCTGGAAACCCGACAGATTGCATGCCTTTTCGACGACATTAACGACATCGCAATGGCGGTTGACTGCGGCGTGCGGATTCTCGTGCGGCGCAAGGCAAGCGACCTGCTGCGCGAGTACCTTTGCGCAAGCGGTACCTGCGATTACGTGACGGCCGGCCAATCCGGCGATTATGCGGTCAGAGAAGTGACCGAACTCCTGCTAGGCCTGAGCTGTCTATTCGACGAGGTCCTCGAATCGAGAGTCGCCTTCGATGCGGACTATCAAACGTACTTTGCCGCGCGGCAGGCTGTCGAGCTCGAAGTCGTCTCGGCCGCGGAACCGCGCTGAGCCGGGCCCTGTGCGATGACGGTCTGGTCGTTCGTGATCTATCTATTGTCGCCGTGCTTCATCGGGCATCTGTTGTGGCGCGGCATACGCTATCCCGCGTATTGGCGGCGGTGGCCTGAACGGTTCGGCTATCTCCGGCCGCTGACCGGCCACCGGGTCATTTGGGTGCACGCCGTTTCGGTCGGCGAAGTACGTTCGTCGGCGGCGCTGATCTCACGTCTCATGGAGGTCTATCCCGAGCATCGAATTCTCGTGACCACGATGACACCTACCGGGTCGGAGCAGGTCGAGGATCTCTTCGGCGATGCAGTCAGCCACGCGTATGTGCCCTACGACTTCCCCGGTTGCGTGCGCAGGTTCATGGCGCGAGCCGAACCGGAATTCGCCGTGATTGCCGAAACGGAGTTCTGGCCGAATCTATTCGAGGCGTGCAGCCGGCGCGCAATCCCGTTGTTGCTCGTCAACGTCCGCCTGTCGCAGGCGTCGCTGCAAGGGTATCTCTGGGTGCCGAGGACTGCTCGCGCCATGCTCGCCAACGCCAATCTGATCTGTGCACAAACGCGGACCGACGAGCACCGTCTCAAGACCCTGGGGGTCGATGAAAAACTGATTCACGTGACCGGTAACCTGAAATTCGACGCACCGGTGCCGCAAAGCGTGCTCGAGGAAGGCCGGCAATTGCGCGAGCAGTGGCAGGTTGAGCGCCCGGTGCTCGTTGCCGGCAGCACGCACAAGGGAGAGGAGCGCAGGCTGCTCAAAGCGTTCTCGCTCATTCGCGGTAGTTTTCCCGATCTGCTGCTCGTTATCGTACCGAGGCATCCCGAGCGTTTCGGATCCGTGGCTCGGCTCTGCCGCCGCGCCGGCTATAGCGTCGTTCGGCGAAGTCGCGGCGATCAAACGATCGACGCATCGGTCGACATCCTCATCGGTGACACGATGGGGGAGCTGCAGCGCCTCTATAGCGCCGCGGATATCGCGTTTGTCGGTGGCAGTCTCGTGAGGGTGGGCGGTCACAACCTGCTCGAAGCCTGCGCGGTCGGTTGCCCGGTGCTGTTCGGGCCTCACATGTTTCACTTCGAGGAGATCGGCGCAATGGCGCTGGACGAGGGTGCCGGTCGTCAAGTGCACGATGTTGGCAGCCTGGCAGAATCCGTGCTTTTGTATCTGGAGCAACCCGATCTGCGGATCGCCGCCAGTACGGCCGCGCGACGGCTGGTCGCCGGCAATAGCGGGGCTCTCGATCGCACGCTCGATCTCATCGAGCAGGAGTTGCGTCGGCCCGGCGCAGTCGCTGCGGTCCGCGTGGCGCGTGACGAGCGCACGCATCAGGCAAACTGAGCGTGCTATCGACGTCGCACGCGATGAGACCGCCTATTCGGTGCGCAGCGCTTCGAGCGGCTCGAGGCTGGCGGCCTTGCGCGCCGGCAGCAGGCCCGCGACGAGGCCAATAAATATCGCAATTCCCTCGGATAACACGACGTAGAGCGGTGAAATACGCGCGGGCATCGCGGGGAACACGAGCGTGACCGTCGTGACGATCGCGAACCCAAGGACCAGGCCTGCGATGCCACCGACGCCGGCCAGCAACATGGCTTCACCGAGAAAAAGCTGAGAGATGCGCGCGCGTGCCGCACCGACGGCCCTGAGCAGGCCGATTTCCCGCGTGCGCTCGCGAACGGCGATCGTCATGATCGTGAAAATTCCGACGCCGCCGACGAGCAGGGAAATACCGCCGAGCGCGGCGACACCGATCGTCAGCACGTCCAATATCGAGCCGAGGACGTCGAGCATCTGCTGCTGCGTCGTGATCGTGAAATCCTCGCCACCGTGCCGTGCGATGAGAATCCGCGAAATGCCCGCAACGACTTCGTCGACCGGAGCTGTCTCCTCGTAGAGGACGTCGATCTCGTGCAGGCCTTCACGGTTGAATAGCGTCAGGCCGCTGGCTGCGGGAATATATACGGTATCGTCGAGATCGATCCCGAGCATGTCGCCTTTCGGCTCCATGACGCCGATCACGCGAAAGCGGTCGCCACCGATCCGAATCCGGTCATTGAGTGGGTTGGCCGTACCGTACAGCTCCTCGTAGGCCGTCGCGCCGAGCACTGCGACGGCGCGCGGCCGGTCGAGCTCATCCGGTGGAAGAAAGCTACCGAGTCGAACGTTGAACTTGAACGCCTGGTCGAATTCAGGTCCAACGGAGAACACGTTGACAGTGCGCTCGCGTCCGCGCGCCTCGACCGATGCCGATCCGGATACCGCGGGCACTGAGTGCAGCACATAAGGCGCTCGCTCCAGCGCCTCTGCATCTTCGAGGCTCAGCGGCCGGACCGAGTTCAGCACGCCCGGCGAGATTCCGAACGTCGTGGCCTTGCCGGGATTGATCGCGAGGGTGCTCGTGCCGAACTGTGTGAATTGCTCGACGACGTATCGGTTGAGCCCTTCGCCGATCGACGTCAACAGCACCACCGCCGTAACGCCGACCGTAATCCCGAGTGCAGTCAGGCCGCTGCGCATCCGGTGCGAGCCGACCGAGCGCAACGTAAAGCGGACGATGTCGCGGCCCAGCATGCTCAGCGACCCGCGAGCGCCTGGACGGGATCGAGGCGAGCAGCTCGGCTCGCAGGCAAGATGCCGAACAGCAGACCGCTGGCCATGGCGATGAGCACGGCAGCAGCCATTGCCCAGCCCGGCGCGGTGAAATCGATCGCCGGAAAGACCACGCGCAGAACGAATGTTCCCGCATTACCCAGCGCCAGCCCGAGCATGGCGCCAAGCACAGATAGAAATACGGCTTCGATGACGAAGAGCAGCAGGATCTGTCTGCGTTTCGCTCCGAGCGCCTTGAGCAACCCGATCTCCTGCGTGCGTTGACTCACGGCGACGAGCATGACGTTCATGATCAATATTCCCGCAACGATGAGACTCACGGCGGCAATGCCGCCGAGCGCAGTCGTGATCATGCCGAAGATCGTGTCGAACGTTGACAGCACCGCGTCCTGAGTCACGACTGTGATGTCTTCTTCGCCCTGGTGGCGCGCCTTGACGATCTCGATGATGTCGCGCTGGGCCGCGGGCATCGACTCGCGGCTAACAGCCTCGGCGAGGATACGGAATACGCCTGCGGTATTGAACAGCACCTGGGCACTGGCGACCGGGACGATTACGAGCTCATCCGTATCGAATGGGCCAGTCACGCCGGCTTGGGCAAGCACGCCGATGACGCGACAGCGCGTGTCGCCGATTCGCAGCCACTGGCCGATCGGATTAGCGTTTCCGAAGAACTCGCGCCTGACATCGTTACCCATGACGCAGACTGGAGAGCTGACGTTCATGTCGATCTGCGGCAGAAACCGGCCGAGCTGCATGCTCCAGTGCTGGACGTCGAGCATCTCGTATGTGGTCCCGAGGACCGTGATCTCTCGCTGGCGCTGCCGCCATGAGGCGTTGCCCGTGCCCACGATGACGGGCGCAACCTTGGTAACTCGACTGCTGCGCAGTATCGCGGCTGCGTCGTCGAGTGTGAGATCGCGCGCCGTTGCGCCGACGAGCATACCTGCTGCGCCACCGGCGGTTTCCGCTTTACCGGGCAGAACGACGAGCAAATGCGTGCCGAGGGCTGCGAACTCGCCCGTCACATAGCGCCGCGCACCTTCGCCGACGGCCGTCAACAACACGACCGCAGCGACGCCGATTGCAATCGCGAGCAGCAGCATCGACGTTCTGAGCGGGTAACGCCGGATTGATTGAAATGCCAGCCGGCTCGTATCGTCTGCGCGCATTACTGCGGGTCCGTGCGCTCGTCCCCGACGATTCTACCGTCATGCATGACGAGATGTCGCCGCGCACGATCACCGATGTCGGGGTCGTGTGTGACTACGAGGAGGCTGATGCCATCGCGGTTGAGTTGCTCGATAATCTCAATGACCTCGTTGCCCGATTTGGAGTCCAGATTGCCTGTCGGCTCGTCAGCGAGCAGCACACCCGGTCTCATGACGATCGCACGGCCGATCGCGACACGTTGGCGCTCGCCGCCCGACAACTGATCGGGTCGATGGTCGAGCCGCGCGCTCAGTCCCACGGCGTCGAGGACTTCGCGCGCGCGCTCGCGCCGTTCCTTGACCGCAGCCCCTGCGAGCACGAGCGGCAGCTCGACGTTCTCGAGTGCGCTGAGTCGCGGAATCAAATGAAACGACTGAAAAATAAACCCGATGTTGCGCTGCCGCTGCTCGGCGAGCGCATTGTCCGGGAGCGACGAGACGTCTTCGTCGTTGAGCCAGTACGTACCCGATGTCGGACGATCGAGCAGTCCGAGAAGATTCAATAACGTCGATTTGCCGGAGCCCGAGGGACCCATGACGGAAATGTATTCACCGGCTCGAATCTCCAGATCGACGCGGTCGAGCGCGTGCACGACCTGATCGCCGACCAGAAAATCCCGGCAGACCTGCTCCAGGCGCATCATCGGTCGAGGTCGGCCAATCTCGTAGGAGCCGATTCCGGCCCGGCGCTATTGTGGCTCGGCCAGGGCACCGTCGGCGACGCCCGCTCTATCGACCGAGGTCACGACGAGCTCACCCGCTTCCAGGCCACTCAAAACCTGCGTGAACTCCCAGTTGGCAACGCCGGTTTCCACAGACCGGCGCTCGATGCGCCTGCTGTCGGGATCGTAGACGAAGATCTCATTGCCGTTGACGATGACGGCTGTCGGTATGCGCAGCACGCGCTCCTCGCGCGCGAGCAAGACCTCGACGTCGGCGCTGTAGCCCGGCAGCAACGCGCTCTTGTCGGGATCGTCGATCTCGGCTTCGATCTCGACCGTGCGTGCCTGCCGCTCGACGTCGAGGACGTACGGCGCGACGCGCCGCACGTGGCCGGAGAACGTGCGGTCAGCGAAAGCGTCGAGACTGATGCGCGCCGAAAGTCCCGGCCTGACGCGAGGGGCATCGACTTCGTCTATCGGTGCGCTGATGTACAAGCAGCTGGCGTCGATGAGGTCGACGGTCGGTGGCGTCGGAATACCGATCGGCGAAGGCGTCACGAATTCACCGAGCTCGCCGTTGATCTCGGCGATGACCCCCGCGAACGGCGCCGTCAGCCGCGTTCTGTCGAGCGCAGCCTCGGCCACTTTAACCCGCGCATCGCTGACGCGGGTTCCGTCACGCGCCGCCGTGCAGGCTGCGGCACGGGCTTGAGCATTGCCGACGGCGCGTTCCGTATCCTCCTCGGACGACAGCCCGTCTTCACGCAGGCTCATGAGCCGATCCGCCTCGCGGCGTGCGACGGCAGCAATGACACAGGATTCCTCGGCGCGGGATTGCGAAGCATTCGCCTCTTCGAGCGCAAGGTCGAGCTGGGCACGCAGATCGTCATTCCAGAGCTCGAGCAGCAGCTGGCCCTGCTCGACGACGTCGCCGTCGGCGACGGGCAGCAACGCAATCTGTCCGCCGAGGGGCGGCGAAAGACCGGCACGCCGACACGCATCGACCGTGCCCGCTCGCGTGTTGGTAACGGTCGCCGTGACTGTCCCGAGATCGGCCGTGATGAGGCTCACGCCGACGGCCTGCGGGCGGGTGAGGTACCAGACGGCGGTGGCGGCCAAAACCACCACCGCCGTCAAGAGACCGACACGTTTCATCATGCTCGAGTGTCCAGTCGAAGGGGCGGTCGACTATCTTACCGCTTCAAAACTGTACCACGCTGGCTGATCATGTCTGAATTTCGGAATGCCGAGATCCATACCGATGCCGCGGCCTCAGAAGATGTCCGGCGACACTGATCAACAGCGTCAGCCCGAGCGCCTCCTTGTACCGCAGCGCATCCACCTCGAATACCGGCACGGCGAAGCTGTTCCAGGCGAACAGCACGATCACGGCTGCCAGTGCGAGTGTCCCGACCGCAGCAATGACGCCCGCAAACCGTGGATGCGCATGACAGAGCCCTCGCAGATTGAATTTGCTCATGGCGATTCTCCTTCATTGATGTCGTCAATGTGCCGCCGCTTGATCG
>JBFJXA010000017.1:0-22525 GCA_041623375.1 Gammaproteobacteria bacterium | reverse complement strand
GCGCGACGTCAACGTCGAACCAGCTGTCGATTCCGCGGTTGATGAACTGCACGGCAAACGTATAAACGATCAGCAGCGGCGAGACGGTCAGCAGCACGAGCATGATCATCATGCGGGCCTTGAGCCGCGCGCCCGGCACGTGGCGTCGATAATCCCTGATCAGCCGAACGAAATTGCCGATGATCAGCAGCAACAGGACGGCGATGCCGGCGAGGTTGATGAGCAATATCCACGGCTGCAGACGGGCGAACTCCTCGGAGTTCTGCGCCACTTGCGAAAACAGCAGCAGGACGGTCAGCCATAACAGCGTTGCGAAGATCAAAGCCGCGATGTACGCGACGCGTTTCAGTCGCCCAAGGGCCATTCGTACCACTCGCTGCGTAGAGACCAGTCGCGTCGCCAGAAAGTCAGCAGGCGCAGCGGGCCCGGAAAGTCCTCGGTGCTCAAACTCGTGCGAACGCGGATCTCGTAAGGCTCGCCGGCTTGGAGTAGCGCCTCGTCGATAAGCGGCAAGCGGTTCACGCGTCCAAGAAAATTCAGCGCCGAGAACAGATTGGCAAAAGAACTCTGTTCGCCGGTGTTGCTGTTCAGAATGAGATACCGCTCGCTGAGCGCGTGATACTGCAAGACGTAAGTCTGCAGCAGGCTCGCTTCAGAGTCGTCGAACCAGAATCGGCGGCTACGCAGAAACTCGACCTCGATCTCGATCGTCAGCGACACGCCGGATTCGAGCGCCTCTCGCGCGCCGCTCGAGAGCCGGTACTCCAGCCACGCGTTGAGGAAGTAGATGCCCTCATCGAGCTCGACGCTCGCCGAGCGGACCTCGAAACGTCCGGGATCTTCCTCCTGGGCCGCGACGGATGAGGCAGCCAGGCAGAGCGCGCAGAGCGCAACTACCGCAGCCGGCGGGCTCCGGCGGCTCTGCTCTGCAAGGGTGGCGGCCGCGGCGTACACGAGGGAGGTCTCACTTCATCTCGTTCTTGTGAAGGCAAGCATAATAAAACCCATCCATATTAGCCTCCCCGGGGTGGATCTGCCGCGGCGTTCCGGCGCCTGGCGGATCCGGCGCCGCATCGCCCGTGGCGGCCAGAAAACGCTCGACCTGAGCCTGGTTCTCGCACCGCGCCACGGTACAGGTCACGTAGAGCAGCCGCCCGCCCGGGGCGAGCAACGGCCAGAGCGTAGCGAGCATGCGAGCCTGTCGGGCCGCCATCGCGGGAATGTCGTCCGGCCGCCTGAGGCGCTTGATGTCGGGGTGACGCCGAATGACACCGAGCGCACTGCACGGGGCATCGAGCAGGATGCGGTCGAACGGCACACCGTCCCACCACTGCGCAGGCTCAGACGCATCACCCTGCACGAGCGTCGCGGCCAGTCCCAGCCGCGCGAGCCCGGTTTCCAGCGACGCGAGACGTTCGCGATCCCGATCCAAGGCGACGAGGCGTTCGATCTCCGGGCAGGTTTCGAGCAGGTGCGCGGCCTTGCCGCCCGGAGCCGCGCACGCATCGAGCACGCGCTGGCCCGGGCGTGGATCGAGAAAGCCTGCCGCGAGCTGGGCGGCGGCATCCTGCACCGATACCTCGCCCGCGGCGAAACCCGGCAGCGTCGCGGCCGGGCGGGGCTCGGTGAGCATGACCGCGCTGGCGAGCCGGGCCGGCGCCGTCGCCTCTATGCCTGCGGCCTCGAGCTGCTCGAGATACGCGGCCGTCGTCGTGCGCAGTCGATTGATACGCAACCACATCGGCGGCGGAGCATTGTTGGCGGCCAGGATGGCCTCGGCCCGATCCGGCCAATCCGCCTCGAGCAGATCGATGAGCCAACGCGGATGACTCACGAGCGCCTCGCGGCTCGCCTGCATGCGGCTGTCCAGCATCTCTCGCTCGCGCAAAAAACGACGCAGAACAGCGTTGACGAGCCCTTTCGCTCGTCCGACACCGAGCGTGACAGCGGCGGCCACGGTCGCTGCCACGGCCGCATGGTCGGGAATGCGCAGCCACTGCAGTTGGAACAGCCCGACGCGCAGGAGGCCGGCGAGCTCGACGTCGCGCCGGCTCAGCGGGCGGCTCAAAAGCTGCTCCACCTGCCATTGAATGCGATCGTGCCAACGCAGCGCTCCGTAAGAGATCGCGCGCAGTAGCGCGGCATCCCGCGCATCGTCGATCGGCGCCGCGGCGAGCGCGCGGTCGAGCGACTCGCCGGCGCTGACGACAGCCGCGTTTACGCGGGCGGCTAGCGCACGAACACGGCCGCCTTGCTGGCTGGCCGCGGGGCGGTCAGACGACAAATCGATGTCCCGACAGACTGTGCGCGTTCAGATAGTCGCTCGCATCCATTGGCCGCGAGCCCGGCGGCTGCAGTACCTCGATACGCAGCAGGCCCTTGCCCGTGGCGACGTCGATACCGTCGGGGCCCGCCGCCATCACGGTGCCCGGCGCCGCCGTCGATGAGGCATCGAGCGATGCCGCGCTCCAGATGCGCAGGGTGCGCCCGTCGTCGAGACTCGCCTCGGCGACGGGCCACGGATTGAACGCGCGCACTTGTCGGACGAGCACCTCGGCCTCGCGGCGCCAATCGAGCTTCGCCTGGGCCTTACCGATTTTCGGCGCGTAGGTGACGTCCGTTTCGTCCTGCGGCTTCGCTTCGACGGAACCGTCGAGGATACCGGGCAAGGTCGATAGCAAAAGCTGTGCGCCCATGGCTGCGAGCTGGTCGTGCAGCTGTCCCGTTGTATCCGTCGAGGCGATCGGCAGTCGCTCCTGCGCATAGACCGGTCCGGCGTCGAGCTTCGACACCATGCTCATGATGCTGATTCCCGTCTCCGCGTCACCGGCGAGAATCGCATAATGGATGGGCGAGGCACCGCGCCAGCGCGGCAGCAGCGACGCATGAATATTCACGGCCGCGACGCGTGGCCAGTCGAGAAGCCACGGTGGCAGAAGCAGGCCGTACGCTGCGACGACGAGCACATCCGGGCGCGCGCCCCAGCTCGAATCGGCCGGCGGCGACGCGGGAATGCGCTCCGGCTGGCGCACGTTGAGGGCCTTTTCGAGCGCGAGCGCCTTGACCGGGCTCGGCGCGATCTGCCGGCCGCGCCCGGCGGGCCGGTCCGGCTGTGTTAGCACCAGCGGGATCGTGAACCCCGCATCGATGAGTGCCCGTAAGGCCGGCACCGCGAACTGCGGCGTGCCTGCGAATGCAATCGCTGCCGGCCGGCCCACCCGTGTCTCGGCTCAGATCACGGGCGCCGGTGAGCCGACTGCGTCTTCGCGGCGATCACCGGTTTCTCGTTTGGCCTTCTTTAGCGTCTTCTTCTTCAGGCGATCGCGCTTCAGCGCCGAAAGGTAGTCGACGAAAAGCTTACCGTCGAGATGGTCGATCTCATGTTGGATGCAGATGGCGAGCAGTCCCTCCGCTTCGATATGAATACGCTCGCCGTTCGGATCGAGCGCCGAGACCTCGATTCGTTCTGCGCGGTCTACGGCTTCGAAAACGTCCGGGACCGACAGGCAGCCCTCCTCGTAGCTCACCTGCCCTTCTGCGCTGAGGATTTCCGGATTGACGAGACAGAAAGGCTCGTTGCGCTCCTCGGACACATCGACGACAAGAACCCGCTTATGGACGTCGACCTGGGTTGCGGCCAAGCCGATCCCCGGCGCGGCATACATCGTTTCGAGCAGGTCCGCGGCGAGCTGACGGAGATCGTCATCGAATTCTGTGACCGGTTCCGCGCGAATTCGCAACCGTGGATCCGGGTACTCGAGAATTGGGAGTTGCGCCATTGTGGTTAGCCTGGGATATCGTGTATAACGCGTCGAAGTTAACTTAACTATTTGAGTTTACAGGAATAGTCTTGATCCTTCCGAAGTCGGATTGCGGATTTTCTAGGCCTCGACAGGCCGCTAGGATTATACCAGCCGGCCTCTGAGGGTCATTTTCGAGCCATATCGATCTCCACCAGGGAGCCTCCAGACATGTTCAACGCGTACCTGCCAGCCCTCCGCCCCGTCGTCATGGCCGCGCTCGCCGCCACGGTCCTGGGACTGGCCACCGCCTGCAGTACGAGTCAAAGCCGGCTGGAGCAATCCTCGGCAGCTGTCCACGAGCCTACCACCAACCCATCGTTCGGCACGTCCGAGCCGTTCTCACGCCACGCTCACGGTCTTCGGGCCGTCGGTCAGGTCACGCCGTCGCCCGTGCTCGTCAATCCGCGTCATCCGGACCGCTACGTCGTCGTCCCGGGCGATACGCTGTGGGACATCGCGAGCATGTTCCTGCAGGATCCGTGGTATTGGCCCGAGATCTGGCAGATCAATCCTCAGGTCGAGAACCCACATCTGATTTTTCCCGGTGACGTGCTCTCGCTCGCGTACGTCGATGGCCAGCCGGTCATTCAGCTCGAGCGAGGCGCGGTGGCCGCCGGGGATGTCAGGCGGCTCTCACCACGCGTCCGCTCCGAGCCGCTCGAGGAGGCGATTCCGACAATACCGTTCGAGACGCTGCGAGGCTTCCTGTCGCGCCAGGCTATCGTTGAAACGAGTCAACTCGAAACGCTGCCCTACGTGCTCGCCCATGCCGAGGGTCTCGTCGGCAGCGCCGGTCAGAACGTTTATGTGCGCGGCACGAGCGCCCCGGTCGGAACCGTGTTCTCGCTCGTCCACCTCGGCGACGAGCTCGTCGATCCCGATGACGGCGCCGTCATCGGTTACGAAGGGCTCTACGTTGGCCAGGGCCGCATCGTCCAGACCGGCGACCCGTCCACGGTGCTGCTGACCGAAAGCGCACGCGAGACGCTGACGGGCGACTACCTGCTCGTGGACGAGAGTCAGACGCCCGCGAACTATTTTCCGCGCGCGCCGGAGAGCGATGTCGACGGCACGATCATCTCCGTCGTCGATGGCATTTCGCTCATCGGCCAGTATCAGGTCGTCATTCTCAACCGCGGCGCGCGCGACGGGCTCGAGCCCGGCCACGTGCTGCGGGCCTATCAGGCCGGCGAGGTCATCACCGACCGGATCGGCCGAACGGGGTTGTTCGCGGACAAAGTCCGCTTGCCGGACGTGCCCGCCGGGACCATGATGGTCTTCCGCATCTTCGACCGGATTAGCTATGCCCTGGTCATGGAGGCCACGAACGAGATTCGCGTCATGGACATCGTCCGCAACCCCTGAACGCGATCCTCGACCCGGGCGGCGCGCGCCGCCGATAACACCTCGATGCCTTTGCCATGGCGACTGAGCCATGGCTTCGCCTCCTGCACGCCGCCTCCTCGGGCGGTACGCACTGGCGCGAGCTACTGCGCACCCACGGCAGCGCCGAGGCGCTCGTCGGCCTGTCCGACGCCGACCTCGCAGCGGCCGGCGTCACGCCGGTCGCGGCTGCCCGGCTGCGCGACGCCGACGCGCCGACGCTCGACGCATGGCGCGCGTGGCTCGACGGACCCGATCGACATCTCATCGGCCTGTGCGACGCACGCTATCCGAGGCTTCTGGGGACGCTGTCCGATGCGCCGATCGCGCTATGGGTGCGTGGGAACGATCTTGCGCTGCTCGACAGCCCACAGCTCGCAATTGTCGGCAGCCGCAATCCGACGCATAACGGCCGCGAAACGGCCGAGCAGTTTGCCTGTCACTTGTCCGAGCGTGGGTTCACGATCACGAGCGGGCTTGCGACCGGTATCGACGCGGCGAGCCACGAGGGCGCGCTCGACGGCGGAGCCGGCACGCTCGCGGTGCTTGGCTGCGGACTCGATCGCATCTACCCGCAGACCAACGCCGCGCTCGGCGAACGCATTGCGACACAGGGCGCACTCGTCTCGGAGTTTCCCCCGGGCACGCCGCCGCGCCGGTCCAATTTTCCGCAGCGCAACAGGATCATTGCGGGTATCAGTCTCGGCACACTCGTCGTCGAGGCAGCACGGCAAAGCGGGTCGCTGATCACGGCGCGGCTCGCAGCCGAGTACGGTCGGGAGGTTTTTGCAATCCCGGGTTCGATACACAACCCGCTGGCCAAAGGATGTCACGCGCTCAT
Organism: Gammaproteobacteria bacterium; assembly: GCA_041623375.1. Lineage (GTDB taxonomy): Bacteria > Pseudomonadota > Gammaproteobacteria > Steroidobacterales > Rariloculaceae > JAHEEM01. Next base: position 16,498 of record JBFJXA010000017.1, on the reverse strand, counting down.
ACGGCAAGGTGCAAAGATCGTCGACGACGCTGCCGACATTCTCGTCGAGCTCGCCCCGCTGCTCGGCACTCGGATCGAGCGCACCGACCCGGACCGCGCGAACGCGGCCGACGCGCACGCTTTAACAGAAGAAACTGCGTACGCGGCGCTGCTCGAGACCATGGGCTTCGACCCCGCAGACCTCACGTCGCTGGCCGATCGCAGCGGATTGACGCCAGCAGAGCTTTCCTCCATGCTCCTGATCCTGGAATTGCAAGGGCAAGTCGAGGCATTGCCGGGCGGCCGATACGCTCGCCTGGCGAAGAGGAACTCATGAAAGAAACCGTTCTCGACGTGCTCATGTACCTGTTCGAGTGCTTCGTCGACAGCGAGGACGAACCCGAGCCGGACCGCAACGAGCTACGCGAAGAGCTCGAGCGAGCCGGCTTTCGCGAGCGCGAGATCGACAGGGCGCTCGACTGGCTCGACGGCCTGAACGTCAACGACGTGGCTGCCGATGCACCGGCACCCAGATCCGCGACCGTACGCATATACGATCGTCTCGAGCAGGAGCGTCTGGATTCTCTGTGCCGCGGTTACATGCTCCATCTGGAGCAAATCGGAATCTTGAGCCCGACGCAGCGCGAGCTCGTCATCGATAGGCTCATGGCGCTCGACGGCAGCGACATCGACATCGAGCAAATCAAATGGGTCGTCATGATGGTATTGTTCAGCCAGCCCGGCCAGGAGCAAGCCTACGCCCGCATGGAGGACCTCGTCTTCGCAGACGATCCGGGCTGGGTGAACTGAAGCCACCGATTCCGCTCGACTCCGCAGATTTCGTCCGGTGACCTGAGCGCTCACTGTCGATATACAGAATCATGGATCGAAGCTGTAAAAACACCCCCGGTTGCCGATCTCCACTGCTCTGCGAGGCGGTAAGCCCGCGATGACCGCAAATCTCGTCATCGTCGAATCGCCTGCGAAGGCCCGTACGATCGAGAAGTATCTCGGCAAGGACTTTCAGGTACTCGCCTCTTACGGACACGTGCGCGACCTCGTGCCCAAGGAAGGCGCGGTCGATCCCGATCAAGACTTCGCGATGAAGTATCAGCTCATCGAGAAGAACAAAAAGCATCTCGATCGAATTGCCAAAGAGCTCGAGAAAGCCGAGCATCTATATCTGGCCACGGACCCCGATCGCGAAGGCGAAGCCATCTCCTGGCATATCTACGAGGTCCTCAAGGAGCGCGGCCTTCTCGATGACCGCGGTGTCAGCCGCGTGGTGTTTCACGAGATCACGAAGCGCGCAATTCAGGAGGCGATTGAATCTCCGCGAACGCTCTCTGAACATCTGATCAACGCGCAACAGGCGCGCCGTGCGCTCGACTATCTCGTCGGGTTCAATCTCTCGCCGCTGTTGTGGAAAAAAGTTCGGCGTGGTCTCTCGGCCGGGCGGGTGCAAAGTCCTGCCCTGCGGCTCATCTGTGAACGCGAGGACGAGATCTCCGCTTTCAAGCCCAGGGAGTACTGGACGATCGGTGCGCTGGCCAAGCACGGCGAGGACGAGATCACGACGCGGCTGTTCACGTTCGCAGACGAGAAGGTCGAGCAATTCACGTTCACGAACGAGGCGGCCGTACGCGAGGCCGAGGACCTCATTCGCACGACCGCAGACGGAACTCTGAACGTTGCGAACGTCGAGAAGAGACAGCGCCGCCGCAACCCGTCCGCGCCGTTCACGACCTCGACGCTGCAGCAGGAGGCCTCGAGAAAGCTCGGATTCAGCGCACAGAAGACAATGATGGTTGCGCAGCGCCTGTACGAGGGCATCGAAATCGGCGATGGCGCGGTCGGACTGATCACTTATATGCGCACCGACTCGGTCACGGTGGCCCGTGAGGCGCTCGACGAGCTGCGAGAGGTCATCGTAACGCGGTACGGCGAGGAGAACCTGCCCGAGGCGGCGCGAGAGTACACGACCAAAGCGAAAAACGCCCAGGAAGCGCATGAAGCGATACGTCCGACGTCTGCGCTGCGCGCCCCCGAGGAGCTCAAGCGCAGCCTGAGCGCGGATCAATTCAAGCTCTACGAGCTCGTCTGGCGCCGCACCGTCGCCTCGCAGATGACGCCGGCCGTATTCGACACCGTGCGTATCGATCTCGCGGCCGGAAAGTCGCCCGACTCGAAAATCGCATTTCGCGCGACGGGTTCCGTGCTCGTCAAGCCCGGATTCATGACCGTTTACCAGGAAGGCCTCGACGACACGGTCCAGGACGAACGCGACAAGATTTTGCCGCCATTGGAGAAAGGAGACGAGCTGTCCCTCGTCGAGCTGCAGAGCGAACAGCACTTCACCGAGCCGCCGCCGCGTTATTCCGAGGCGACGCTCGTCAAAGCGCTGGAGGAATACGGGATCGGTCGGCCGTCGACGTACGCCTCGATCATCTCCACGTTGCGCAATCGCGAGTACGTCGAGATGGAAAATCGCCGCTTCATTCCGACCGATGTGGGCAAAGTCGTCAACCGATTTTTAACTGAGCACTTCGCCAGGTACGTCGACTACGAGTTCACGGCGCAGCTCGAGGACACGCTCGACGCCGTGTCCCGTGGCGAGAGCGAATGGATTCCTCTGCTCGAGGGATTCTGGAAGGACTTCAACGCGCTCGTCGAGCACACCGAGTCGTCCGTCACGCGGGAGCAGGCCTCGCAGGCCCGCGTGCTCGGCGACGATCCCAAGAGTGGACGGCCGGTCAGCGTACGCATGGGCCGTTACGGCGCATTTGTGCAGATCGGAACGAAAGACGACGATGAGAAGCCGCTGTTCGCGGGTTTGCGTCCGGGTCAGAAGATGGACGACATCACGTTCGAGGAGGCGCTGGATCTATTCAAGCTGCCGCGCAAGCTCGGCGAGACACCCGACGGTGAACCCGTCTCCGCAAGCATTGGACGGTTCGGACCCTACGTGCGTTACGGCAACAAGTTCGTATCGATTCGCGGCGACGATCCCTACACGATCGAGCTGCCGAGAGCGCTCGAGCTCATCGAAGAGAAGAAGATTGCCGATGCCAATCGGATCATTCAGGATTTTCCGGATGCCGAGATTCAAGTGCTCAACGGCCGCTACGGGCCGTACGTCACCGACGGCAAAAAGAACGCAAAGATACCCAAGGACCGCGCTCCCTCCGCGTTGACGCTCGAGGAATGCCAGGAGCTCATCGCCGCTGCGCCGGAACGCCGAGGCCGGCAAGGCAAGAAAAAGACGACGAAGAAGGCAACGAAGAAGGCCGCAACGAAGACAGCGAAGAAGACTGCGAAGAAAGCTGCGAAGAAGGCTGCGAAGAAAGCTTCGAAGAAAGCTTCGAGCAAAAAACGCGCATCGAAGAAAGGCAAGCGCAACGCCAAAGCCGGCAGCGACGAAGCACAGCCGGCATCTGGTTAGCACGAACGTATCGGTACGAGGCGACCGTTGCGAATGGCGCCGGGGACATCACAGTCGCCTGGTTGCGATCCGCTCCGGCGCGGGCTAAAACTCCGGCCATGCTCATCGACGCCCAGGACAGCCGAACTCTGCTGCGAGTCGTCGAGGCCGTGCGCGCGCTCGACAACGGCGGCGTCATCGCCTATCCGACCGAAGGCGTCTACGGGCTCGGCTGCCGGCCGACGAACCTCGACGCCATCGAGCGCCTGCTGCGCATCAAGCGCCGCTCGTGGCGAAAAGGCCTGCTGCTCATCGCAGCCAGCCTCGAGCAGCTCGCACCGTTCGTGACGATCCCGGACGACGGGCTGCGCGAGGAAATTCTCGCGAGCTGGCCGGGTCCCGTCACCTGGGTGCTGCCGGCCCGCGCCGAAGCACCGGCGCTGCTGACAGGCGGCAGAAACACGCTGGCCGTGCGTGTCACGGACCACGCAGTCTCTCGCGCACTCTGCCTGCAGGCAGGCACGCCGCTGATCTCGACGAGCGCCAACCGGGCAGGGGGACCGCCACTGCTCAGCGCAAGGGCAGTCCGTCGCGCACTCGGCGACGACATCGATTACGTGTTGGCCGGTGCCCTCGGTGGCCTCGAGCGCCCGACAGCTATCCGCGACGGGCTGACCGGCGCCTATTTGCGCGGGGGTTAGTCTGAGGTCGTTGCAAGGCTGCGCGTTGGGACTCGCTTGGGCATGTGATACCGTCTCAACGATCATCCATAAGTCCCAGAACGACCAGGCATATGCCGCTGCAGATCTCGACGACGTCATGGCCGTTTCGCGCATAGCTGCACTCGCGGCATCAGCCGTCGCTTGGCTGGCCGCAAGCCTCGGCACTGCCGTGGCGCTCGAGCACGCGGCACCGTCGACGCCGCTGAGTCTCACGGCGCCCGCGCGGCCCGCGAAAGGCGGCAGCGACATCTACATTGTGCAGCTCCGTGAGCCCGCCGTCGTCAACTATGCCGGCGGGCGGGCGGGATTCGCGCCCACGCGCCCGCCCGCCAACGCCAAGATCGAGCCGACCTCGAGTGCCGTGCAAAGTTATGCCAAGCATCTCGAGGACAGCCATGATCGCCTGCTCGCGAGCGCGGGCGTCGGCACCGAGAAGCTGCACAGTTACCGCTATGCGTTCAACGGGTTCGCAGCAGTATTGACAGCCGATCAGGTTTCGCGGTTGCGCCGCGACCCCATGGTCAGCCGAATCTGGGTCGACACGGAGCAGCGCTTGCAGACGACGAACAGCGCCGTGTTTCTCGGCCTCGAGAATCAGAGCGGCGGCCTGCGCGCCGATCTGAAGCTGCGCGGTGAAGGCATCATCGTCGCGGTCATCGATAGCGGCATTACGCCTGGACACCCGTCGCTCGACGACACGAAGGAGCTGATTCCGCAACGGTGTCAGTCGGACTGGGCCGAAGCGTCCTGGCTCGGCTTGTTTTTATGCGGCGCCGTCCGCCGAAATCCGCCGCTCGAGTCTCTGTTCGATCCACCTGACGATTTTCATGGCGCGTGCGAAGGCGGCGAGGGCTTCGAGCCGACCGACTGCAACAACAAGCTCGTCGGCGCGCGGTTCTACATCGACGGCTTCCTGAGCCGCAACGCGCTCGACCCCGGCGAATTCGTCTCGCCCCGGGATGCCGACGGGCACGGCACGCATATCGCAACGACGATCGCGGGCAACGAGGTGACGGCCGACCTCTTTGGCATACGCATCGGTCGCATCTCCGGGATCGCGCCGAGCGCACGCGTTGCCGCCTACAAGGCGTGTTGGCTCAAACCGGACGAGATACGCGCGAGCTGCAACACCTCCGATCTCGTTCGCGCCATCGACGATGCCGTGGCAGACGGCGCCGACATCATCAATTACTCCGTCGGCAATCTCGAGGCCGGACTCGACGCACCCGACTCAATCGCGCTGCTCAACGCGCTCGAGGCCGGTGTCTTCAGCGTCGTTGCGGCCGGCAATGACGGTCCGGCACGCGCGACAATCGGCTCGCCTGCGGGCGCGCCGTGGGTGTTGACCGTCGCGGCCTCGACCCAGACCGGAAATCGCTTTGACGAGGCGATCACGATCGTCGAGCCCGAGCGCCTCGCTGAGCGTATCGAGATGAAGGAAGCCAACTTCACGCCTCAACTGCGGGAGCGGGAATCCCTGGAGGGCGAGCTGGGTCTCGTAGACGACGGGCAGGAATTTCTCGCGGACGGTCTCAACGGGTCGATCCGTGACGCTTGTGAGCCGCTTGTCGACGAATCCGACCTCGACGGCAAAATCGCGCTGTTGCAGCGCGGCGGATGCACGTTCGAAGTCAAGCTCGCTCGCGTTGCCGATGCTGGGGCCATTGCAGCTGTGGTCTATAGCGACGCGGGCGACCCGATCGTCATGCGAGGCACGCCCGGCAGCGTGGACATCCCGGCCGTCATGATATCCACGGCCGACGGCCAGACCCTCGTCGACGAGCTCGTCGCAGAGACGGTCATCCGTGTCGAGCTCGCGAAGGGCGTCTTTCTGACGCGCTCGGACTCGGGCAAGGTGCTCGGCGATTTCTCGTCACGCGGACCGTCAATAGCCGATCCCGATTTTCTCAAACCCGATATCACGGCGCCCGGCGTGGAGATCTTTGCCGGTCACTCGCCCCAGGTCGCCAACGGCCTCAAGGGCGAGCTCTACCAGTATCTGAGCGGCACGTCGATGTCCGCACCCGAGACAGCCGGCGTTGCTGCCCTGCTCAAGGAGGCAAATCCCGACTGGACGCCGGCGCAGCTGAAGTCGGCGTTGACGACGTCGGCCCAAGGCGGTGTGCGCACCGAAGACGGCGTCACGCCGGCCGGGCCTTTCGATACCGGCGCCGGCCACATCGACCCGAATCGTGCGATCGATCCCGGCCTCGTCTTCGATTCGACATTTCTCGAGCACGCGGCGTATCTGTGCGGCTACGAGCCGTCGCCGTACCCGGAAGCCGACTGCGCGATCCTTGCCGCGGCCGGCTACTCCATGAACGCGCGCGACGTGAACGTCGCATCGATCGGCGTCGGCCACCTCGTCAGCGGCGACGTCGTGACACGGCGCGTGACGAACGTCGGCCCACCAGCCACGTACACGTCAGTAGTTCAGGAGCCGTTGGGGCTCGACGTGACCGTGACTCCGACGAGCCTGAGCCTCGACACTGGGCAGACGGGCGAATTCAGCGTGAGCTTTCAGCGGCAGAACGCTCCGCTAGACGCCTGGTCGTTTGGCCGTATCACCTGGTCGGACGATACCCGCGACGTCGTAAACGCAGTCGCCGTACGCCCGGTCTCGCTGCGCGCACCCCGCGAGCTGAGCTTTCGTTCGTCCAGTGGCGGCACGACCATTCCCGTCGCCTTCGGCTATACCGGCGCCTATCAGGCGCAGGTGCACGGCTTGCGGGCGGCACTCGTCGATTTTTGCCGCGATCAGAACGATGTCAGTATCCCATGCGCGATCAATGATGATCCGACCAATACGTTCTCGTTTCGAATGGACAACGGCGTCAACGTCCATCTCGTCGACGTGCCGCCGGATCAGCTCTATGCGCGTTTCTCACTATTCGATCAGTACACGGACGGCAACGACGATCTCGATCTCTACGTCTTCTATTGCCCCGACAACCAATGTTCACAAATCGCGCAGAGTGCCACTTTCACGTCCGAGGAGCAGATCGACTTGCTCTCACCCGAGCCGGGCGTTTACGCCGTTCTCGTGCACGGCTTCGAGACCGATGAGATCATGGGCGGCGCCGGCGCGCAGTACACGCTGTTCGCATGGTCGTTCGGCCTGAACGACGTCGTGGGCAACGCCAGCGTGATTTTCCCGACGACCGTGACCGACGGCGACCGAGGCGGTCTCGACGTCGCTTGGGGGCCGTTGATCCCCGCGACGCGTTACCTCGGCGGCATATCCCACCACACGCCCAGCGGTCTCTACGGCTTGACGCTGCTGCGCATCGATTCCCCGTAATCTCGATGGATGGGGTCGGTCACGCCGTGCGAAACGAAGACGACACGGGTGATCGCGCCGGGCCGGCACTTGCGCCTGCAGTTGCTGCACTTCCGCCGTCCGTGGCGGTCGACAGCGAGTGCGGTTCGCGCCGAGCGCAGTGAGCGGAAACCCACCCGATGGGCCCAAAGCGCGTCCAATGACGTTAGAGAATAGGCGCCGAGTGCTTTCGGCTGATCACTGGCGGCATTACGGTCCGGTGCCGGCGAGCTTCTGACACGCTTTGTAACGGAAACAGTCGACGACATGGTCGTTGATCAAGCCCGTCGCCTGCATGTGCGCGTAGATGATCGTCGAGCCGACGAAGCTGAATCCGCGACTCTTGAGATCCTTGCTCAACGCATCGGATTCCGGGCTCGTCGCCGGGATGTCGGATTGTTGCTTCCAGCGGTTGCGGATCGGCTCACCGCCGACGAACTCCCAGACGTAGTTGTCGAAACTGCCGAACTCCTCCTGTATCTCGAGAAACCCGCGCGCGTTTTTTATCGCGGCGACGATCTTTTGACGGTTGCGGATGATGCGCGCATCGTTGACGAGCCGCTCGACCGACCGGCTGTTGAAACGGGCGACGCGCTCTGCGTCGAAATTCGCGAATGCCCGCCGGTAGCCTTCCCGCTTGCGCAATACGATCGCCCAGCTCAGGCCGGCCTGGGCGCTTTCGAGCACGAGGAACTCGAAATGCTTCGCATCCTCGCGCACGGGCACACCCCACTCCTCGTCGTGGTAACGCTGGTAGGCATCGTCGACACCGAGACTCCAGGGGCAACGCGTCAGGGACACAGGATCGCTCGCGGATGGAATTCGCGCGTCAGTTTAGCGCAGCGTCAGCGGCGCGCGACGATCGCTCTGGCTGCCTGAACGCCGATCTCGCCTAGATAGCCCACTCGACGGCGTCGGCGACGTCCTGCTGCAGGGACTCCAGCGACTCCTCGTCCTCACCGAGAATCGCGATGCTGCCATCGTCGAGCGGCATGATGAGTCCGCGCAGACCTTCGTCGGGCAGATCCAGCGGCAACGGCTCGGTGACATGCTCTCCGGAGAGCAGCAACAGCATCACGGGCCCGGCCTCGCCCTGAACGACGAGATGTGGCACCCAACGCCCGTTGACGAGGCAGGACCTCGCGTAACTGACGACACTCAAGCGATCGAGGTTTACGCTCGCCGTGCCCGACAGTGCCGTCTCGAGCGTAGCGCCATCGACTGACGCGCTCGTCTGCACCCATGACGCGGGTTCGTGATACCAGTGATCCTGCACGGCTGCGACGAGCCTGTCGGGATCGCTGCTCGGCACGAACGTCAGAACGAGCCAGACCGCGACGGCGGCGACGGCTGCCGATGCGGCCATCGCCCAGGTCGCGCTCAGCGAGCTGCGTCGCCGGGGCCCGGTCGATGCGCCTGTGTGCTCGCGCACACGAGTGACATCGAAGCGCAGTGCAGCGCCGATGAGTCGCTCCGACTCGCGTAAACGCCGCGCGTAGGCCGCGCAGGCCTCGCAGTCACGCTCGTGGGCGGCACCGGCCTCGTCGACCCGGGCCGGATCCGTCTCGATCTGCTGTCTGTACTCTTGGCAATCCATGGCGCCTCAGTCCTTCGCAAAGCCGAGTTCCGGCCTGACGCGGTCCACGAGCTTCTTACGCGCTCGATGCAATCTCGTCAATACGGCTCCCTGCTTCAGTTCCAACGCCTCGGCGATCTCTGCGGTGCTCAATCCCATGAGTACCTGCAGCACGAGCGGCTCGCGGTACTCGTCGTCGAGCTCGAAAATCGCCTTGCGCATGTCCTCTATATCCGTATCCTCGCTGGACGCAATGAGGGCCGCGTCGGCGGCGCTCAACTCGTCGATATCCCGAGTGTCGAGCCGCTTGCGCTCGTAGACCCGGGCGTGCTCGCGACGCACGATCGTCAGTAGCCAGGCCTTGACGACCGCCTCATCCTTGAGGCTGCCAAGGGATCTGAATGCCCTGAGCATTGCCTCCTGCACAACGTCATCGGCCAGGCTGGGATCTCTACAGAGCCAGACGGCATACCGGTAGAGGTCATCGCGCCACGGTGCGACTAGACGCTCAAATCGTAGCTTTGCGGCGTCACTGGCACTGGCTTCCGACATGGGATTAGACCGGGGAATTACGGCGGATATTACGGCCCGAAATCGGGCTGCGAGGTACTGTAAACTACAAACCGTCTCGGCGTCCCGGATAGCCGCTCTTCCGGCTCGCGGGACGGGGGAAAAACACGCAGGAGGGGGCGATGAACACGACCGGTGACAAGCCAGACCGGTACGCCGTGGTCGGCCATCCGATCGATCACAGCCGGTCTCCCGTGATCCATCAGGTGTTCGCCACCCAGACCGAGCAACATATCGTCTACGAGCTCATCGACGCGGCTCCCGAGGCATTCGAGACCGCCGTTCGCGGGTTCGCTGCAGCCGGTGGCAAGGGCCTCAACGTCACGGTTCCACACAAGCAGGCAGCCTTCGAGCTCAGCAACGAGCTCGGCCCGGAGGCTCAGAAAGCGCGTGCCGTCAATACGATCAGCTTTCGGCCGGATGGACGCATACGCGGCGACAATACGGATGGCATCGGCTTCATGCGCGACCTGACCGAGACGCTCGATGAGCCGGTCGCAGGCCGCCGCGTGCTCGTGCTCGGCGCCGGTGGCGCCGCGCGCGGCATCCTGTTGCCGCTCGTCGAGGCCGCGCCGGCCGCGCTCGTTCTCGCGAATCGCACGATCGAGCGCGCCGACGGGATGATCGCCGAGCTCGACTCGACCGAGATTCTCTCGGCGAGCACGTTCGCCGCCCTGGCCGACGAAGCCCCATTCGACATCGTCATCAATGCGACGTCAGCCGGCGTGCGGGGCGAGGATCTGCCGTTTCCGACGGCTTGCGTCGGTCCGGACACGCTTTGCTACGACCTCGCTTACAGTCTCAAGGACACGCCTTTCGTCCTCTGGGCCCGCGCCAACGGCGCGCGAGAGGCCGCGCAGGGTTGGGGCATGCTCGTCGAGCAGGCGGCCGAGTCGTTCTACATCTGGCGCGGCGTGCGCCCCGACACGGCGCCGGTTCTGCAGCAACTTCGCCGGTAATCATTCGGGTCGACCGAAGACGAAACCGATTACCGCGCTGGGCCGGAACTCGCTCCTGCAGCTCCGGCACTTCCACCATCCCTGGTGGTCGGCAGCGGGTGCGGTTCGCGCCGAGCGCAGTGACGTCCGCGCCGCGGGGCCGATAGAAGAACTTTTACCTATGTTGCATCCGCTAGCGTTGGTGCACTCGTGCGTGATTGGCGCCGAGACAGCACGGCCCCGCTTGCAGAACGGGCGCGCTCTGTCATTCGGACGGAGCGTAGTGAGCGGGAACCCACCCGATAAGCCCATAGCGCGCCCGCTTGCGCTTAAAGGTCATAGCGCCGGTTACTTTTGATCGAGGTTACGGCGAGAGCTCCGACTAACGCATCGTCACGAGCTCTTCGGCGCTCGTGGGATGAATCGCAACGGTGTCGTCGAAATCGGCTTTGCGCGCACCCATGCGAATCGCGACGGCAAAACCCTGCAGCATTTCATCGGCGCCGGGGCCGATGATGTGACAGCCGATCACGCGCTCGTCGTCGCCGAGCGTAACCAGCTTCATTGCGGTTCTGGGCCGCTGTTGCGTCAATGCGTGATACATCGGCACGAAATCAGATGTGTAGATTTTGATCTCGTCCTCGGCATACCGCGCTCGCGCCTCGGGCTCCGTCAGCCCGACCGTGCCGATCGGCGGATGCGAGAACACGACGCTCGGAATAAGGTCGTAGCTCAGGCGCCGGTCTGCCTGCCCGCCGAATACGCGGTCCGCGAGACGGCGGCCCGCGGCGATCGCGACTGGCGTGAGCTGGGCCTTGCCCGTCACGTCCCCGACGGCATAGATGTTGTCGACGTTCGTCACCTGATACTCATCGACGGATATGTTGCCGTAGCTGTCAACGACGACGCCGACGTGCTCGAGACCGAGATCGTGCGTGCTGGCATCCCGCCCGATCGCCCAGATCAGGGTTTCGAATCCTTCGAAGCTTCTGCCGTCCAATGTTTCCAGGCACAGCCCGTCTCGGCTGCTGATTCCCTGCGGAATCGCGCCCGTGACAACTTCCACGCCCTGCGCGGCGAGCTCCTCCATGAGCCGGCCGCTGAGCATCGGATCGAAATCGCGAAGCACCGAGTCGTAACGAACGAACTGCTTGACCTCGGAGCCGAGGCCACGCAGAACGCCCGCGAACTCGACGGCAATATATCCGCTACCGATGATACCGACGCGCTCGGGACACCACTCGAGCTCGAAGAAGCCGTCCGAGGTAATGCCGAGATCTGCGCCCGGTACGGCAGGCACGCTCGGGTAGCCGCCGGTTGCAATGATGATGTGCTCGGCCGCGTACGTTCGACCGTCCGCATCGATGACGGCTCGAGGCCCCTGCAGTTTCGCTCGGCTGCGAACGAGCTCGACGTCGTTTTGATCGAGATTGCGCGCATAGATACCGTTGAGAAACTCGACGTAGGCGTCACGCGCGGTCTTGAGCCGGCCCCAGTCGTGCCCTACGACGTTCAAGTCGAAGCCGTAGTCCCGGGCGTCGTGGATCGCATGGGCGAGCTGTGCTGCCGTCCACATGACTTTCTTGGGCACGCAGCCGACGTTGACGCAGGTCCCCCCGAGACGCCCCGACTCGAACACGAGTGCTCGTGCTCCGTGCAGGGCCGCGCGTTGCGCAGCCGCGAGCCCACCGCTACCGCCACCGATTACTATGAGGTCGTAGTCCGCCACCGAAAATTCTCGTAGCCCGTCCGAAAAAGATGGCGCACTTTAGCAGGAAACCGTTGCCGTCCGTGTCCCGCCGACGCCGTTCGTCCCTGCGCTGCGCTCGCGCCACCAGTAATCGTGTTTTCTTCGTGCTAGATTTGCCGCCTTTCGGGCGCTAACTGCAGCACAGTTCTGCAAGGGTCCAACGAACGGAGTCGAGCATGAGAATCGCGAGCTGGAACGTCAATAGCCTGCGTGTACGGCTCGAGCACGTCGTCGACTGGCTCGAGCAGGCCCGGCCGGACGTGCTTGGACTTCAGGAAACGAAACTCATCGACGAAAATTTTCCGGTCAGCGAGATCGAGGCGCTCGGCTACACGTGCGCGTTCAGCGGGCAACCAACCTATAACGGCGTTGCCGTCCTCAGCCGTCTGCCTATCGAGGACATCACGACGGAGCTGGACGGCTTCGAAGATCCGCAGCGGCGCGTTCTCGGCGCGCGGATCGGACCGCTGCGTCTATTTAATCTATACGTGCCGAACGGCCAGAGCGTCGATTCGGAGAAATATCGATACAAGCTCGACTGGCTCGCGGCACTGCGCGAGCAGCTGCGTCATGAGCTCGCGCAACATGAGCACACCGCCGTCGTCGGCGATTTCAACATCGCGCCGGCGGATGCTGACGTGCACGACCCGGAACGCTGGGCGGGAAAGGTTCTATGTAGCGCTGCGGAACGAGCCGCGCTGCGGGAGATACTCGCGCTCGGCTTCGAAGACACGTATCGGTTGTTCGACCAGCCCGATGGCAACTTCAGCTGGTGGGATTACCGGGCGGCCGCTTTTCGCCGCAACATGGGCCTGCGAATCGACCTCGTGCTCGCTTCCAGCGCATTGAGCCGGCGCTGCGTCGGCGCTGCGATCGACAAAGCGCCGCGCAAGCTCGAGCGTCCCTCCGACCACGCGCCCGTTTACGCGGATTTCGAGCTTTAGACCCCGAGTCTGGTCCATTCGCCCGCAGGCGCGCGGAATATAGCGCTTTCGGCGCGTCTGCTCAGGCCGTAAAATCCCTGTAACGAGTCAGTTTTGATCATGATCAGCGACGATCGATATCAGGAAAGGCGCAGCGACTACGACGTCACCGACCGCGTCAGAGTCAGCTCGCCGACGCAGGTCCGCCAGGCCGTGGCGGACATCTTTGCCGACCTCTACCCGGATTCGGCGTTCGATCCCGTGTGGCTCGCGTTTTTGGACTTCGAGCGCGTATTCGGCGGTCTCGACCCGTCCTACCACGGTGTCGATACGGCCTATCACGACATCCAGCATACGCTCGATATGACGCTGGCCCTCGCGCGGCTCATCGCAGGCTACGAGCGCTCGGCCGAGGCGGACGATAGGCTCGGCGCCGAACGCGCGTGCCTCGGCTTGATCACGGCTCTGTTTCACGACTCGGGTTACCTGCGCCACCGGCGCAACGACCGCACTTCTGTGAACGGCGCCGAGTACACGCTGACGCACGTATCGCGCAGCGCGGAGTTTCTGCGCGATTATCTGCCGACGCTCGGTCTGGAGCACTTCGTCCCCGTCGCGACCCAGATCGTGCATTTCACGGGCTACGAGCTCAACCTCGATACGATCGAGCTGGATTGCCCGAAGGACAGCACGGTCGGTCATCTCCTCGGGACTGCCGATCTGGTCGCGCAGATGGCCGACCGCTGCTATCTCGAAAAATGCCGCGACAGGCTGTTTGCCGAGTTCGTCCTTGCGGGCATCGCAATCGAGGAAGACGCCGAGACTACGATCGTCCGCTATCGATCCGGCCAGGACCTGCTCGCCAAGACGTTGACGTTTTACGAACGCTTTGCAAGACACCGGCTCGAATCGAGCTTCAACCACGCGTATCGCTATTTCGAAGCGTTCTTCGAGGAAGAAAACCCGTACGTCGTATTCATCAAAAAGAACCTCGACTATCTGACTCAGATCCTCGGCTCGAAGCAATGGGATGCGCTGCGCCGTCGTCCGCCGTGCTTCATGCCCGACCCGGATGGCGAGATGCGCTTGACCCGACTTGCGCTCGAGCGCATCCACGCGCTCGCCGACTCGGAGAAAATCGCGCTCACGGGCAAGAACCGATTGTTGCCTGCCTACAGCCACTAGGCCCGCCGCCTCTAGCGCTACCTCACGCGTGTTGGAAATAGACGACCGAGGCGGCCGTCCTTGCCCCGCGGCCCAGCGCTACTCGACAGTGACGGATTTGGCGAGGTTACGTGGTTGATCGACGTCCGTGCCTTTGAGCACGGCGACGTGATAAGCCAGTAGCTGCAGCGGCAGCGTATACAGAATCGGAACCTGCAGCGCATCGGCGCGAACGGGCATGCGCACGACCTCGACGCCCTCGCCGGACTCGAACTTCGCATCCGCATCGGCGAAAACGTAAAGCTCGCCGCCGCGCGCCCGGACCTCCTGAAGGTTGGAACGCAGCTTCTCGAGCAGCGCATCGTTCGGCGCGACCGTGACGACGGGCATGTCCTCGTCGACGAGCGCGAGCGGGCCGTGTTTGAGCTCGCCGGCCGGATACGCCTCGGCATGGATATAGGAAATTTCCTTGAGCTTGAGCGCACCCTCCATGGCGACCGGATTCAACACTCCCCGGCCGAGGAAGAGCGCATGATGCTTGTCGACGAAATCCTCGGCGAGCTCGGAAATCTGGTCGTCGAGCTCCAGTGTCCGCTCGACGAGCCGAGGCAGATCCACGAGCTGACCGACGAGTTCCGCTTCCGTCGCCGCGTCCATGCCACGGTGCTTCGCGAGCGTGATCGTCAACAGTCCGAGCGCTACGAGCTGTGTCGTGAATGCCTTCGTCGAAGCCACGCCGATCTCCGGCCCGGCCCGTGTCATAAGCACGAAATCGGACTCGCGCACGAGCGAGCTTTCCGGGACGTTGCAAATCCCTACGGAGCCGAGATAGCCGAGGCACTTGGCTGCGCGCAGTGCCTCGAGCGTGTCCAACGTCTCGCCCGATTGCGAGATCGTAACGAACAGTGTTCCGTCCGGCACGACAGGTTTGCGGTATCGATATTCGCTCGCGATCTCCACCATGCACGGCAGGCCCGTGAGCTCTTCGATTTCGTAACGGGCTACGAGCCCTGCATGAAAGCTCGTGCCGCAGGCGACGATGTGCACGGCCCGCACCGCTGCGAACAGCTCGTCCGCACCGGGACCGAAGATTCCGTCCAATAGCCGGTTATCGTGGATGCGCTCCTCGAGTGTGTCGGCAAGTGCGACAGCCTGCTCGTGAATCTCCTTCTGCATGAAGTGGCGAAACCGGCCGCGCTCCATCGCATCCGCCGTGAGCTCACTCTCCTTGACGGGGCGCTCGACTTCGTTGCCGTCGTCGGCATAGATGCGAACGGCGTCGCGCGTCACGACGGCGACATCGCCCTCCTCGAGGAACTGAAACCGCCGCGTCACGGGCAACAGCGCGGCGATGTCCGAAGCCACGAAGTTCTCACCGATACCGAGCCCGATGACGACGGGACAGCCCGCTCGCGCGAGGACGAGGGCATCCGGATCGCGCATATCCATGACGACGAGCGCGTAGGCGCCCTTGAGCTCGGCGACCGTGAGCTTGACGGCCTCCGACAAACGCACCCCGGTGGCGCGATGGAACTGAATGCGGTGCGCGACGACCTCGGTATCCGTCTCGGACGTGAACGTGTAACCCGCTTCCTCGAGTTCGAGCTTGAGCTCTGCGTGGTTCTCGATAATGCCGTTGTGCACGACTGCTATCGCGTCCGCCGAGACGTGCGGGTGGGCGTTCGTCTCGCTCGGCTCGCCATGCGTTGCCCAACGCGTGTGCGCGATCCCGAGTGTGCCGCGTAGAGGCGTCTCGGTCAGTGCCTGCTCGAGCTCGGCTACTTTGCCGAGTCTTCTGAGTCGCTCGAGCGCATTGCCTGCAACGAGCGCTATACCCGCCGAATCATAGCCGCGATATTCCAGGCGCTTGAGGCCTTCGAGAAGAATCGGAGTAACGTTGCGCTCCGCAATCGCGCCGACGATGCCACACATGCCATGGGGTCCTTAAGAACCGGGGTCGGGGATTATGGATCGAAATGGTGGGCAGGACACGTACGTGACGCTCATTTTCTCTTCTGCGGACGTTTCCAGTCTGGAACCGTTTTGACTTTCGCGCGCTCGACCGTGAGCACGTCCGCAGGTACGTCTCGGCCGATCGTCGAGCCGGCGCCGATCGTCGCGCCCTGACCGACGGTT
>JBFJXA010000016.1:0-22526 GCA_041623375.1 Gammaproteobacteria bacterium | reverse complement strand
GCTCGAGCGCATCGCGGGCATTGCGCAGCCGCTCGAGCGCATCGAGGCTGTGGGGGGTGCCGCAAAGCCAGGCGCTGTCCGGAATCTCCACGCGCTCGGCAAAACGCATGACTGCGCTCAACGCCGGATGGCGGCGCAGCTCGGAAGCCAGTGCCGGCGGATCTTCCCAGGGGTAGCCGAGATCGATGAGCGCCGGGCGCAGGAGCAACAACGTTTCGAGGCTGATTTTGCTGGCCCGCTCGAAGCCGAGCGCGTCGCCCGGCGTTGCGAGTCCCGCGCGGTGAACGATATCCGCGAGCAAGCCCGTCTGGCCCGTCGTCCAGCCGTTGGCGTCGAAGTTGACGAACAGGGCCCGTGGGCCGTCACCGCGATACGTGAGCCGTTCGAGCCTGCGCGCGAACTCGGCGACGAGCGCCGCAGATCGCGCTTCCACGCCGAGTGCCCGACCGAGCGTCAGGATGTTGCGTTCGACATCGGCGAGTGTCTCGGCCATCGGAATTTCGATGATCGAATAGCCGAGCCGCTGTAGCACCGCGACCGTCGGACGTAAACCGAACGGACCCGTCAGAATGAGGTCGGGCGCGAGCGAGACGATCTCTTCGGCGGTTCCGTGATTGAGGTGCAGGCCCTCGACATCGCGCGCAACAGCCGACGTGCGAGCATCTGCCGCGATGTAGGACAGCGAGGCAATGCGCTCGCGAGCGACGAGGTCCAGCAATAGCTGGTCGGTGCAGACATTTATCGAGACGACGCGCTGTGGAGGGGCTGACACGACCGTCATTGGCAGCAACACAGCGGCGGTCAAGCCGAGCAGCCGGGGCCACGCAAACCGTCTCCGAGCGTCGGTGCGCGGCAATGCAATATCGTGATTCACGGCGACACCTCGCGCTTCGTTGCACTGGCCGGCGTGGGTCAGTGTCGTTGCTGGCGCATCGTCGCTGGAAGCACCGCGCACCGACCCCCGCCGTCGGTATCGTCGCTGCGGCCGGACCGCTCCGTTGGGGTAACCCGCCCCCCGGAAGGACGACGCGACGGCAGGTCTCCTGGCTCACGGCTCCCTGCTCGACCGTTCGCCTTCCCAGGCTCGCGCCCAGTGGCAGAACGTGAACGGCGAGCTAGCCGCATACAGTTGCGGGTACAGCCACGGCGTCTGCCCATCGGGCGTTTACCGTGTTCCCTTTCAATCCCCAACGGGGTACCGTCGGAATTGACTATAGTTCGAGGACGAAAGGGCAGCAAGCGTGAACGACGGACTGCCGACAGCGCGCGACGTCGAGGATGCGGCTGAGCGAATCTCCGATTGGCTCATCAGCACGCCTGTGCTCGAGCACGATGTCCTCAACCGGCGCGCGAGCTGTCGTGTGCTCGTAAAGACCGAGTCGCTACAGCACACGGGCACGTTCAAGATCCGCGGCGCGATGAATCGTCTGCTGTTGCTCAGCCACGATGAGCGTGCGGCTGGTGTCGTGGCGTTCTCCTCTGGAAATCATGCACAGGGCGTCGCGATGGCAGCGCAGTGGCTCGGCGTGCCGGCGACGATCGTCATGCCCGAGGATGCGCCGAAGATCAAACAGCTCAATACGCGGATGCTCGGCGCCGAAGTCGTTCTCTACGACCGCGCTCGGGAGGACCGCGAACAAATCGCCGCCGATATAGCCGCAAAGCGCGGCGCCGCATTGGCGCCGGCTTTCGATCATCCCGATGTCATTGCAGGTCAGGGCACGGTCGGCCTGGAGCTTGCCGAGTTCGCGCTTCGGCGGCGGTTGGATCTGGAGGGCATGTTCGTACCGTGTGGCGGTGGGGGTCTCATTGCAGGCGCCGGGCTCGCGATCAAGTCGGCGTTTCCCGACTGCGAGCTCATTGCGGTCGAGCCCGAGGCTTACGACGACACGCAGCGATCGCTCGACGCCGGCAGACGCCAGGTCGTGATCGGTCACCCGCGCACGAGTTGCGACGCGCTCATGGCGCCGACACCCGGTGCTATAACGTTTGCAATCAATCGTGAGCAGCTCAGTGGCGCGTTGACGGTCACGGATGCGCAGGCTGCCCACGCCATGGCATTTGCGAGTCGCTACCTCAAGCTCGTGCTCGAGCCGTCGGGTGCCGTGGCGCTGGCCGCCGTGTTGTCCGGCGCAGCCGAAAAGTACGATTGCGTCGGCATCGTGCTCACGGGCGGCAATGTCGACCTCCAGCCGTACATCGAGTCGTTGAGCGCGTTTCCCGATCCTTGAGCGCAACCTCGGCGTTCGCATGAAGCTTCGCGACATCGACAATCTAGCCGACTGGTATCGCGTCGACGCCAATCCCGTTCTGCTCTCCGGGCTCGAGGGGCTCGTGCGGCTGTTGTTGCTCCAGAGTCATCGCGACCGTCAGGCCGGGCTCAACACGGCCGGTTTCGTGTCGGGCTATCGTGGTTCGCCGCTCGGCGGGCTCGATCAGGCGCTGTGGCGATGCGATAGCACGCTCGAGGCGGCACGAATCCGGTTCGAGCCCGGGCTCAACGAGGAGCTTGCTGCAACGTCGATCTGGGGCGCGCAACAGGCCAATCTGTTCGGCGACGGTCGTTTCGACGGTGTCTTCGGCTTGTGGTACGGCAAGGGCCCCGGCGTCGACCGGGCCATAGATGCGCTCAAGCATGCCAACTTTGCCGGCACCTCACCGAACGGCGGCGTGCTCGTCGTGGCCGGCGACGACCATGCATGTAAATCTTCGACGCTCGTGCAGCAGAGCGAGCTGAGCTTCATGAGCGTGGCGATGCCCGTGCTCAGCCCGATCGATGTTGCGGATATTCTCGAGCTCGGATTGCTCGGCTATGGACTGTCACGCTTCAGCGGCTGCTGGGCCGGCTTCATCGTGACGCAGGAGACGGCCGATGCAGTACAAACGGTGTCCTTTGCGCACGATACGTTTCGCATCGTCGCGCCCGAGACGAAGCTGCCGGACGACGGCGTGCATATCCGTTGGCCCGATTCGCCGCTGGCACAAGAGCAGCGATTGCATACTCACAAGCTTCGTGCGGCGACCGATTTTGCGCGTGCGAACGAGCTGGATCGAATCGTTTGGGACTCACCGAGGGCGCGCTTTGGAATCGTCACGACGGGTAAAGCGCACGGCGACCTCATGCAAGCGCTCGACTTGCTCGGCATCGATGCCGCGCGCGCGGCAGAGCTCGGTATCCGAATCCTCAACGTCCGCCTGGTCTGGCCGCTCGAGCCCTCGGCAGTCGCCGACTTCGCAGCGGGGCTCGAGGAGATACTCGTCGTCGAGGAAAAGCGCGCGTTCGTCGAACCGCAGATCAAGGAACAGCTATACGCAGGGTCTCGGCGGGAGCGACCTCTGGTGCTCGGCAAGCAGGACGAGCGGGGTGCGCCGTTGCTGACGCCGAACGGCGAGTTCACAGCGGCGCTCGTTGCGCAGGCCGTCGCGAAACGGCTGACGCGGCTCGATCGCAGAGGCGATATCACCGAACGCGCTACGCGTCTGGCGGCCGAGGCCGAGGCGCGCAGTGCCTGGCTCGCAGGCGGGCCGAGCCGATTGCCGCACTTTTGCTCGGGTTGCCCGCATAACACGTCGACGGTCGTGCCCGAAGGCAGTCGAGCCGTTGCCGGGATCGGCTGTCATTTTATGGCGATATGGATGGGGCGCTCGACCGAGACGTTCACGCAGATGGGCGGTGAGGGCGCCACGTGGATCGGTCAGGCACCGTTCGTGAACACAGAGCACGTGTTTCAGAACCTCGGCGACGGCACGTACACACATTCGGGATTGCTTGCGATTCGCGCTGCCGTTGCGGCCGGCGTAAACATCACTTACAAGATTCTCTATAACCACGCCGTGGCGATGACGGGCAGTCAGCCCGTCGAGGGTGGCTTCACGCCATTGCAGATCGCCCGACAGCTCGTCGCCGAAGGCGTTGGTGCCGTCGTGATCGTGACGGATCAGCCCGGCGAGTACGCGAGCGTCGCGGAGCGCCCAGCCGGTGTCAGCATCCACGGGCGCGAGGCACTCGATGCCGTGCAGCGAGAGCTGCGCGAGCACGAGGGCGTATCGGCGTTGATCTACGATCAGGCCTGTGCTGCGGAGCTGCGCCGTAAGCGCAGTCGCGGCCTCGAGACAACACCCGACGCGCGAGTCGTCGTAAACGCGCTCGTCTGTGAAGGTTGCGGCGACTGTAATGAGCAATCGAACTGTCTGTCGGTTTTGCCCTTAGAGACCGAGCTCGGCCGCAAGCGAACGATCGATCAGTCCGCCTGCAACCGCGACTATAGCTGCCTCAACGGCTTCTGCCCGAGTTTTGTGACGCTGCATGGCGCGACGCCGCGCCGCCCGGTCTTGGACCTCCCCGATGCGTTTCCCGAGCCGCAGGTTGCCTCGCGTAGCGGTCCGTGGAACGTCGTCATCGCCGGCATCGGCGGCACGGGTGTCGTGACGCTGGGCAGACTCCTCGGACTCGCGGCACACCTGGACGGCAAAGCCGTCAGAGAGTTGGCGCAGACCGGGCTCGCGCAGAAGTTCGGCGCGGTTCTGTGTCACGTGCGCGTTGCCGATAGTGACACGGGGCTGGATGGGCCCAGAGTCGCCGAAGGATGCGCCGACGTGCTGCTGGGCTGCGATCTCATGGTCGCCGCAGGCCCGGCTGCTTTGGCGTGCCTCGGGGCCGACCGATCGGCGCTCGTCGTCAATTCCCACGACGCGCTGCCACCGGAGTTCATTCATGAGCCCGATCTCGAAGCGCCGACCCAGGCGCTGCTCACGACATTGAGAGGTGCCGCCAAGGATGGATGTCTGACGGGCGTGGATGCGACCGCATGTGCTGCGGACCTGCTCGGCGACGCGCTACTGGCCAACGTGTTCATTCTCGGCGTCGCGTTGCAGCGCGGCCTGTTGCCCGTGTCGGCTGCGGCGCTCGATCGAGCCTTCGAGCTGTTCGGTTCGCGGCTCGAGCAGAACCGGCAGGCACTGGCCCTCGGTCGTTACGCGGCACTCGAGCCCGAGCGTGTCGAGACGATGCGCCGTTCGCGCAGGCCGCCGGAGCAACGACGGACGACGCTCGAGGATATCGTCGAGTATCGCGAGGCGTTTCTGACAGACTATCAGGATGCGGCGTACGCCAAACGCTATACGGACTGGGTGTCTCGGGTACGCGAAGCCGAGCAGGCGGCAGCGCAGAGCACGGCGTTGGCTGAGTCCGTCGCTCGATACTACTTCAAGCTGCTTGCCTATAAAGATGAGTACGAGGTCGCGCGGCTTTATGCCGAGACTGATTTTCTCGAGCGCCTTGCCGATGACTATGACGGCGATATCTCGCTCAGCATTTATCTCGCACCGCCGGTGTTTCGAAGCGTCGACAAGAGCTCGGGTCGGCCGCGCAAGCGAAAGTTCGGCGCGTGGATGTTCAAGGCCATGCGCATACTTGCGCGGCTGCGTTTTCTGCGCGGCAGCCGCTGGGACATATTCGGATATGCCCACGAGCGGAGAGTCGAGCGCCAGCTCATCGCCGAGTACGAGATGCTCCTCGAGAGAATCGTTGCCGAGCTCGACGCATCGCGATTGGCGCTCGCCGTCGATCTGACCAGCCTGCCGCGCGATATCCGCGGATTCGGACCCGTCAAGTCGACCGCGATCGACCGGGCGCAGAGCAAACGCGCTGAGCTGCTTAAGGCCTGGGAGGCGTCCGTCGCGGCTGCAAGCCGCCCGTCCGACTAAGGCGCGCCGCCGGCTTCCTCTGCCGTTGCGCAGCGAATGCAGCGGTCGGCGAACGGCTGCGCCTTGAGCCGCGCGAGCGGGATCGCTTCGCCGCAGCTCACGCAGACGCCATAGGTGTCATTCTTGATCTGCTCGAGTGCGCGCGCGACCTGGCTGAGCTCGAGACGAGCTTCGTTACCCAGTGCGTCGACGACCTCGGCATTCTCGAGCTCCTGAGCCTGTTCCTGAGAATCCGCGCTGCGCCCGGCCGTCAGGTTCTCCTTGATCCGCTCGAGCCGGTTCGCGAGCTCCGCGCGCTTGGCGATGAGAACTTCACGAATCTCGGTGTAGTCGTTATTCATGCCTGTACCTGTCTAGTTCGTCCGAACTGCCGCGGCTGGCGCGCATGGGCGCACGAGCGCCTGCGCTGGACGCAGGTAACAGCATAGCCGTTATTGTCCGGGCGCCCAAGCATGCGCAAGCGATTACGCGTCGGTGGGTTAGTGCTCGTCGCGCGTCAATGCATGGAAGCGCGACATGTGTCTGGCAGCGAGCATCTGCTCCCCGCGGAATTCGTACAGGCGCGCGAGATTGTAGTGCGCGTCCGGCAGATCGGGGTCAGCCAGCACGGCATTCTGATAGCAGTCGATCGCTGCTTGCAGACTGCCCTGGTCCTCGAGGACGACGCCCAGATTGAACGCCGCGACCGCGTGACTCGGATCCAGCGCCAACGCCTCGCGGTAGAGAGACTCCGCAGTTCGATAGTCTCTGGCCGTATGCATGAGCCGGCCCAGGTTGATGCGCGCGTTGACGTGATCGGATTCGAGCGCCAGCGCTCGACGGTAGGCGGCTGCGGCAGCCTCGCGGGCCTCGGCACGGTCGAGCTTGAGTCCGCGCTCGAACCAGTACTCTGCAGTATCGGTTGATACTATTTTCGCCGCTGTCGGACGGCCCGAAGGCGAGGCAGGCGAGCGAGCGGCGTCATCGACAGCGAAGTCAAACAGCGTCTGCCCGGATTCGGGGTCCCAGGCCGTGTTGTTCTCTCGCACGAGCACACGATCTGCTGCCGCAACGACGCGCACGGAGCTCAGCGGCCGACTGTCGGGCAGCAGGGCGCGGATGGCACGCAGGGCCCGCCACGTGCGTCTGACGCCGACATTCTGCTGCGCCAGGGCTTTCGTCGAGCGCAGGAGCACGAGATCCTGGAATGAGAAGCGAAAGTGTCCTTGGGGCGTCTTGAGCGGCGCCACGAAGCCGGCCCGCGCGGCGGCTCGCACCCGCTGTTGAGACTCGCCGACGAGCTCGGCGACTTCCCGCGTGGAAAATGCCCGCATGGACACTTATTATCGAGGAGGCAGCGTGGTAAATCCAGTTTTTTGGTAGAGATTTCGACCAGTTACGGATCTACCTCGGCGGTGCGGGCATATAACGTCCGTCAGTTCATCTTCGGTTCAGCTCTGCGCGGGTAATCTGACTTCGAACCTGCGAAGGAGAACCACGATGTTGCGAACTATCATGATTACTGGCTCTGCGATCTGTCTGTCGTTGGGCAGCAGCCTGGCGCTCGCGGATCATGACCGACAGCTACGCTACGTCGTCGGAGGAGCGATCCTCGGTGCGGCGCTGGGTGAGCTCGCTTACGCCACGGATTATCGCCCCGCGCATGGGTATCGATATTACGATCGCGGCTATCGAGGCGGATTCGGCTATCGAGGCGGATTCGGCTATCGGCGCGATATCGCCTTTCCGCCGCCGTACGCGTACGGGCGCGGCCGCGCGTTCCGCGATCATTGGTATCCTCGCCATCGTTTCCGGCATCACCATCGGCGCGGACACCGGCATGGACCGTGGTGCTACTAGCGCGCTCGAGCTGACTTGACTGGCACACAGCGCGGCTGCCTCCCGATGCGGGGGGCAGCCGTTTTTTATTTGTCCGTCGTTGCGCTTATAGTCACGAGGTCGCTATTCCTGGGGTGACTACGATGCGCGGACGTATGATGGCGCTGCCGCTGACGATCAACGAGATCATGTATTTTGCTTCGCGCCACCATGGAAGCTCGGAGGTCGTATCGATTACGGCGGACGAAGGCTTGCACCGCTCGTCGTATGAGGAGGTCTTCGGGCGCGCAAGTCAGCTCGCCGACGCGCTCGACGAGCTCGGGCTCGAGGCAGGCGACCGAGTTGCGACCCTGGCGTGGAACGATCATCGCCACCTCGAGCTCTACTATGGCGTCTCGTGTGCCGGATACGTGTTACATACGGTCAATCCGAGGCTGTTCGCGGAGCACCTGGTCTACATCATGAACCACGCGGAGGATCGCGTGCTGTTTTTCGACGCGATGTTCACGCCCCTCGTCGAGGCCATCGCGGACAAGCTTCCGAGGATCGAGCATTTCGTCGTCATGACCGGCGCGAGCAGCATGCCAGAGACTGCGCTCGCGCCCGTTCACTGCTACGAAGAGCTACTCGCCGGACGGACGAGCGGCTATGCGTGGCCGCGTATCGATGAAAATGCGGCCAGTGTCCTGTGCTACACCTCCGGCACGACGGGTAACCCCAAAGGCGTGCTCTATAGTCATCGCTCGACCGTGCTGCATGCCTACGCTAGCGTCATGCCCGACGTCATGGGCTTATCGAAGCGTGACGTCGCATTACCGGTCGTGCCGATGTTTCACGTCAACGCCTGGGGGATGCCGTACGCGTGCCCGATCGTCGGCACAAAGCTCGTCATGCCCGGACCGAAGATGGCTGACGGCGAAACGCTCCAGCAGTTGATAAGCGGCGAGGAAGTGACGATTGCCGCTGGCGTACCGACAGTCTGGCTTGCGCTCCTGACATACCTTCGGGATTCCGGAAAGACCGTCCCGAGTCTGGATCGAACGATCGTCGGTGGTGCCGCATGCCCGCTGAGCGTCATGCGCGAGTTCGAGGAAAAGCATGGCGTCAGCACGCGCCATGGTTGGGGTATGACCGAGACGAGTCCGCTCGGGACGGTCAATACGCCCGCGAGATCGACCGATCGTCTTTCGCAGACCGAGCTCGATGAGCTGCGTGTCAAGCAGGGACGGGCGCTCTTTGGCGTCGACATCAAGATAGTCGATGACGCCGGCGATGAATTGCCGTGGGACGGAGAAGCGTTCGGCGATTTGAAGATCAAGGGCTTTTGGGTCTGCGATCGCTACTTCGGAGAGGAAGACGATGCGCAGACCGTCGATGCCGAGGGCTGGTTCTCGACCGGCGACGTCGCAACGATAGACGCCGACGGTTTTATGAAGATCACCGACCGTACCAAAGACGTCATCAAGTCGGGCGGTGAGTGGATCAGCTCGATCGAGCTGGAAAACGTCGCGATCGGACATCCCGATGTCGCCGAAGCCGCCGTCATCGGCGTCGATCATGCGAAGTGGGGCGAGCGACCGTTGCTTGTCGTCGTGCCCGAGCAGGGCAAAGCGATCGACAAGAAATCACTGCTCCGCTGGTTCGATGGCAAGGTTGCCGACTGGTGGGTTCCCGACGACGTCGCCACGGTAGAGGAAATACCGCACACGGCGACGGGCAAGATCTCTAAGCTCACCCTCCGAGAACGCTTCAAGGACTACCGGCTACCCGCTGGGTCCTGATCACCTGCTGCGTGCGCCGCCCGTGGCGCTGTTACCGCACGGCGATCGGGCGCACGGGTGAGCCTGTCGCGCCCTTGATGCGCAGCGTCAAGTTCAAGAATAGAAACTCGTAAACGCCATCGCGGGCAACGTCGTTGAGCTCCATGTTCTCGAGTAGGCCGATGCCTTCCTCGAGAAATAGAATATGGTGGACGTTGTCGGCAATGTTGGTGCTCGTCGGCGGCATGATCTGCACGCAGCACGAGTCCGCGCCGACCATCGAGACCTTGCGGCTCGCAAGCCAACGCGCGACCTCGGGTCCGATGCCGGGCGAGCCTTCGTTGTCACCCACGCCGAATCGGCTGTCGTTGTATCGCGACGGGTTAGTCCAGTGCACCGACCAGCCGTAGTGCAGCAGCACAGCGTCACCTTGCTCGACCGTGTCTTCACTCATACCCTGCCGCTCGAGCGCCCCACGAACGTCGTCGAGCGTCACCTCGTAGCGCGGCCCGAGCGTATCCACGCCTCTGAAACCTGCGATATCGATGAGGATGCCGCGCGTGATGAACGGCTTCATGTGCTCGACGCCCAGCGCTTCGACGCCGCCGCGGCCACGGTTCGTGCCAGTCAGGTTCTGCTCCGTGAAGCCGTTGTAAAACACGGGCTCGATCGAGCCGTCCGGCATGCGCAGCGAGCGTCCTTGGTGCGATAACGCGTCGAATTGCGTGCCCATCTGGCCGATGTAGCCCGTGAAATAGTCGCCGTGCACGACATTGCGATCCTCGCTCGCTTGCGGCGCTGCGGGCACGACGTTGAGATAGTAGGGACGCGACGTGTACTGCGGCATGCTTTCCTCGTAGACATGACCGAGCTCGTACGTCTGACCCGTTCGCGGAATCTGCAGTGCTGAGAGTATTTTCTCCGGCGTTACATAGTTGGATGCACCGGCCTGATCGCCGGCGCCATGCGGCGACGGCCACCAAGGTCCCGACGGGCCCGTCTGTGCCGTCCCTGGCAGCGGCAGCACGAGTGCCGACAGAAGAATGATTGTGCAACGTAGCTTTCGTTCGACGGTGCTGGTTTGTTCGTTTCTCATTGGATCTTTCCCCCTTGGCGTTACTGCAGATCGAGTTGCTACCAGGCAGCCTCGCGTGCCTTGCGGCAAGGCGCTGTCTGCTCAGCTCGAGCGGCCGTAGATGTAGTCCACCACCCAGCGCAGTCCGGATGAGTCGCCCGGCAGCTCGTCGAGCGTCCCGTTGATTTGGGTGTAGAGCGCTGACGCCCGCTCACGAGCGCCTTCTACACCCAGCACAGACGGGTAGGTTATCTTGTCGTTGTCTTTGTCCGAGGTCGAGCTCTTGCCGAGCGTTGCTGTGTCCTGCTCTACCTCGAGAAGGTCATCCCTGATTTGAAACAGCAGGCCGATGTCGGTTGCGAGTCGGTCGAGATCGACGGCGACCTGCCGCGACGGCGTGGCCATCTCGGCGGGCATCATGACCGACGCCCTGATCAGCTCACCGGTCTTGCGACGGTGAATGTTTTCCAGCGCGTGCTCGTCCAGCCGCCTGCCCTCTGCCAGGATATCGAGGGTCTGACCCCCAACCATCCCCGACGGCCCGGCAGCGCGCGCGAGCCACGTGATGATCCGGATCTGTCGCTCGGGCGCCGCCGCGAGACGTTCGTCGCAGCACAGTATCTCGAAGGCGAGCGCCTGCAAGCCGTCGCCGGCAAGTATCGCTACGGCCTCGCCGAAGGCCCGATGTGTCGTCGGTCTGCCGCGACGCAGATCATCGTCGTCCATTGCCGGTAGGTCGTCGTGAACGAGTGAATAGGCGTGGACGAGCTCGACCGCCGCTGCGATCGCATCGAGTGGGTCCGGATCGAGCTCGAACAGCTCGCCGGTTGCATAGGTGAGCAGGGGCCGGATTCGTTTGCCTGGGCCGAGGACCGAATAATCGATCGCGTCCACCAACTGGCGGGGAATACCGTCTTCGGAGTCCAGCGCAGTGCGAATTGTGCCCGCGACGCGACCGCGATAGTGCTCTAAGCGATCCGGAAATGTCTGCGGGGAGCCACGTGCTATCATGACCGCTCATCCTAACATCGAAGCTGCGTGCATCGCTTGCGGACCTTGAAGTTCGAATCGGGCCCAGTCGCCGGCCGAATACAAGCTGACTTGGATTTTCAGACGGCGATACTTCCGGGCGTGTCGCGGACGTTCGCATTGACCATTCCTGTCTTGCCCGAGGGCCTCGCCGAGGTCGTCGCAAACGCGTATTTGCTCTGTCGGCTGGCGGATACGATCGAGGATGACGTCGAGCTGGATCATGCGGCGAAGACCTTGTTTCACAACCGACTCGTCGCCGTCGTACGTGGTGAGGCCGACGCAGACGCGTTCGCGCGAGACCTTGCGCCGTTGCTATCCGATCGCACCCTCGCGGCCGAGCGCGAGCTCGTAACCAACGCCGCAAAGGTCGTACGGGTCACACAATCGTTCGCACCCAACGAGCAGCGAGCCATCATCAATTGCCTGGCACGGATGTGCGCCGGTATGCCGGTCTTCCAGCGTCAGAAGAGCCTCGGCGGACTCAGCGATCTCGACGAGATGAACGCCTATTGTTATGTCGTCGCCGGGGTTGTCGGGGAGATGCTGACGGAGCTGTTTTGCGAGCGTTGTCCGGCGTTGGCCAACAAGCGCCCGGAGCTCATGGATCTCGCATTGTCCTTCGGCCAGGGGCTGCAGATGACGAATATTCTCAAGGATATCTGGGAAGATCGACGTGCCGAGACGTGCTGGTTGCCACGCTCGGTGTTTGGCGCCGATTTCGATCTCGCCCGACTCGATGAGCTTTATCTGACGGCGGAATTTCGCCACGGTCTCGATAAGCTCATCGGTATCGCGCATCATCATTTGCGCAACGCGCTCGAGTACACGCGGCAGATTCCGGCGCGCGAGGCCGGCATTCGGCGCTTTTGTCTGTGGGCCATCGGGCTCGCCGTGCTGACGCTGCGAAAGGTCCGTAAGCATCGAGATCTGGGCTGCGCGGATCGCCTGAAGATTTCGCGCCGCAGCGTCAGGGCGACCGTCGGCCTCGTGAACCTGACGTATTCCAGCGATCGGGCGTTGCGAGCGTTGTTCGATATTGCCGCAGCCGGGTTGCCGCTCGTACGCGAGGAGCCGGACGCGAGCCGTGCCTGAGCCGCATGCTTCCGGCTAGCCGCGAGGACGGGCACCGAGCGCAGGGACGGGCGCGCGCCAGAGCCAACATCGCGCTCGTCAAGTACTGGGGTAAGTCCAATGCGGCGCTGAACATACCGGCGGTCGGCTCTATCTCGATCACGCTCGACGGATTGTGGTCGGACACCGAAATCGAGTTCGACGCCGGACTCGATCACGACAGTTTCTCGCTCAACGGCGAGGAGAACATCGCTCAGCTTCGACGAGTCACGGCGTGCCTCGATCTGCTGCGTCGCGAGGCGGGCGTCGATACGCCGGCGCGCGTCGTCAGTCACAATAATTTTCCGACGGGCGCTGGTCTGGCTTCTTCGGCGTCGGGTTTCGCCGCGCTCGTCGGTGCCGCGGCGCGTGCTCTGGGGCTCGAGCGCTCGGCCGAGGAGCTGAGCGTGCTCGCGCGACGCGGCTCCGGCTCGGCAGCGCGCTCGATCTTCGGCGGTTTTGTCGAGATGCGCGTCGGCGTCGCCGGTGACGGTAGCGACAGCGTTGCGACGCCGCTGATGGCTGCCGAGGAGTGGCCGCTGCAGGTCGTGATCGCCGTGACGGAAAAAGGCGCGAAGGCCACGAGCTCGACCCGGGGAATGCAATCGTCCAAAGCGACATCGCCTTTCTATCGCGCGTGGGTTGAGGCAGCGCCCACTGACCTCGACGCAGCTCGACAAGCGATCCTCAGTCACGATTTCGCGGCGCTTGGCGAAGTGGCCGAACATAGTTGTATGAAGCTGCACGCGCTTGCGATGACGTGCCGGCCGCAAGTGCTGTACTGGAATCCCGCAACGCTCGCCTGCATCGATGCCGTTCGAGCGTTGCGGCGCAGCGGTACGCCTGTATTCTTTACGATTGACGCGGGCCCACAGCTCAAAGCCGTCTGCCTCCCGGAGGCCACGGACCGCGTCGCCGCCGAGCTCCACGAGATCACTGGTGTGGTCGACGTCCTCGTGACCGGACTGGGTCCGGGTATCGAGGTCGATTGACCCGTGCGCGTACGTGCACGAGCCCCGGGAAAGCTCGTCGTGCTCGGCGAATACGCCGTGCTGGCGGGCGGACCGGCGCTCGTCATGGCCGTGGACCGCTACTGTGTCGCTGAGCTTCAGCCAAGCCACGATGCGCTCTGTCACCTGCACGCGGTTGCCGAACGTTCCGAAGACCGCAGTTTCGGCTGCACTGAGGACAGCGACATCACGATTGTCGACGCCGTCATACGGCAGTGGCCGACCGAGCGCATCGCGGCATGGCACGGCCTTCTTAACAGTCGCCAGCTCTTCACGGGCCCTCGCAAGCTCGGTCTGGGCTCCAGTGCAGCGGCACTCGTGGCGTGGGCCGGTGCATGGACGGCCTATACGTGCCGCGATCGTGATGCGGTCCCACAGCCCTCCCTCGCAGCCCTCGTCGGGTTGCATCGAACGCTACAGTCCGGTGCCGGCAGCGGCCTCGATGTCGCAGCGAGCCTTCGCGGCGGTGTGCTGGCGTATCGCTCGGTCGCGGTCAACGAGCCCGAAGCTGTTTCAGTTGCGTTACCTAACAGTGTACGATTCGTCGGTGTTTCGACATCTCGAGCGGCCTCGACGCCGGATCTGCTCGCGCATTTCGGGGCCTGGCGCGCTGCGGAGCCTGCGGCCGCCGCGATGCAGCTCGACCGTATGCGTCAAGTGGCCGAGCTCGGTATCGCATCGGCCGGTACTGGCGATGCGGAGCAGTTTCTGGCGGCCATGCGCCAGTATGGGCTCGAGCTCGATGCGCTCGGGGCGGCGATCGGGGTCGACATCGTGACGCCGGAGCACGCCGCAATCGGCGCGGTCGCAACGCGTGCAGGCGTGACGTATAAGGTGAGCGGCGCCGGGGGCGGTGATATCGGCTTGGGCTTTGCAACGAATGACGCGGCGCTCGAAGCGTTTTCAGCCGCCCTGCCGGTGGGCTGCGAAGTGTTGCAACTGGCGATCGATCGAGCCGGGCTCGTGACGGAGGAGCAGGCAGCTTGAGCAAGGAACGTTTGCGAATTCCTGAGTTCTACAAGCTCAGCGTGCGAGAGCGGCTCGAGGCGGTGCGCGAGCGCGAGCTGTTGCCAGCCGATGACCTACAGGCGTTAGCCACGGGAGAGCATACGCTCGACCTCGACGCCGCCGACAAGATGATCGAAAACGTCGTCGGCGTAATGGGTTTGCCGTTGGGTCTGGGGATGAACCTCCGGGTAAACGGCAAGCGCTACATCGTGCCGATGGCCGTCGAGGAACCTTCGGTCGTCGCAGCGCTGAGCTCGGCATCAAAGCTGATCGGCGAGTGCGGCGGCTTTACCGCAGAATCCACGGATCCGGTGCTCATCGGACAGATTCAGATTGTCGGCTTATCCGATATCGAAGCGGCCAAGCGCGCAATCAAGGCGCAAACGCAGGACATTCTGAATCTCGCAAACAGCTTCCACCCGAATATGGTCGCTCGCGGCGGCGGCGCAAAGGAGTTGGAGCTGTTCGTTCATCCCGCGCCATCGACGGGTGCGCCGATGCTCGTCGTGCATTTGCTCGTCGATACGCGCAATGCGATGGGCGCCAATATCGTCAACGGCATGTGTGAAGGCGTCGCACCGCTCGTCGAGACGATTACGGGCGGACGGGTCTTTCTGCGCATTCTGTCCAACTTGACCGATCGCGCGCTCGTTCGTGTGCACTGTACTATTCCCGTTGCCGCGCTGACGGGACGCGGCTATACGGGCGAGGAAGCCCGGGACGGCATCATCCTCGCGGCAGACTTCGCAGCTGTGGACCCCTATCGCGCCGCGACCCACAACAAGGGCGTCATGAACGGCATCGATCCGATCGCGATCGCGACGGGCAACGATTGGCGCGCAATCGAGGCAGGCGCGCATGCCTATGCGGCGCGCGGTGGCCGATACACGTCGCTGACGACGTGGTCCGCGGATGAGCAGGGCGATCTACGCGGCAGCATCGAGATACCGATCAAGGTCGGGATCGTCGGTGCCCAGCAGGCGTCCAATCCCACGGTCGCACTCAACATGAAGCTGCTCGACACGGACTCGGCAACCGAGCTCGCCGAGGTCATGGCGGCAGCGGGCCTCGCTCAGAATTTTGCTGCAATTCGGGCGCTTGCAACCGAGGGCATTCAGAAGGGCCATATGACGTTGCATGCGCGCAGCGTCGTTACGGCCGCCGGTGCGCCGGATGCGATCTTCGACGAAGTGCTCGATCGTCTCGTGCAAAGCGGGGAGATCAAAGTCTGGAAGGCCCGTGAGATCATCGCTGACCTCGAGGCGCAGGCCGCCGAGCGACCGGACCGCTTGCCTGCACGGGGCGCCGACGTCGATTCGATGGGCATCGGCTACGGCAAGGTCGTCATTCTCGGCGAGCACGCGGTCGTCTATGGGCGACATGCGATAGCCGCGCCCGTGCCGCTCGTCATCCGCGCTCGCATTGAGCAATGTGATGAGGGAATCCACATCATGATTCCGCGCTGGGGTGTGGAGTACGAGCTCGCCCGCAACCCAGCGGAGCGGCGATCGTTCGAGCATGCGGCCGGGGGTATTCTCGATGAGCTCGGTTTGAGCGCTCGCAGCATGCGCATCGAGGTGTTCCCGGAGGTTCCGCGCGGTATGGGTCTCGGCGGCTCGGCCGCGATAGCGGTTGCGATCGTGCGCGCGCTGGATGCGGAATTTAGCCTCGGTCTGGATGACGCTGAGGTCAACCGGCTCGCGTTCGAGTCGGAGAAGCTTGCACATGGCAACCCGAGCGGCCTCGACAACACGATCGCGTGTTACGGCCGGCCACTCGTCTACCGAAAGGGCACCCCACCGCTCGTCGAGCTTCTCAATATCGTGGAGCCGATTCCGATCGTCATCGGAATGACGGGCTCGGAGGGCCTGACGGCCAGCACGGTCGCTCGCGTCGGCGAGGCGTGGAAACAGGATCCGAAACTCTACGAACGCATCTTCGATCAGATAGACGGGCTCGTGCTGCGCGGCGTGCAGGCCGTTCGAGACCGCGATTTGCAAACGCTCGGCGAGCTCATGAATATCTGCCACGGTATGCTCAACGCGCTACAGGTCTCCACGCCCGAGCTCGAGCGTCTCGTTGCCATTGCACGCGCCAGTGGCGCGCTGGGCGCAAAGCTCACGGGCGGCGGTGGTGGCGGCTCGATCATCGCGCTCTGCGATGGTGAAACGCAGCCCGTCGCGGAGGCCATTCGCGCGGCGGGCTACGAGGCCGTCACCGTCATGTTGGGCGAGCGCGTCGATGCCGAATAGAGCCGTTGTTTCCGACCGTTCCGAGGCACTCGTGCTCGTCGATGAGCACGACTGCGAGATCGGCGCGCAGACCAAAGAGGCGTGCCATGCGGGCGAAGGCTTACTGCATCGGGCGTTCTCGATCTTCATTTTCAATACGCGCGACGAGCTGCTGCTGCAGCGGCGCAGCGCACAAAAACCACTGTGGCCGAACTACTGGTCGAATACATGCTGCTCGCATCCGCGCCAGGGCGAGACCATGGAAGAAGCCGTGCGACGCCGGCTCTCCGAGGAGCTCGGAATTCGAACGCCGCTGACCTATCTTTACAAATTCCGCTATCACGCTCAGTACGGATCTGTAGGCTCGGAGCGTGAGTATTGCTGGGTCTATTACGGCCGTTACGACGGCGAGCCGGACGTCAATCTGAACGAGATCGCCGACTGGCGCTACGTCGATGTCGACGGCCTCGATGCCGAGCTTGCCGGATCCCCGAGCGGCTTTACGCCGTGGCTCAAGCTCGAGTGGGCGGAGCTCAAGACTGCTTATCTGCCGCAGATCCTACATCGGGGCGTTTAAGTTATTCCCCAACGGGCCGATTTAATAGAAGGGTCACCTCGCGAATCCTCGTGTGCGGCAGTGTCGTGACTCGAGGAATCGATACCCGGTGTCGTCGAATCAAGCAATGGGAGTTCCTATGCCTGCCTGGATTTCAAACGTGCGGCGGGCCGTATCCTCGCGGACACGGTCCCAACCCAAGCTTGTACAGGCCAAGGTCTGGCACTTCAGTCCTCTGAAGCAGCTCGTGAGGCTGAGGCCGAGAAAGATATCTGTTCTCATCGCGGCGCTCGGCGCTGCTGTTGCGGTCCCGGCTTTCGGCCAGGAAGCGATCGAGCATCTGGACCTTTCGGGTCATTGGACTGGTGTGCTCGCGCTCGTGATCTTCATCGTGGCGTACGCGCTCGTCATCAGCGAGGAGACGATTCACCTGCGCAAGTCCAAGCCTGTGATGGTCGCTGCCGGCGCCATTTGGATGCTCGTCGCAATTTCCTACGGACAGAGCGGCGAAGCCGAGCTCGTCGAGGGCTTGGTCCAGCACGGCCTACTCGAGTTCGTAGAGCTGTTCCTCTTTTTGCTTGCCGCGATGACGTATATCAACACGATGGATGAGCGCGGTGTCTTCGACTCACTGCGTGCGTGGCTCATCAGGCAGGGGTATTCGCTACGCAAGCTGTTCTGGGTCACCGGTGGTATTGCGTTCGTGATGTCACCGATCGCCGACAACCTCACGACCGCGTTGCTCATGGCGACGGTCGTCATGGCCGTTGGCGGCAAGAACCGGGGCTTCGTGGTCATTAGTTGTGTCAATGTCGTCGTAGCTGCGAATGCCGGCGGCGCTTTCAGCCCCTTCGGCGATATCACCACGCTCATGGTCTGGCAGGCCGGCATGGTCGAGTTCCATCAGTTCTTCGCTCTGTTCGTGCCGTCGCTCGTTAACTGGGTCGTAACCGCCGGATTGCTGAGCTTCGCCGTTTCCAAGGAGCAGCCCGAGCCGATCAGCGAAGACGCACGCATGCTCGAAGGGGCGTGGATAGTCATGGGACTGTTCCTGCTGACGATCTCGCTTGCAGTGACCGCGCATACGGCGCTGCATCTGCCGCCGGCCCTCGGCATGATGACAGGGCTCGGACTTCTTAAGCTCTACGGGTACTACCTACAGACACGCGGTCTACGCTTCAACGAGACGGCCGACGTTCGCATCAGCCAGGATGCCTTGAGTCTCGAAGGCGACCCGCGCGAAGCTGTTGCGAGCGGTGATGCGCAGTACGATATCTACCGGAATTTGCAGCGCGCGGAATGGGATACGCTTTTATTCTTCTACGGCATCATGCTCTGCGTTGCAGGCCTCGGCGCGTTCGGTTACATGGCAATCGGTTCGGACCTGATGTACGGGGTGCTCGGCGCGACCACGGCGAATATCCTCGTCGGTTTCGCATCGGCCATATTCGACAACATCCCGGTCATGTTCGCAGTTCTGGAGATGAATCCGACGATGGATCTCGGTCAATGGCTGCTGATTACGCTGACGGCGGGCGTCGGAGGTTCGATGCTGGCCGTGGGCTCGGCCGCCGGTGTGGCGGTCATGGGTCAGGCGCGAGGCGTTTATACGTTCTTCAGCCATCTGCGCTGGAGCTGGGCAATCGTCGTCGGCTACGCCGCGAGTATCGCGGCCCATTTCTTAGTCAACGGGGCGGCTTTTCAGGGCTAGATCGGCCCAGCGCGAGCGACGCACGCTCAGCTCAGGAACCGGTAGTACTCGATGCCTTCATCGTTGATGCCCGGCTGAGCGCTCGAGCCCACGGACTCGATGACGAAGCCGCTGTCGGGCGCAACGAGCCCGCTGGCCTGGCCGTTGTCATGCAGGCTCTCGTACTGTTCGCGTGTCAATGCCTGCTGCGGCTCGAGCGCCGCGGCGAATCCAATGCGTGCTGCGGCGTCGTCCCAGGTTGGCGTCAACCGCATCGGTATCGCTTCGGCCGCATCGCCGCTGCCGTAGCCCACTGCGAGGATGTCTCTACCCGCCAGATCGAGCCCGCGCGCTGCGGCTTCTTCGAGCCCGGCAGCCAGCCATGCGGGTAATGCCGCGCAGTAGACATTCCCGATGTCTTTCATCGGTTCTGCACCGAGTGACATTTTCTCCTCGATGAGCGCCTTGAAGCTGTCGCTCGTCCGGAAGTCTTTGACGAGCTCGATGCTCAAGGGGTACACGTCCGCGTCGATGTCGCTATTCCTGACGAGGTCGAGAATTTCCGGGGACGAGTGCATCTCGCGCATGACTGCATCGGGGTCGAGGCCTGCGCCTCGCGCATAAGCAGCCAGTTCCTGAAAGCTCTCAGGACCATTTTTCGCAAGCCCGAACAGGTAGCTGAGCGCAAACGAGGTCAATGGCATTCGATGATACGGTCGGTGCATGAACACGGCGGCGAGATCGCGGTAGTAGTCGGCTGGCTTCTTGTCCATGCGCCGCAGCATGTCTTCGAGCGCGTGCAAGGTCTCATCGAGATAACAGGTCGTCGAATACTTCCCGTTGAAGACGGGCAAGTCCTGGAAATGGCAGTTCAGCTTGCCGCGGATGAGGTTGCGCATCACGGGCTTGCGGAAATCGACAGCGCGATATGCCGAGACGCTGCCGATATGGCCGAGCTCGACGTCGAGCAGTTTCGGGTCGCGCTCGAGCAGCATGGCGACAGCGCCCGCGCCCTGCGTCGGCTCGCCCGTGCTGCCACGCGCGTACTCAGCGATGTCGGCGCTGACGACGATCGCGCAGCGTGGCTCGGTTTCGAGCGCGAGATAACGCAGGCCCTGCTTGAGCGCATAGATGCCACCGAGACACGCGTGCTTGATCTCCGGCACCTCACAGCGCCGGCTCAGCGCGGGCAAGCCTTTGGCCCTCAGGCCGTCGTCGAGCATGCCTTTGACGATAATCGCGCCGGCGGAGTTGTCCGTGCTCGATTCCGTACCGAGGCCGAGAAACCCGACGTCACGGGGGTCGATGTCGTACTGTTCGATCAAGCGCATGATGGCATTGGCAGCCATCGTGTAGACGCTTTGCTCGGGGCCGCGCATTCTGAAGCTGCGGCCGATGACGGCGCTCGTCTTATCCCAGCGTGCGCCTGTCCACGCGCACCAATCCTCGAGGCCGACTCGATATGGTGGCAAATAGACGCCAAAGCCACTGATGCCGACTCTCTCGCGCATATCTGGATTCTTCATCAGGCCCCTGTCCGGCCGCTGGTTGGTGTGAGTGGGGCTCGTCCGAGCAATAATTATATGCCTATCCCGCGTCATTTACCTCTCGTCGTGTCGCCCCTGAGGTAGAATGCGCCCGGCCGTCAGGCGTCAGCCGAATAACGCATGAAGCTTCGGATTCTCGGAAACTCGATCCGCCTGCGGCTCTCGCAGGGCGATCTCGCTGCGCTGCTCGACGGCGGCGCGATTGAGGAAAGCGTCGTGTTTCCGGCGGGCCCGGCACTGACCTACCGATTGGAGTCGAGCGCCGGAGAATCTGCCGAAGCCGACTACGCCAACGATCGAATCGTGATCCGTTTCCCGGTGACCGCGATCGAGAAGTGGTCTCGGCCAGACGAGGTCACGATGCAGGCGGAGCTGCCTTTCGGCCATGATCGGCTCGAGCTGCTCGTCGAAAAGGATTTTCGATGCCTGAGCCCACGGGAAGGAGAGGACGATTCGGACCTGTTTCCGAACCCGGGTTCGTGATGGACAGGTCGGCCCCGGCTGAGGTTACAATCACGGCTCTCGCGCGCACGGAGGCCTTTCGTTCATGACCGACACGCCGGCAGGCGACTCACAGGCGGCGACGATCCGCGAGATCGCCGACGCTCACACCGGGGTTCCGGGTGCGCTGCTGCCTATCTTGCACGCGATCCAGGATCAGCTCGGCTACGTGCCGGAGTCGGCCATACCGATCGTGGCGGAAACGCTGAATCTATCGCGCGCCGAAGTGCACGGCGTCGTGAGCTTTTATCATCTTTTCAGGCGCACGCCGCCGGGTCGTAAGACGGTCTACCTCTGCAGGGCCGAGTCTTGCCAGGCGATGGGTGCGCGCGAGCTCGAAACGCAGCTCAAGGAGCGGCTCGGCATTGATTTTCACGAGACGACCAAGGATCGGCGCTTCAGCCTCGAGCCGATCTATTGCCTGGGCAATTGCGCGTGCTCGCCTGCTCTCATGGTCGATGAGACGGTTTACGGCAGAGTGACCACCGAGCGGCTCGTCGAGATCCTCGGCGAGGATTGAGTCGCATGGCTACGAACGCTGTGAAAGTCTACGTGCCGAACGATACTACCGCGCGTTCGGTCGGCGCGGACGCTGTTGCCGAGGCGCTCACGCGCGTTGCCGCCAAGCGCGGGGATTCGATCGAGATCGTGCGTAACGGATCGCGAGGCCTGTATTGGCTGGAGCCGCTCGTCGAGGTCGACGTCGGCGGCGAGCGCGTAGCCTACGGTCCCGTCACCGCCGACGACGTTACGGGTCTGTTCGACGCTGGATTCACGCACGGGGGCGAGCACGCGCTGCATCTGGGACCGACCGAAGCTTTGCCGTACCTCGCGAAACAGAACCGGTTGACGTTCGCGCGCGTCGGTATCGTCGATCCGGGCTCGCTCGAAGACTATCGGGCGCACGACGGATACAAGGGCCTCGAGGCAGCGCTTGCAATGGACGGTCAGGCGATCGTAGACGTCGTCAAGGAATCCGGTCTGCGCGGTCGAGGCGGAGCGGCTTTCCCGACCGGCATCAAATGGCAGACAGTGCTCGATACGCCGGGGGATCAGAAATACGTCGCCTGCAATGCCGACGAGGGCGATTCCGGCACGTTCGCCGACCGCATGATCATGGAGAGCGATCCGTTCGTCTTGATCGAAGGCATGACAATTGCCGGTATCGCCGTCGGCGCGACTCAGGGTTACGTCTACCTCAGGGCCGAGTACCCGCAGGCCATCAAAACCATGAGATCCGCCATCGCCGCTGCGAAGCAGGCGGGCTTCCTCGGCGCCGATGTTCTCGGCAGTGGCAAGGCGTTCGAGCTCGAAGTCCGCGAGGCCGCCGGCGCGTATATTTGTGGCGAGGAGACCTCGATGCTCGAGAGTCTCGAAGGCAAGCGTGGCATGATTCGTTACCGGCCGCCGCTGCCGGCCGTCAAAGGTCTATTTGGTGCGCCGACGATCGTCAACAATGTGATCACTCTGGCGACAGTGCCG
>JBFJXA010000015.1:0-22719 GCA_041623375.1 Gammaproteobacteria bacterium | reverse complement strand
GGAGGACTTTCGTACCGAGGTCCTCGGACTCATGAAAGCGCAGCAGGTAAAAAACACGATCATCGTGCCAACGGGCGCCAAAGGTGGATTCGTCTGCAAGCAGCTGCCGGACGGCGACCGGGAAGCTGTGCAAGCCGAGGTCGTCGCCTGCTACAAGACGTTCGTCAGCGGCTTACTCGATATAACGGACAACATCGTCGGCGATCGAATCGTGCCGCCCGAGCGCGTTGTGCGGCGCGACAAGGATGATCCCTATCTCGTCGTCGCCGCGGACAAAGGCACGGCAACGTTTTCCGATATCGCCAATGAGATCTCGGCTAACTACGGTTTCTGGCTCGGCGATGCCTTCGCCTCCGGCGGCTCGGCCGGTTACGACCATAAGAAAATGGGCATCACGGCCCGTGGCGCATGGGAATCCGTGAAGCGGCACTTCCGCGAGCTCGGCACTGACATTCAGACCGAACCGGTCACCGTGATCGGCATCGGCGACATGAGCGGCGACGTGTTCGGCAACGGGATGCTGTTGTCGGAGCAGCTCAAGCTCGTCGCTGCGTTCAACCACCGCCATATCTTCGTCGACCCCGATCCTGACCCGGCAGTCAGTTTCGCCGAACGCAAGCGTCTGTTCGAGCTACCGCGCTCGAGCTGGGACGACTATGACCGCGAAAAGCTGTCGCCAGGTGGAGGCATCTATTCGCGACAGACGAAGTCGATAGAGCTGCACAGCGCCGCGCAAAAGGCGCTCGGCCTCGACAAATCCA
Source organism: Gammaproteobacteria bacterium (assembly GCA_041623375.1). GTDB lineage: Bacteria > Pseudomonadota > Gammaproteobacteria > Steroidobacterales > Rariloculaceae > JAHEEM01. Next base: position 21,958 of record JBFJXA010000015.1, on the reverse strand, counting down.
CGTACACGCCGCCCGAGCTCATACGCGCAATATTGATGATGCAAGCGGATCTGCTCTGGAACGGCGGCGTCGGCACTTACGTGAAGTCACAAAGCGAGTCGCAGACCGAAGCAGGCGATCCTGCCAACGATGCCGTGCGCGTGAACGCCAGCGAGCTACGCTGCAGGGTCGTCGGCGAAGGCGGCAATCTCGGCCTGACCCAGCTCGCCCGAATCGAGTTCGCGCTGCGTGACGGCCTGCTGTACACGGACTTCATAGACAACGCCGGTGGCGTCAACTCATCCGACCGCGAGGTCAACATCAAGATCCTTCTCAACCAGGCTATCCGCGAAGACAAGCTCGAGCGTTCGCGGCGCAACGCGCTGCTAGCAAGGATGACCGACGACATCGCAGAGCTCGTGCTCGAGGACAACTATGCCCAAACGCAGGCGCTCAGCATGATGAGTGCGCACAGCTTCGAGCGCCTCGGCGAAAACGCGCGACTGATTCGCACGCTCGAAAATCAGGGCCTCCTCGACCGCGCGCTGGAGTTCCTGCCGACGGAGGAAGGCATTGCGGAGCGGCGCAGCCTCGGCAAGGGCCTGACACAGCCCGAGCTCGCGGTCCTGCTCAGTTACGCAAAGATCGGGCTTACGAACCAGCTCGTGAAAACGAAGATTCCCGAGGACGCCTATCTCGATGACGAGCTCGAAATCTACTTCCCACCCCGGCTGACCAAGCGTTTCGCGGCATCGATGCGCAGCCATCGCTTGCGCCGGGAAATTATCGCGATGCGTATTGCCAATCACGTGATCAACCGGATGGGGCCGGCGTTCACGTACCGAACGGTCGAAGATACCGGCGCACCGATCGATCAGGTCGTGCGGGCTTACGCAATTGCGCGGGACGTGTTCTCCATTCGCCCGATCTGGCGGTCCATTCAAGCCGCGGACGGATCGGTCCCCACCGCGCTGCAATACAATCTCCTGTTTCAGCTGAGCCGCAGGCTGCGACGCGCCGTTTACTGGCTGCTGCAGCGACACTCGCGCAAGCTCGACGTCGGCGAGCTCGTTGCGAAAATGCAGCCGATGGCCGATGCGGTCACGGGTCAGGTTCTCGAGCTCGAGGCTCCGGCGAGCCAGAAACGGCTGCGCAACGACACGCAGCAGCTCATTGCCATGGGCGTGAGCCCGGAGCTCGCCGGTAAGCTCGCCGCTCTGTCCGTGCTGCCGCAGACACTCGACATCATCGAGATTGCTGAGCACCATGGGCTCGACGTCGGCACGATAGCGCGCCTGTACTTCGGGCTCGGCCAGGGGCTCGAGATCAAGTGGATTCGTCAGGAAATCGACGAGCTCACGGTCGAGGGCCGCTGGCAGGCCGTCGCGCGCGACACCCTGCGGCAGAACCTCGCTCGCCAGCACAGCGCCGTGCTCGGCAAGATACTGAGCGCCCGCGGCAGCCAGCGTCCGCGCGACGCGTTGGTGGACTGGCTCGAGGCGCGCAGCGACGACATCGCACGCGTTCGCCAGATCGTCCATGACATGCGGGCCTCCGAGGGTGCTGACTTCGCCACGCTGTCGGTCGCGATCCGGGAGATCGAGCGTCTGACCTAGGCGCATCGACAAGAAGCATCGAGGTCGACGCGGGGCCGAAATCTCGGCTCCTGCCGGTTTTCTATAGAATACGCGCCATGGATACGGCAACGCGCAAACCCGCGCCCGGGCGACTCGTGCTCGTCCGTCACGGACAGAGCGACTGGAATCTCAAGAATCTTTTCACGGGCTGGACCGACGTCGACCTGACCGAGCGCGGCATCGGCGAGGCTCGCGACGCCGGCCGGCTGCTCAAGGCACAAGGCTATAACTTCGATATCGCGTTCACGTCCGTGCTCACGCGTGCGATCAGAACGCTGTGGCTCATCCTCAGCGAGATGGATCTCATGTGGATCCCCGTCGAGCGTAGCTGGCGCCTCAACGAGCGCCACTACGGTGCCCTGCAGGGTCTCGACAAGGCCGAGACAACCGCCAAGCACGGCGCCGAGCAGGTCAAGATCTGGCGACGTAGCTACGACGTGCCTCCGCCGCCACTCGAAGGCGACGATCCGCGCCACCCGCGTCACGACCCGCGCTACCGCAAGCTTCGGCCGGAGGACCTGCCGGCGACCGAGTCGCTGAAAACCACACTCGACCGTGTGAAGCCGTATTGGGAGGAACGCATCTTGCCGGAGCTCGTAGCCGGCCAGGACGTGCTCGTCGCTGCCCATGGCAACAGCCTGCGCGCGCTCGCGAAGATGCTCGAAGGTATCTCCGAGCAGGACATCGTCGAGTTCAACATCCCGACCGGTGTGCCGCGCGTGTACGAATTCGACGATGACCTGCGTCCGACGCGCGCCGAATACCTCGGAGATGCGGCGGCCATCGAGGCTGCGGCCAAGGCCGTCGCCGATCAAGCCAAGGGGTGACGAGACGCGTTGAAGCCGCTCGTCCAGCTTCCCGCATTCAATCCGGTCACGACCGCGCATTGGCGCGCGGACTTTCGCGGCGGCCTTGCCGCGGCGTCAGTCGCGCTGCCACTCGGCCTGGCATTCGGCGTCGTCTCCGGTGCCGGCCCGGTAGCCGGCCTCTATTGCGCAATTTGCACGGGGATATTCGCCGCGATTTTCGGCGGCACGCCGACGCAGATCGCCGGACCCACGGGACCCATGGCCATCGTCATGGCAGGCGTCTTCGCGAGCTTCTCGGATCAACCCGCGGCGGCAATGGTCGTCGTCATGCTCGCCGGACTCATGCAGATCGCGTTCGGCGCGCTGCGCTTCGGCCCGTACATCAGCCTGATCCCCTATCCCGTCATCTCGGGATTCACCTCCGGCGTGGGCTGCATCATTATTGTCATGCAGCTCAATCCGTTGCTGGGTCAGCCTGGCGTCAACGACACGGTCAGCGCTGCGCGCGAATTTCTGCCAAGCCTGAGTCGAGGCAATCCATGGACCGTGCTCGTCGCAGCCGCGACGATGGCGATCTGTTATCTCACGCCATCGCGATTACGCGCGTTCGCGCCGGCCGAGCTCTTCGCGCTCGTGCTGGGTAGCGTTGCCGTGGCCGCGCTCGGCATCGGTCTGCCGTTGCTCGAGCGGCCCGAGACGCTCTTGCCGAATCCGACCTGGCCGCCTCTCGCCGATCTTCGCTGGGGCGATATCTGGATTGCCTCGCTCGTGCTCGCGCTGATCAGCTCGCTAGAGAGCCTCGTGACGTCGATGGCGGCTGACAGCGCGACGCAGGATTTTCATGACTCCAACAAGGAGCTCATGGGCCAGGGTATTGGCAATCTCTGCGCGGGCGCCATCGGCGTCATACCAGGCGCCGGTGCAACGTCGCGCACGATGGTCAATATTCGCGCCGGCGGCGTTTCTCCGCTGTCGGCACTTATTCATTCAGCGCTACTGCTCGTGCTACTGCTCGTTGCGGGCCGGCTCATCCAGCACATCCCCGCTGCGGTGCTCGCTGGAATTTTGATTTACATCGGCATCGGCATCGTCGACTGGCGTTACATTCAGCGCTTCAAGTTCGCCCCACCGAGCAGCGTGCTCATCATGATCGTGGTTTGGGTGCTGGCCGTGTTTGTCAGCGTCGTCGCCGCCGTTGCGGTCGGGGTCATCATGGCGAGCCTCGTGCTCGTCAAGCGCATCACGGACCTGCAGCTCGCCTCCGTCGAGCTCAGCTCCGAGACCACCGCGGCGCCCGGGCTCAACGACACCGAGCGAGCCGCGTTCTCCGCCTGTGCCGACGACGTTCTGCTGATCCATCTCGGTGGACCCATGACCTTTGGCGCGGCGACGGGCCTGACGAAACGACTCGCAACGGTGACGAGCTACCGAGGGGTCATCCTCGACTTCACTGACGTTCCGCATATCGACGATAGCGCGGCCCTGGCGCTCGAAACGATCATCGACCGCGCGGCAGAGGAAGATCAGACGGTCATCCTGACGGGTTTGCGCCGTCCCGTTGTCCGATCGTTCATTCGTTATGGCATGCTGCACTCTCTGAAACGTTGCACGAGGATCCAGAAACGCCTGGATGCAATCAGCCATGCTTGCGCTCTATTTGCTGATAAGGAACTCGAGACGGAGGACTGACGGACGATGATCTACGACCTGGGCGAGGACCGCGTGCAAACGAGCGGCGAGGACTACTACATCGCTCCCAACTCGGCTGTGATAGGCAAGGTCGTTCTCGGCCGCGATGTCAGCATCTGGTTCAACGTCGTGCTGCGTGCCGACAACGACGTCATCGAAATCGGCGAGCGTAGCAACGTCCAGGATGGCTCGGTGTTCCACGTCGACGCAGGCTCGCCTGTCATACTCGGCGCCGGCGTCAATGTTGGACATTCGGCGACCGTGCACGGCTGTCGCGTCGGCGACGGCACGCTCATCGGCATGGGCGCGACGATTCTCAGCGATGCCGTGATCGGCAAGCAATGCATTATCGGCGCCGGTGCAGTCATTACGGGAGGCAAAGAATTCCCCGACCGCTCGCTGCTGATCGGCGCGCCGGCGCGGCGGATACGCGACGTCCGCGATGAAGAAATCGCCGAGCTAGAGCGCATCGTCGCCAACTACGTCAAGCGCGGCAAGTATTACAAAGCCGCTCTGAAAGCCCGCGACGCCGGCTAACGACGAATTGAGCAATGAGCTTGAGGCGCCGCAACGTTCTGCTTTTGGTTGCGATCGGCGTCGTATTACTCGGGACGGTCTGGACGCCCATAGGCGGCGACGGCCGCTGGACCGACGCGGTGCTCACGGCCGGCCACGGCATCGCATTCGCCGTGACGGCGATGCTTGCGGTATTCGCGCTCTCAGTTGCGAGCCCGACTCGACGATGGCCGCTCATCGCGCAATACGGAACCGTGTTCGTGCTAATGGCGTTGCTCGGGCTCGGCACGGAGCTCATGCAGATCTGGCTGCCTCGCGACGCGAACCTCGACGATGTACGCACCGATCTCCTCGGCTCCTGGATCGGACTCGCGATGTTCGCAGTCTTCGACTCGCGGCTCAGAACGCTCGGGCGCATCGGACTCCCGTTGAGCGGGCTGATTCCGTTCCTCGTGCTCGCCGTACCGCTCGTGACTTGTATTCAGGCATACGCAAGGCGCCACGCAGCGTTCCCGATTCTCGCCGACTACCGCGTGAGCTTCGACGACTATTTTTTACAGGCCCAGGGAACTTCACGCGCACACGACGTCATGCCCGAAACCTGGGCGGGTTTCTCCGGCGAGCGGGCGATGCGCATATCCTTCGGCAAGACGGCCTGGCCGGGTCTACACTTCGCAGAGCCCGCGCCCGACTGGCGCAGTTACGAGACGCTCGCGATCGACGTTACTAACCCGAACTCGGCCACACTCCCGCTCAACATCCGCATTGACGACCGTGAACATAACAATGAATACTCCGACCGCTTCAACACGCAGATCGACCTCGAGCCCCTCGCACGCAGCGTCGTTCGTTTACCGATCACCGATATCTCACGCGCGCCACGAAACCGAAATCTAGATGTCGAGGAAATATCCAGCATCATTTTGTTCGTCAGCGGCAACGCAGGACCCGAACACATCGGCGAAGGCTTGCTCGTCTCGAGAATCTGGCTCGAGTAATACAATGGCGCAGGCCGCTGAGCCAACGAACGTTTCAGGAGACTAACGATGATTCAACGCAGGCAAACTCTACTGACGGCCGTCTCGGTTTCACTGATCGCGCTGTCGAGCGGCAGCGTTCGGGCACAGACGGCCGCGATCGCCGAAGCCGCACATCCGTACATACGCGTCGAGCGCACGAACGCGCACACGGGCACGCCCTGGGAGCTGCATCTCGTGCTGACGCGCGATGAGATCTACGTGCCGATTGGCGTACGCAAGCCCGTGGGTGACGGACCCTTCCCGATGATCCTGATCGGCTCGGGCCAGGGGACTGATGGCATCGGCAAGATCGACGAATACATGGCGCGCACCGAAACTCTGATGACGCGGGTCGTCGAGCGCGGCTACGTCGCAGCCTTCGTGAGCTATAGAAACGAGGTACCCGAGCTCTACAACGCGATCGAAGGAGCCGAGCTCGTCGCCGATACGATCAGCGGCGGTAGCCGGACGCTGCGCTCGGTTCCGGCGCTGGACTCGGACGATCATCTCGCGATCATCGATCATGCCCGTGCGCTGCCATACACGGACCCGGACGCCATCGGCGCGATCGGCAGCAGTCACAGCGGCGAAATCATCATGAAATCGGTAACCGCAGGTGCGGCCCTCGCGGCTGCCGTGCCCAGCGAAGCGGCCGCTTTCGAGTATCTCGCGATGGACACGAGCAGGGCGCCGCGCGACGCGGCGGGCGAGGAGATGCAGTTGCAGGACGTCGAGGTCGCGCGATCGATTGCCGACAAGTCACGCGCAATGGAACGTATTCGCCAAATCGATGTGCCGCTGCTCGTCCTCGGACGCGACGACGATCACTTGCAGGGGATCTTCGAGCTGCTCTACGAATGGCTCACGGAAGCCGGTAAAGAAGTTGCCTGGGCCTCGTTCGACCACCCGGAGCACGGATATGTCCTGCTGCGTCCTCGTGAGGGCGTTAAAGTGCCCGACGATGTGCAAGAGCAAGCCTTCGCGCTCTACATGAGATTTTTCGACGAGCACCTGAAGACACGCTAGCGGGCGCCGCCGCGTATGCTAGGCTAGACGTCAATGCGGGATTGAGCCCGCTGGATAAGGGGCTGATGCATGAAATTGTGCGGTCCGACGCTTCTGACGCTCTCGTTTGCGCTCAGCGGCTGCGCACCCGTCGAGGTCGCCTTCGAGCCCGAATACTTGGAGGCAGCCGTTCCGAGCTATCTCGCCGAGGCACAGGTGCTCGTCCTCATGGAGGACTCGGACATCGACTACGTCTTCGAGGGCCCGCCCGAGTCTTTCGTCGGTCAAGGGATCATGCTCCGCGTGCCGCTCGGCGCGATCACGCGAGAGATCACCGCAAACGTGTTTCGCTCGCACTTCAACTACGGGGTCGTATTCGCCGGTGATATGCCCGACGACCTGCCATACGTCATCGCGATCGAGCCTGAGATCATAGACTTCTCGTATCGTTACGATCAGTTCGTCGACGACACGATCATTGAAATGCAAGCCGTCGGCGAGGACTTCGAGCCCGTTGCGGCCACTGTCATCACGCCGAGCATTCAGTTCGAGCTCGATCTTGCCGCCTACGACCGGGACGGCAACGTCTTGCTGGATAAAACCTACCCGTCCGGACTCGTGGCGGGCGAGAGCTACATCGTTACGTCACGGCCTCACGAGCGCATCAACGCAACGTTTCACGCGACGCTGCAGGACATCATGCTCGAGGTCGCCGAAGACCTGAGGCCACTGCTCGCCGCCAGACCAAATTTGCTCGACAGCGAGTAGCCTTAAGCAACCGAAATTCGTTAGCTATTCGAACAACGCCCAGGCCGTGAGATTCGTGCCGGCCGGCGCGAGCACGTACTGTCGTCCGTCGACCATGTAAGTGATTGCTGACGTACCCCAGAGCGTTGCGCCCATCTGGTAGCTCCAGAGCGGCTCGCCCGAGCGCGAGTTCAGCGCGATGAGGTTGCCCTGCTCATCGCCCGTGAAGATCAACCCGCTCGCCGTCGTCAGCAGACCCGCACCCGAAGGCGTCGGATAGCGGAATTCCCAGACACGTTCGCCCGTCGCCGGGTTCAGCGCCCGAAGCGCGCCATAGTGCGGCATGTCGGGATCGTCGCGAATGTATTGCCCGGCGCCGCCCGTGTAGCGCTGCCCGGGAATGTATTCCTGCTCCCAGGCGAAATACGTCATACAGCCTTCGCGCGCGTTGACGTAGAACAGCCCCGTCTCGGGATCGAAGCTCGGCGGCCAGAAATTCGTGCCGCCGCGAAGATCGGGGCACGTGATCTCGCCGTCCTCGGTCGGTGTGTGGCCCGGCAACAGAATCGGCCGGCCGTCGACGCCGATCTCCTCGGCCCATGTCGTACGTACGAACGGCTCGGCGACGAGCAGTTCGCCCGTTTCGCGGTCGAGCGTGTAATAAAACCCGTTGCGGTTGGCGAACATGACGACCTCGCGCAAAGCGCCGTCGATCTCGATGTCCGCGAGGATCGGCACTTCGGTCGCGTCCCAATCGTGCACGTCGTGCGGCGTGAACTGATAGTGCCAACGCAGCTCGCCCGTGTCGGCATCGAGCGCAACGATCGAATCGCTGTAGAGGTTATCGCCGAGCCGGCTCTCACTGTGGTAGTCGGGTCCGGGATTACCGATGCCGTAGTAGAGCAGATTGAGATCGGGATCGAACGCGCCGGTCACCCAAACGCTGGCGCCGCCCGTGCGCCAGGAGTCGCCCGCCCAGGTCTCGTTGCCGGGCTCACCGGGACCCGGAATCGTATAGAACCGCCAGGCGCGCGCGCCGGTCTCGGCATCGTAGGCATCGATGAAGCCGCGGATGCCGAACTCGCCGCCGGCGACGCCGACGATGATGTTGCCGTTGGCGGCGATCGGCGCGATGGTCGCGGCATAACCGATACTGTAGTCCGCCAGCGTTGCATCCCAGACGATACGACCCGTCGCGCTGTCGAACGCGAGCAAATGGGCGTCGAGCGTGACCATGTAGAGCCTGTCACCGAGCATCGCAAAGCCGCGATTGACGAGCCCGCAGCAAGCCGTGAGACTCTCGGGCAACTCGCGGCGATATTCCCAGAACGGCCGGCCCGTGCGGGCATCGAGCGCCCACGCTGTGTTCAGCGGCCCTGTGACGTAGAGCACGTTATCGCGCAGCAACGGCGTCGTCTCGAACTTCTCGATCTCGCCGGTCTGAAACGTCCACTGCGGCACGAGCCGATCGACGTTCGCAGGCGTAATCTGCGTGAGCGGGCTATGGCGCTGGTTGGCATAGTCACCGCCGAACGTCAGCCAGCGCGAGCCATCGACGGGCAGGCCCTGCTCGATTTCCTCCTGCGAGACGAGGCGGGGTATCGGCGCCTGCTGCGCCATCGCGGTCACGGCCGTCAGCAGGACGACCTGCAACCACACGAAACGAGTCACTCGAACGCGCATTAAATCTCTCCTCACTCGACCGCAGCGTCGTGCCCGCGCAGCGTCACTAGATAGCTCAGGAGGTCCTCGAGCGCATCGTCGCTCAAAACCTCGGGTGAATAGACGGGCATCAGCGATTCGGTCGAGACATCGAGCGAGTCGAGTTGATCTTTCTCGAAACCCTGAATTCGCCCGCCCATGTCGATGACCTGGATCGAGAACAGATCCTCGTTTTTCTTGACACCCTGCATGTGCTCGCCGCTCGCGGCCGTCAGCGTCGTCGGCGCGAAAGCCGGATCGACCATCTTGCCGTAGTCGCCACGGATCCGGCTTTCGAGCGTCTCGACCGAGCGCGCGATGCCGATGCGCGAGAGATCGGGTCCCAAGCGTCCGCCGGCAGCATTGACCTGGTGGCAGACGGAGCACGTCGTCTCGAAGATTTCCTTACCGCGAGCGACATCGCCCGTGAGCTCGCGATGCGGCGGCGCGGCCAGCAAGCGCAAATACGCGATGACGTCCCATATTTCGGAATCGCGCGTGCGCACCCGGTCGATCGCTTGCATCGTCGTGCCGGGAACGCCTTCGGTGATCGTGCGAAAGATTCCCTCGTCTGTCCTGCCCCTGACCCAGAGTTGAGTCAGATCCGGACCGCGCACGCCGCGCGCGTCGGTACCGTGGCAGTCCGCGCAGCGCAGGCGAAAGACGCCCATGCCGCGGCGAATGGTGTCGGGGTCGTCGGTGAATGTCGCCGTCGGCGAAACGTCCTGGGCCACTAACGGGCCGGCGAGCATACCAAGAAGTGCGAGCGCGGCGGCGGCCGCGCACGAGCGAAACGTATCGAGCCTGGCGCTCGGCTCTCCCCTGGAGGGCATGGCGATCCCCCTGCTTCTCGAGTTCTTATGCGCCACGATTCTACGCCGCCGGATCCAAACGATCTAGGAGGGATCGATCCAGGCAAACAGTGAGTAGAATAGGTCTATGTCCATTTCTGGCGTTTGGGGGGGAAGTATGTCGTACGTACCGGAAACCAGAAGAATTCGAATCGTCGCGACGAGTCTCCTCGCGACGCTTGCGATCGGTGCCTGCGGGCAGCCGGAACAGGCAGCGAGCGATGCGGCGCAAGCGCCCGAGCAGATGGGCCAGATCAAGGTCATCTCATCCGGCGGCTTCATGGCCGCGTTCAATATCCTCGGCCCCTTGTTCGAACAGGCAAGCGGAATCGACGTAGTCGTCGTCCACGGTTCCTCGATGGGCGGCGGACCCGACTCGATGCCGATGCGCCTGGCGCGAGGCGAGGCGGCCGATGTGCTGATCTTCAACGACGCCGCGTTCGCGAATCTCAACGATTCGGGCTATCTGCGTGCCGATACACGGATCGATCTCGGCGAGTCCGTCATCGGCATGTCCGTACGCAGCGGCGCGCCGAAACCCGACATCAGCACGATGGACGCATTTATCGAAACCGTGCGCGCGGCAGAGTCGATCGGCTATTCGGCGAGTGTGAGCGGCACCTATCTGTCGACCGAGGTGTTTCCGGCGCTCGGCCTGTGGGAGGAGCTCGAACCGAAGTCGACGCGCATCGTCGGCGAGCGCGTGGCGAGCGCCGTCGCACGCGGCGAGCTCGAGATCGGCTTTCAGGCCGTGAGTGAGATTTTATCGATCGAAGGCGCAGATTTCGTCGGCACGGTTCCCGAGGAAATCCAGCAGGTATCGACGTTCATGGCCGTTATACCCGAGCACGTCGCCAACGACGCGGGTGCCCGAAGGCTCATCGATTTTCTCTCGTCGCCGGCGGCTGCGGGCATCATCGAATCGACGGGCCTTCGCCCCGTGCCGCAGAGCCGGCGCTTGAGTGAAAGCCGCGAACCCGACCGGCAGGTTCACGTCATCACATCCGGCGGCTTCACGGCCGCGTGGGACGTACTAGGCCCGATCTATAGCGAAGCCGCTCGCGTCGAGGTTACGACCGAATACGGCTCTTCGATGGGCGGCGGTCCGCAGTCCATTCCTGTGCGGCTCGACCGCGGCGAGACGTTCGACGTCGTCATCCTGAATCGCCCGCCGCTCGACGGCTTCGCCGCGGATGGCCGCGTAAGGCCGGACACGCGGGTCAATCTCGGCCGCTCGCTCATCGGCATGGCCGTGCGCGCGGGTGCACCGAAGCCCGACATCTCCACGCGCGAAGCATTGATCGAGACGCTGCGCGCGGCCGAGTCGATCGGCTATTCCGCGAGTGTCAGCGGCACGCGGCTGTCCACCGAGGTGTTTCCGAGTCTCGGCATTTGGGACGAGATCGAGCCGAAGACGCTGCGTATCGTCGGCGAGCGCGTGGCCGCCGTCGTTGCGCGCGGCGAGGTCGAGATCGGCTTTCAGCAAATCAGCGCGATCTTGCCCGTCGAGGGTGCCGACTTTGCCGGGACGATCCCCGAGGAGCTGCAGGAGATCGCGTTCTTCTCTGCCGGAATCATGGAGCAGGCAACAAACCGCGCCGAAGCCGAACGCCTCGTCGAATTCCTGTCGTCGGCTGCCGCTGCCCCGATCATCGAATCGACGGGTCTGACGCCCGTCGTCGCGCATTGGAGGCCATAAACTCTAAAGGTGGAGATTCGATCGGTCGGTCAACGGAACGGATGGGCATGCGTTGTGTCGAATGGATATGGCCGTCGCTCGGCGGCAATCGCAGGAAGCGAAAATGAAGACGAGTTTGGCGAAGTCCTGGGCACTCGGTATCGGTATCGCGCTGTTGGCAATTTTTCTCGCCTCGCGCGCGGATGCGCAGAGTCTCAGCGGCGAGTGGCGCATCGACCTCGAAAACAGCGACGAGCCGGCTGACGTCTTCGAGCCCGTTACGCGGCGTAACTCGGGCGGTCTCGGCGGCCTACGCGCCGGCGTCAGCATCTTCGGAATTCCGGTCGACGTGACGGACGTGCTGCCGGACCGGGAGTCCAGTGGCGAAGAGCCGCAGGATGAGATTCGCGGGGAGCTTGGCAAACTGCGCCGGCACCTGACCGACTCCGTCGACCGTCTGACCATTGTCGAGTCACCCGAGACCGTGCGGATCACTTACGACGATCTCGGGACGTTTATCTACAGCACGGACCAGACCGTCGACGTCGGCGATGCGACCGTCGACGTACAGTGGCGCCGCGGCGTCTATTACGTGGAGCGGTTCCTCGACGAGGGCACCGAAGTCGTCGAGCGATTCTGGCTCGATCGCGGCGACCCGAACCGGCTGCATTGGTCCGTCAGCATCGACCTGACCACGGGCAAGAACGTCCGGATCGAGCGCGTATTCGACCGCTCGGTCCAACCGTGACGACGCATCCGAGCTGACCCGGCCGCGAGCAGATCGGAGCAAATTGGGGTCTGACCCCTCTTTTACATAACGTCGGCGGTTCGCATCCGTGTCAACCGATCACGACGCAAGCGCGTTGTAGTCCTCGAGAATTGAATGAATCCGAGGAGTACGGACATGAGAAACGGAATTCTTATAGCTGCTTTCGCGATTGCCGCGGCGAGCAGCCAGGCCTTTGCCGAAGACAGCCCGCGCGCCGAGCGGCTCGACGAACGAGGCGATCGTATCGAACAGCGCCTCGACAATCGGGGCGACCGCATCGAGGAGCGTCTCGACCGGCGCGGTGACGTCGCCGATAGACGCCTCGACCGCGCGAGTGACCGTGCCGAGGCTGCGGGTCGTGACCGCGCCGCCGAACGGCTCGATCGCAAGGGCGATCGCATCGATCGGCGCATGGACCGTCGTGGCGAGACGATCGATCGGCGCATGGACCGTCGTGGCCACCAGATCGATCGCCGGCTGGATCGACGCGGACACCGGATCGACCGGCGCACGGATCGACGCGCGAGTCGCGCGCACCGGACGCGCTGAGAAATTGTGCAGCTCGATTAGGGTGCGCCGAATCTGCGGCGCACCCTTTTCCTTTGCTGACTGACTGAGTCCCTTTTTCGAGCCGCGACGACGCGATCACTGAATTCGCTTCTGATCACCGTTCGGTAGCGTAATCGTCAGCAAACGCATGAGCGGTCGGCCGTCGCGTGTCGGATTACCGGTGGCGGAGATCTCATCGCCAACGTTCAAAACGTCAGGTGTCAATCCAGCGCGAATGAGCTGTCCGGGCGACGTCGTCTCGAGCTCCCATGCGACGACGGCACCGTTGGCGTCGGTCGCATCGATACGAATGTATGCGTGCGGCGCGATGAACTGAAACTCTGTGACGACACCCGTAACCGTTACCCTCTGCGAAGGATCGAAAAGCATCACGAATGAGTGATGCGTGTCGGCAGGCGACGCACACGCGAGCAGCAATCCGACGACGAAGATCCGGCGCCCGCTCATTGCGTTTCTATAAACCGGCTATCAGCCGGATCGCAGATGGACTCGAAGATCATGCCGTTTGGATCGAGTTCCCATGTGTACTGACGCAACCACGTATCCTCGAAAGTCTCGGGCGCCGAAATATAGACATCGCCCTCGAGCCCACGGCCGCCATCGACGAGACGGTAGCGCTCGACCACGGACATGTCGCCGTACTGAAAAACGCCCCGGCTCACGAGAATGCCTGGCGCATAATTTACCGTGTCGATGACGAGCTCGTCGCCCTCGAACCGTCCGACCGAGAAGCCCATGAGCGATGGCGGCCAGTATGCCGGCATGGATCGACCATCCATGTAGATGCGCCGGATCATGCCAAAAGACTCATACAGGAACAGCACGAGCTCATCCGTTTGAACGATTTGCAGCGGATAAATGATCGCGCCGGATCGCGGAAAGCCAGGTGGAACGCAGCGGATGACGGGGTCGGTCAGCGGATCGAAGACGTCGAGATCGGCTTGGGCGCGCGCGGTCAACGCCGGCATCGGCTCGCCCCCACCACCACGCGGCGAGGTAGCGAGCCAGACGCCGGTGAAGTCGGGCACGTCCTGTGCAGCAGCAGCGCCGAAAATCGTCGTGAGTGCGATCGCAAGAACCAACGCCCCACGGCATGCGAGACGCTGACTGACCTTTAGCTCGAATTGACGCCCCATCGAGCCGATTCTAACGCAATCGCGGGAATCGAAGCTGCTGCCGCAACTGCATAGGCGCTCGGGCCGGCGTTCTGCGGTAAAGTGACGTTGAATCATCGGCGCAGACTGTGCCGTGCTCAGAAATCCAGAGGGCCACGATGGGTCCGAAGCCGCCGGACATCCTCAGAAAATCGCACCGCCACACCGAGCGCAAGGAGCGCGCGACGGCCAAGGACGATTTACGTCGAGAAGTTCCCGTCGCCGTCGAGGAGCTCGACGATGAGCAGGAGGAACAGCCCGCTGCCGACGAGGAACGCGATCGCGACGATGCGCGCGGCTAGCGCGACTCTTCCCAGATCCGAATCAGGCCTTCCTGACCCGTCGAGGCGACGAGATCGCCATTCGTATTGAAAAACCGTCCGTATGCAAGTCCACGCGCGCCGGAGGCGTTCGGGCTCATCATCGAGTAGAGCAACCACTCGTCGATGCGAAACGGCCGGTGAAAATACATGGCATGATCGAGACTTGCCATCTGCACATTCCCCGTCTCCCAATGTATGCCGTGCGGCAGCGTCGCCGTTCCGAGCAACTGATAGTCCGATACGTAGGCGAGTAGATTGCGGTGCAGATCCGAATTGTCCGGTAGTGCGTCGACACTCTTGAGCCAGATATGACGGAGCGGCTCGCGTGGAGCCACGGCCAACAGATCGACGCCTTCGACCGGACGCATCTCGAAGGGCCGTTCGCGTGTCAGGAACCGGCGCACGCGCTCCGGGACGGCGCTCGCCCTATCACCCGTGAGATCGCGCAGGTCCACGAGATCGTCGGGACCTGGCACGTCCGGCATTGCCGCCTGGTGCTCCAGCCCTTGCTCGGCAACTTGAAACGACGCGGCCATGTTGAAAATCGGTCGGCCGTGCTGAATGGCAACAACGCGCCGGTTGCTGAAGCTCGAGCCATCACGGGCTCGCTCGACCTCGTAGATGATCGGCGCCTGCACATCGCCCGGACGCAGAAAATACGCGTGTAACGAGTGTGCTTGGCGGTCCGTGACGGTATAGCTCGCCGCCGTCAGGGCTTGGCCGAGCACCTGACCGCCGAAGACGCGCTTGCTACCGATGTCCCGGCTCTGCCCGCGAAAAATATTCTTCTCGATTCGCTCGAGCTCGAGCAGCTTCAACAGATCGGCGAGCAGCTCATTCATCACGCTGCCGGTTCAAACGCGCGATCAGACTCGACGTGTCCCAGCGTTTACCGCCCATGCCCTCGACATCGGCGTAGAACTGATCGACGAGCGCTGCAATTGGCAGCTCGGCGCCGTTTCTACGCGCCTCGTCGAGGCAGATGCGCAAGTCCTTGCGCATCCATTCGACCGCGAAGCCGAACTCGAACTCGTCCTCGATCATCGTCTGCCAGCGGTTCTCCATCTGCCAGGACTGCGCGGCGCCTCTGGAGATGACTTCGATGACGGCCTCGACGTCGAGCCCGGCACGCCTGCCGAAATTCAGCGCTTCAGCGAGCCCCTGCACGATGCCGGCAATCGCAATCTGATTACACATCTTCGTGAGTTGCCCCGAGCCCGCCGGCCCAATCAGGCGCATCGTTTTTCCGTAGCAACGAAACAACGGCTCGGCGCGAGCATAGGCGTCCTCTGTCCCGCCAACCATGATCGTCAGCACGCCGTTCTCGGCACCGGCCTGCCCGCCCGAGACCGGCGCATCGAGACACGCGATATCACGCGCCTCTCCGGCCACAGCAATCTCGCGCGCCAGACCCGCCGAAGCCGTCGTGTGATCGACGTAGAGCGCCCCGGACGGCATCGAATCGAGCACGCCACCCGGCGCCAGCACGACCTCACGCAGATCCGGATCGTCGCCGAGGCAGGTGAACACCGCATTGGCATCCTTGACGGCTTCTGACGGCGTCGCCGCGCGGCGTCCCTGATACTGACCACACCAGCGCTCGGCCTTCTCGGCGGTGCGGTTGAAAACGGTGACGCGATGACCCGCTTCACTCAAGTAGCCTGCCATTGGATAACCCATGACACCCAGGCCGAGAAATGTAACGTGTTGCATTGAGATCTTTTCCGCGCGGACGAATATCCGCCGTTCAATTCGCTAAGTTACCTTAGCATCGCGGCCATAGAATCGGCAAAATTGGCGACGCTCTCGGTCGTGTCGTCTGCGCCACCGAACGCCAGCGCCCAGAAATACGACAGCGAGCGCACGAGCCTGATGGCGCCGAAGAACTCATCAGCGTTGAACGGAACGTCGTAGTGACCGTAGTACGCACCGATCAATCGTGCTCGCTGGTCCGCATCGAAATCATTGAACCCGGCGAGGCCTGCAAGATCGAGTATGGGCGCGCTCATGACCGCGTACTCGAAGTCGATCAACCAGATTTCGCCGTCGTCGAGCACATTGCTCGCAACGAGATCGTTGTGGCAGGGCGTCTCTGGCGGAAAGCGCGCCTCGAAGTCGCGCGCCAGCTTCAAGAGATCGTCGCGCCAGTCGCGCTGCTCCCTGGTCAACGCGTGGTGCTCGGCCGCCGTCTGGGAATATCTTTCTGCGGCAGCAAGACAAGGATACGTCGGCAACTCGAGTCTGCAGGCATGCAATGCCTTGAGCCGGGCCGCGAGATAATCGATGTTCTCCAATCGTCGCGTGTCGCGCGGCGCCCACGTTCGCGCATGAGCCAAATAGGCGGTGGCAACGAGGCCCAGAGATGCGTCGATCTCTACGGCGGGGGGCGCCAGCCCGGCAGCCGCAACGCGCGTCAGCACACGCTGCTCGTCCACAGCATCCAGTCGGTACTTGCCTTTGTCGGGTGAAGGCATGCGCACGGCGTGATCGAAGTCTGCGCCCCGCACGCGATAACAGCGGCCGTGCAAACCCCCGCTCAAACGTTCGATGTCGAGTATCCGATCGCCGTAGGCATTGTGCAGCAAAGCTCGATAGTCATCGTTCATAGCCGTTGAGCACGCCAGTCGAGCCACCAGCGCCTGAAGCCGACGACGATCAAAACGAGATAGAGGACAAACAACGCTGCAGTCAATTCGAGCCCTCGCGCAAGATAGATGAACACCGAAATTCCGTCGATCACGAACCAGTAGAGCCAATTCTCGAGAACCTTACGCGCGACCATGAAGGTCGTCACGATCGCAGACACGGTCGTAAACGAGTCGACGTAGGGAAACACAGCCTCGGTCCGGCTCATGACCCAGCCCAGTATGCCGCTCGAAACGGCAATAACCCCAAGCGTGAGCGCGTGGCGGCCCGGTGACCAGGTCGTAATCTTAACACCTGCGTGCCCGGCACCGCCGTACTTCCACTGGAGATAGCCGTAGACGGCCATCGCGGCGTAAAAGACTTGCAGTGCCGATTCCATATAGAGGCGCGCGCCAACGAACACGACCATATAGATCAGCGAGCTCACGAACGCAGCGAGCCAGCACAAAATGTTCTGGCGAATCGCGAGCAGAAGATAGGCGATTGCGAGCACGACGCCGGCGGCTTCCGCTATTGTGACGTCGCGGAAACCCTCAATGAGCTCAGCGGCCTCCATCGAGGTCCGGAGGCTCGCAAATCGGCAGGTCGCTATTCAAAAATTTCGCGACGAGCACCTGGGGGCTGCCTGAGGCGAAAGATCGCCGCAACGCCGCATGCACGCAGCGCATGATGTCGTCGAGCTCGCCACGAATCTGCGTACTGAGTTGATTGACGCTCATCTCCAGCCGCTTGTCTTCGTCGAGGCCGTCGATAAACGCCAGAATCGTGGGAATCGGATCGTCGCTGAGCGGATACAAGCTCAGCTCTGCCGTGATACGCATGGGCGACCTCAAAAACCGAAGTTCATTGTAACGCCCGCCTGGCGCGGGTCGCCGAGACGCGTGAATAGCTGCGGCAAGAACAACGGATCGTTCGGATCGTTCGCGAAATAGAAACCGCGCACGGCATAGGACTCGTCGAAGACGTTTCTCACCCATACCGAGACCGACCACCCGTCCGACTCATAGCCAAGCCGTGCGTGCGCGAGCTCGTAGGGCTCCGAACGTTGATCGTGGCTGTCGTCGAAGTAGAATGCGTCGCGCCCCTGGACATCGACTCGCGCGAAAAATCCGTTCGGCGAACGGTAGGTCGCACCGAACGCGAACTGGTAATTCGGCGCGTGGGCCTGCTCGCGCCCCGACAGTGCAACGCTAGGCGACTCGAAACGGTCGTACTTCGTACGCAGCAAAGCAAGGCTGCCGTCGAGCCACCATCGATCGCCGAGCTGCCAGGCGAGCTCGGCCTCGATGCCGTAGTTGTAACCTTCTGCCGCGTTGTCCGTGAAGAACACGAAGCTCAGCGGATCCTGTGGATCGATCTGCAGCGACGTGCTGACCTGCTGATCGCGGCGCGAGGAGTAAAAAACGCCGAGCGTGCCGCTCAGTCGACCGTCGCGCCAGCGCCCCTTGAAGCCCGTCTCGACACTCCACAGCGCCTCGGCACCGTACTCACGCCGGTCCACCGGAATACTCGGCCCGATGTTGAATCCACCGGCCTTGTAACCGCGCACGATAGAGCCGAACCACGCGAGCTGTTCGTTCAAGTCATGCGTCAAGGAGACGTGACCGCCCACCATCGACTCGGTTGGAGAAAAGGCGATGCCGTCGGAGTCTGCGTAACTCGCATCCCGGCGCTCGCTGCGCAGCCCGACGGACAGCGCGGTGCGCGCCCCGAGATCCGTGTCGAGCTGACCGAACACCGCGAGATTGTTCGCGTCGAAATCGGACATGAGCTCACGAAAAACCGCGCCGTTGAAGAGCTCGAGCACATCGTTACGTTCTTCGAGCGACAGGAGATAAACCCCTGCGACCCAGCTCGTCGTGCCACCGAACAGCTCCGCGCCGGGCTGCGACAACCATCTGAGCTCCTGCGTGAAGGTCTCGCGCGTGCGGCCCGTCGCTGAAGTGAAGTCGTATGGCACCCCCCAGAACGCATCGTTGCCCCAATCGCCGTCGAAGCTGACCTCGATGGCGGAATCGGCAATGGTCGTGATGCTCAGGAGGTCGAAGTTCGGGTTACCGGACCAATGCGCACGCAGCGCACCGGCAGTGGAGCGCTGCGAATCCTTGCCGGGATCGTCCGTGCGCGTGACGAAACCGTTGTCGTTGACCCAAGCGTCGTAGCCGTTGTCGAGATCGACGTGCATGGCCGTCGCACGGAAATCCCAATCGGATCCGGCGGTCCAGGTCAGTTTCGCGCGTGTCGTTAGCTCGTCGCGGCCGTTCGTGTCGCTGCGACCCGAAAAAGCGTTGTCGCGAAAACCGTCACTTTGATAACCCTGAACCGCAACGCGGTAGGCTGCGTCATTGCTGCCTAGCGGGCCACCGAAGGCCAGCCCACCGCTGACGAGACCGTCCGATCCCATGTCGATCTTCGAATACATCGACGTCTCGTTCCCGGGGTCTCGCGTTCGCACGTTGATGAGGCCGCCAAGCGCGTTCGCGCCGTAGCGCGTCCCTTGCGGCCCGCGCAGCACCTCGATCTGCTCGACATCGAACAGCGTGGCCACCATGCCGATTCCGCTGAAATCGATGTCGTCGACCATGAATCCGACCGACGGATTCGGTGCCCCCTGGTACTGCTCGCGCTCACCGATGCCGCGGATCTGGAAGAATCGCGGTCGAGAGGTTTCCCCTGACCAATTCAGATTCGGGACGAGCAACATCACGTCCTCGAAATGTTGAACGCCGGCGTCCACGAGCGTCTCGGCCTCGAGCACCGAGACGTTGGCCGCGAGCTCCGCAGCGGCCTGCTCACGCCAGTCGGCGGTGACGACGATTTCCTCGGTGATCGGCGCTTGCGCCAGAGCCGCGAACGCAAAAGACCATGCCGTAACGACGAGCAAATATCTCATGGCGGATCTCCTCCTTAGAGCGAGATCCGGTCCGTCTAGCGATGGGGGATTAGCAGTCTTCCCGTCCCTTCGCCGGTACTAACCGGATCAGGTTCAAAGGGTTGGCCGATCGATGCCGGCCTCTCAGGTCCTCGCGGACCACCCCTCGGTCTCTTATCGAGCTTTAGTTAGCCTACCACTATTTCGAACATCGCTCATTCCTTGAGGCGTGGCATGAGCTCGGCAAGATTGCACGGTCGCGTACGATAATCGAGCTGCAGGGCGATGAGCTTGTCCCAAGCGGTAGCACACGCGTTCGTCGAACCCGGCAGGCAGAAAACGTATGTGCCGTTCGCGACACCCGCGAGACAGCGCGACTGTAGGCTCGAAGTGCCGATCTCCTCGTATGAGATCGCACGAAACAGCTCCCCGAATCCTTCGATCTCCTTGTCGAGCAAGGCAGATACGGCCTCCGGCGTGCCGTCGCGCCCGGTGATGCCCGTCCCGCCTGTGCAAATCACGACCTCACACTGCGGGTCCGCGATCCATGCCGAGACGGCTGCGCGAATAGCGTAGACATCGTCCTTGACGATCGCGCGCGCGTGTAAGCGGTGACCCGACTGCTCGACCCGGTCGACCAATAAGCTGCCGGACGTGTCGTCGGCCTCGGAACGGGAATCGGACACAGTCAGTACCGCGATGTGCAGCGGGATGAGTTCTCTGGATGACTCTCGACTCATGGCGCAACCACCATAGGAAAATCGGCGTCGGACCGCAATTGATTGTGCGGGGTCTGACCCCATTTGACGCGTTTGGGGTCAGACCCCAATCGCAGGGCTTGCGGTTCGACCCCGATTTTGGGGTATGCGATGATAATCTCCCTCGAACCCGCCTTCCGCAGGCCTGGCACACACGTGAGCTCAACCACCGGATCGGCCGGCACGCCCGCTGCCGAACAGACCTCGGCGTCCGCGCTGGCGCCGCTGAGAATCCGCGTCTTTCGCAACGTCTGGCTCGCGAATCTCGTCTCGAACATGGGCACGTGGATGCAGGATGTCGGCGCCGGCTGGCTCATGACCACGCTGGCGCCGGATCCGTTCATGGTCTCGCTCGTGCAGGTCTCCGTCGTGCTGCCTGCGTTTTTTCTCACCGTGCCGGCCGGCGCGCTGGCGGATATCATCGACCGTCGATTCTTTATTCTCATGGCAGTGAGCTGGATGGCGCTCATGGCCAGTGCCATTACGCTCATGACGTTCACGGGCACGATCACACCCTGGTCGCTAATCGCCTTCACACTCGGCCTCGGCATGGGCTCGGCGATGATGATGCCCGCGTTCACGGCACTGATTCCCGATCTCGTGCCGCGTGGGGAGCTCGTCGGCGCAGTGACGTTGAACGGGATCTCGCAAAACATCACGCGCGCGCTCGGGCCGGCCATCGCCGGCGGTATTATCGCGCTGGCCGGAACAGGGCCCGTTTTCCTGCTCAACGCCCTGAGCTTTTTCGGCATCTTCCTCGTAATGCTGCGTTACCGTAGCGAGCAGCCGCGCAGCACGTTGCCGTCGGAGCGATTCTTCGGCGCGCTGCGCACGGGTTTTGCTTTCGCGCGACAATCGCCGGCGCTTCAGACCGTCATCGTCAGGTCGCTCGCGTTCTTTTTCATGATGAGCGGCATGTTTGCCTTCCTGCCGCTCATCGTGCGCGTCGAGGTGCAGGCTGGGCCGCAGGCCTATGGTTTGCTATTGACGTGTATGGGCACGGGCGCGGTGTGCACGGGTCTCGCGCTGTCGACGGTACGAGCACGATTCTCGAGCGACGCCATCGTCGCAGCCGGAACGATCGTAGGCGCATTCGTTTTAATCGGGCTCGCCAACGTTCGCGATCTCTGGGCATTGGCTGGCATCATGTTCGCAGGCGGTGCGGCCTGGATCAGCGTTGTCTCGAGCCTGCAAGTCACTGCACAGCTCTCGCTGCCGTCCTGGGTAAGGGCGCG
>JBFJXA010000014.1:0-22789 GCA_041623375.1 Gammaproteobacteria bacterium | reverse complement strand
GATCGGCCGTTTGCTCGTCACGGCCACGTGCAGGAATCTCGTGCGCGTATTCTTTCTGCGCGAGCGCCTGCGCGGTCTCGCGCCCAAAGAGGCAACGGTAGAGCGCGTGCATGTCGTCGGCGCCGGCGTTATGGGCGGCGATATCGCTGCCTGGTGTGCGTTACGCGGATTGACCGTCCATGTTCAGGATCGCGCGATGGAGTACGTCGAGCCTGCCTTGAAACGAGCGTCAAAGCTGTTTGCCAAACGCCTGCCCGGCCCGGGCCAGGCATCCGCTGCGAGCGATCGGCTCCGCGTCGATCTCGACGGCGAGCACGTCGGCGAGGCCGAAGTCCTCATCGAAGCGATTGTGGAGCAGCTCGACGCCAAACGGGCGTTGTTCGAGGATCTCGAAGCGCGATCTTCGCCGGATGCGATTCTCGCGACGAACACGTCCAGCATTCGGCTCGAGGAAATAGCCGCGGAGATGCGCCAGCCCGAGCGGCTCCTGGGCCTGCATTTTTTCAATCCGGTCGCCAAGCTTCCGCTCGTCGAGGTCATTCGCAGCGAGCAGACCGATCCGGCGATATTCGAACGCGCCATGTCGTTCGTGACGCAGATAGGTAAGCTGCCCCTACCCTGCCGCAGCGCGCCGGGCTTCGTCGTCAACCGTATTCTTGCGCCGTACATGCTCGAGGCCTTGCGGGCCCATGAGGACGGTTACGCCCTCGAGACGATCGATGCGGCAGCCGAAGAGTTCGGCATGCCTACGGGCCCGGTCGAGCTCATCGATCGTGTCGGCCTCGATATCGGCTTGCACGTCATCGGCGTTCTCAGCGAGACCCTCGGCGCCGAAGTGCCGGAGCGCCTGGAACGTATGGTCGAGGCGGGTACACTGGGCGCGAAGACGGGTCAGGGCTTTTATAAATTCAAGAAAAATCGACCGATCAAAGCCAAAGACTTTCCTGCCCCGGACGTCGACTTGCGCGACCGCCTCATTCTCGCCATGGTCAACGAAGCGATGGCATGTCTCGAGGAGCGCGTCATCGAAGACCACGATCTTCTAGACGCGGGGGTCATCTTCGGGACCGGCTTTGCACCGTTTCGGGGCGGACCGATTCGCTACGCGCTCGACTGCGGTGTCGAGGAGATCGTCTCTCGGCTGGAGGCGCTCGTCGAGCGCCATGGACCGCGCTTCACACCCCGGCCCGGATGGCAGAACCTCGCTTCGAGCGCGTGACCGTATCGGCATGTTGACCCTTCGACCCTGTGCTAGACTCCCCCGCGCCCCTTGGCTGCGTTGGTTTACGGGGGCACCGGAACTGTTTTAAAGCCATGGGCAAACAAGTCGACGTCGAAACTCTAGCCGCCTTTTCGCCGCTGAGCGGATTAAAGAAGGAAAACCGCCACGCGCTCGCGAACAAGACGGAAGTTCGCGAGGCGGCCGACGGCGAGTACCTGTTCAACGAAGGCGACGCGAACAAACGGACGTTTTACGTGCTGTCCGGCAGCGTCGATCTCCTCGAAGGCGGCAAGCGCGTCGAGACCATCACGGGCGGGACACCGCAAGCGCGCAACCCGCTCTCGCCGATCCTGCCGAGAACTCAAGCCGCGAAAGCCAGTGGCGCCGTCGAATATATCTCCATCGACAGCGATCTGCTGGACGTCATGCTGACGTGGGATCAGACCGGCCAGTACGAGGTCAGCGAGCTGCGTGACGAGAACGACCCGGCCGAGGACTGGATGACGATTCTGCTGCAGGCGAAAGCGTTGCAGAACATCCCACCGGCCAATATTCAGGCGATTTTCATGCGCCTGCAGCAGGTCAATTACCATCAGGGCGACGTCGTCATCAAGCAGGGCCAGGAAGGCGATTATTTTTACGTTATCACGCGAGGGCGGTGCTCGGTCACGCGCGAGACACCGCTGAACAAGGAAGGCATCAAGCTCGCGGAGCTCGACGTCGGGGACACCTTCGGTGAGGAGGCCCTGATCTCGGAAGCGAAACGCAACGCGACCGTGACGATGGATACCGACGGCACGCTCATGCGTTTGGCCAAAGACGATTTTCAGAAGCTGCTCAACGAGCCCATGCTCGACTGGCTCGATCACGCCCAGGCCGACGAGCTCGTTACGGCTGGTGACGCCGCCTGGCTGGACGTTCGCCTGCCCAGCGAGTTCGAGGCCAACCACAAGGACGGGGCACTCAACATCCCACTCTATTTCATCCGCCTCAAGCTGCAATCACTCGAGCCGAACCAGACCTACGTCGTCTGCTGCGATACCGGCAGACGCAGCTCAGCGGCCGCGTTCATTCTCAACGAGCGCGGCTTCAAGACCTACGTCCTCAAGGGCGGGTTGAATCAGTCGGGATTGGTCGGCTAGCACCGCGCGAGGCGCGCGACCGCAGCGGACGGCTACAGCGTGTGGGTCGGCTTATCGCCGCCCAAGGCACCGGCGAGATAGTTCTCGATGCGCTTTTGGGTATTGCCTTGATCCTGCTCACTGAACTGCACCCCGATTCCGGCGGTTCGCTTGCCTTGGGCGCCTTTGGGCGTTATCCAGATGACCTTGCCGGCCACGGGAATTTTCTCCTGCTCGCCCATCACGCTGAGCAACATGAAGACCTCATCCCCGAGCTTGTAGCTCGAATTCGTCGGGATAAACAATCCGCCGTTCTCGACGAATGGCATATAAGCCAGATACAAGGCGCTCTTATCCTTGATTGTAAGCGTCAGCAGTCCTGGTTTAGTCACGTTGGCCCTCTCCCGGGCTCAAATCCCCCGGCTGAAATCCAAGCAGTAATACACGCAGCGCCAGCTCCGCGTTCACGCCCCTGCCGAGCCGTGCGAGCAAATCTCGCGTTTCCTGCAGGCGCCCGAACAACGTAGTCAGTGTCAGATCCTGCCATGCATTATGCAAGGTATCCCCGCCGAGATCTGTGACGGGCGTCCAGGCCTCAGGCGCAAGTCGCGCCTTGATGGCCCATTCGAGCCGCATCGACAGCCAGTCGAGAAAGACTTCCGGCTCAGCCTTGAGCCACTGCTCCGCGACCATCTGCGGATCAATCTCGTAATCAGAAATTTGTTTAAATATATCTTCTAATTCATTGTTAAGATTTGTATATTTACCTTCAGATAGCTCGAGTGCTCGCAGGGGTGCGCCACCGCACACACGCAGGAGCCCCGCGAGTCCGCTGCGCGCCGCCGCGTCGGCCGTCTCGCAAAGCCAATCGAGCGCCTCGCTCGTCTGCGGCGCGGCGAGACTCAACACCTGACAGCGGCTACGCACGGTTGCCAGCAGCAGACCCGGCTGATGACTCACGAGCAGAAAATAGGTGCTCCGCGTCGGCTCCTCGAGCGTTTTCAGCAGAGCATTTGCGGCCTCCGGGGTCATCCTTTCTGCCGGGCAGACCACGAGTGCCTTGGCGGCGCCCTCATGGCTCGTCAGTTCCAGCACAGCGATCACATCTCGAACCTGCTCGACGCTGATCGAGCGTTTGTCGGGGGCGGGCGTCAGAAAGTGAAGGTCCGGATGGTGGTCCTGCTCGTCGTATCGCGTCGTTATGAATGCGCCGGCACTGCTCGCGTCGAGCCTCGCGGGTGCGCTACCGTCGCGTTGCAGCAAATGGCGGGCGAGCGCGCAGGCCAGATTCGTCTTGCCGATGCCGCTGGGCCCGGCGAAGAGCCACGCATGCGCCAGACGTCCCTGCGCGTGTGCATGCGTGAGCTGCGCATAAACGTCGAATAGCCAAGGGCACAGCGTCGTTCCCGAAATGTCAGCCAACGTTTGCCCCCGGTGCTGCGTTGCCGTCGAATTGCGCGACGAAACTCTTAAGCTCGTCTTGGACGCGAGCCCAGACCTCCTCCAGCGGGCGCGTCGCATCGATGATCCTGAACCGCTCGGGCTCGCGTGCCGCGAGGTCGAGGTAACAGCGACGCACGCGCTCGAAGAAGGCGTGGTCTTCGCGTTCGAAATGGTCCTGCTCGCGGCCGGCGATTCGACCGAGCCCGATCTCGATCGGTGCGTCCAGCAGGATCGTCAGATCGGGCGATAGTGTGCCCTGAATCGCGTCCTTGAGCGTATCGAGAACGTCGAGACTCAGACCGCGCCCGCCACCCTGATAGGCGTACGTCGCGTCAGTGAAACGATCGCACAGAACCCAATGCCCCGACGCGAGCGCTGGACGGATGACCGTGTCGAGATGATAGCCGCGTGCAGCGAACATCAGCAGCGCCTCGACCTCGGCCGACAGCGCCGCATGTTGACCGTCGAGGATCCAGTGACGGATCTGCTCGCCGAGCGTCGTGCCTCCGGGCTCCCGCGTAACGATGACGACACGGTCGTCGGCATCGAGTAGCGCGAGGGCGCGCTCGCCCAACGTCGACTTGCCGACACCTTCCGTGCCCTCGAATGTGATGAATGCACCACGCACGCCGGAGACTACTCACGATCTCGGGTGCGCGAACGCCGGAGGTAAGCGGCGACGGCCGCATTGTGCTCCTCCAGACTCGCCGAGAACGTGTGGCTCCCATCGCCGAGACCGGTAGCGACGAAGTACAGTGCCGGGCTCTCGTCCGGATCCACGGCTGCGCGCAACGAATCGCTACTCGCCAATGCGATCGGCGTCGGCGGTAGACCGTGGCGGGTATAGGTGTTGTATGGCGTGTCGCGATCGAGATCGGCGCGGCGCAGATTGCCGTCGAAGTCGGCGCCCAGGCCGTAGATCACGGTCGGATCCGTTTGCAGCCGCATACCGCGCTGCAGCCGACGACTGAATACGCCTGAAATCTGCCGACGCTCGGTTGCGAGCGCCGTTTCCTTCTCGATGATCGAAGCCAGAATGAGCGCCTCGTAGGGTGTTTGTACGGCTGCGACGGGGCTGCGTTCCTGCCATATCTCCTCGAGCTGCGCATGAAGTCTGCGGTAGGCCTGCTCGAGAATCGCAAGCTCCGGCGTTCCTCTCGGGAAGCTGTAAGTATCCGGGGAGAACTGGCCTTCCGGATGGACGCCCGGCGCACCGAGCGCCGCCATGATCTCCTCGGACGTCAGATCGGAAGGTACCACGGCCGGATGGGCGCGCAACGCGCTACGCAGATCATCGAATCGCCAGCCTTCGATGACCGTCAACTGATGCAGATAGACCTGACCGGCGACGAGCTGGTCGAGAAGGCCCCGAGACGTGATGCCGGGGCT
This sequence comes from Gammaproteobacteria bacterium, assembly GCA_041623375.1. Taxonomy (GTDB): domain Bacteria; phylum Pseudomonadota; class Gammaproteobacteria; order Steroidobacterales; family Rariloculaceae; genus JAHEEM01. The sequence goes on along the minus strand of JBFJXA010000014.1, from coordinate 17,614 downwards.
CAATCGATACTCTCCGGCGTGAATGCGCGTTGCGTCACCCCGAAGCCTGCCGAAGTAACGCAGCACACGGGGATGCTCGAGGATTTGCCTGTCCGCCAGCTCGCGGCTGATCGCGCCGAGCGAGCGGCCCGGCGCAACCTCGAGCCATTCGCCGTCTTCGGCGATCGCGAGCGGCCGATTCAGCGCGCTCCATGCGTAGAGTGCACCACCCGCTATCGTCACAGTCAGCAGCCCCAAGCTGATGCCGAAAGCCCAGATCAATCGAGCGCGCATGCTTATCGGGCTCCCGCGCACGGACGCGTCAATCCGCGGTGCGCACCGTCGAACCAGTCCAATCTGTCGCTGACCGCGATCATCGCACCGAGAAGTTTAGGGTGAATTGCGTCGGCGCGGCTAGGCCTGGCGCACGTTTGTGTGAGGAACGCCCGAATTCCCGGAGGATCGCCAGTCGCCCGGCACCGCACACGCGGCCGAATCGGCTACGCGTCGGCGACGTTAGCTCAGCCGTAGCCGCTGCTACGCGTGGCGCTTGAACAGAAGCGTGCCGTTAGTGCCGCCAAAGCCGAAAGAATTGGAGACCGCATACTCGAGCTTCATTTCCCGAGCCACGTTGGCAGTGTAATCAAGATCACATTCGGGATCCTGATTCTCGAGATTGATCGTTGGCGGAATGACCTGCTCTTTGAGCGCCATGACCGTAAAGATCGCCTCGGCGGCGCCTGCCGCACCGAGCATGTGCCCGGTGGTCGACTTCGTCGAGCTCACTGCCAGCTTTTTTGCATGGTCGCCGAATGTGCGTTTGATCGCTGTCGATTCGGCTCGGTCGCCGAGCGGCGTGGATGTGCCGTGGGCGTTGACGTAGCCAACCTGCTCGACGTTGACGCCTGCATCGCTCAACGCGGCGAGCATGCACTGGCGCGCGCCGGTACCGTCTTCGGCGGGCGCCGTGATGTGGTGTGCGTCGCCGCTCATGCCGAAGCCGACGAGCTCTGCGTAGATCTGAGCGCCGCGCCGCTTGGCGCGCTCGTAGTCCTCGACGACGACGCAGCCGGCACCGTCACTGAGAACGAAGCCGTCGCGATCGCGGTCCCACGGTCGGCTCGCCTTCTCGGGCTCGTCGTTGCGCGTGGACAAGGCTCGCGCCGCGCAGAAGCCGCCGATACCGAGCACGGTCGTCGCATACTCGGCGCCGCCGGCGAGCATGACGTCCGCATCGCCCGTGTGAATCAGGCGCGCAGCCAGGCCGATGCAATGCGTCGAGGTTGCGCACGCCGTGACGAGCGCAAGATTGGGTCCCGTCAGGCCGTACTCGATCGAGATATGGCCGGAGATCATGTTGACGATGCTGCCCGGCACGAAAAACGGTGAGATCTTCCCTGCCCCACCTTTGAGGTACTTTGCGTAATTCGTCTCGATCGTGTACAGACCGCCGATGCCGGCACCCATGAATACACCAATCCGGCTCGCTTCCTCGGGCTTGATCTCCAGACCGGCGTCGTCGATCGCTTGCTTGCACGAGGCGATGCCGTAGTGGATGAAGGGATCCGAGCGCCGTGCGTCTTTTGGTGAGAGATAAGCGCCGAGGTCGAAATCCTTGATCATTCCGCCGAACTTGGTCGCGAATCCCGTTGTATCGAACGTGTCGATCGTCGAGATCCCGCTGACGCCGTCGCGCGCATTGCGCCAGCTCTCGGCCGTCGTATTTCCAATGGGCGACACGAGCCCTAAGCCGGTCACGACCACTCGTCGCTTTGTCACAGGCTCATCCCGCCTTTTCCAACTTGTATCGGGGAATGCGGCCCATCTCGCCGCCCAGGGCTAAGCGTCCTTCTGTCTCGCCGAGACGTAGTCGATGGCGTTTTGGACCGTCGTGATCTTTTCGGCTTCCTCATCGGGAATTTCAGTTTCGAATTCTTCCTCTAAAGCCATGACGAGCTCTACGGTGTCCAGAGAGTCAGCTCCCAAATCATCGACAAACGAAGCATCGTTCTTGATTTCATCGGTCTTGATGCCGAGCTGCTCTGCGATGATCGCTCTGACTTGGTCTTCGACACTACTCATGCGTGTGGTACCCCTTGGTGGATTGACGAGCCCGGCGACGAGCCAGGTCGGCGTGGCGCGTATTGTATGAGAATCAACTGGACCAATCTACACATGCGCCTGGTGCGAAGAAATCTGGAGTCTAAACAACCGCTTATAAACGCGCCGACCGTTCACACCATGACGAGACCGCCGTTGACATTGAGCGTCTCACCAGTGACATAAGCAGCGGCGTCGGAGGCCAGAAAAACAACAGCCGCGGCGACGTCGTTCGGCGTTCCGAGACGGCCTGACGGAATTTGTTGTAACAACGCCTCGGCCTGCGCGTCGCTGAGCTCGCGTGTCATATCAGTCTCTATGAACCCGGGCGCGATCGTGTTGACGGTCACGTTTCGTGAAGCAACTTCGCGTGCGAGGGCCTTGCCGAAACCGATCATGCCCGCTTTGGCCGCGGCGTAATTGGCCTGGCCGGCGTTGCCCATGATGCCGACGACGGAGGCAATGTTGATGATACGCCCGGCGCGCGCGCGCATCATGCCTCGCAGCGCGCCTTTGCAGACACGATATAGCGAGCTCAGATTCGTGTTGAGCACCTCGTCCCACTCCTCGGCGGACATTCGCATCAGCAGATTGTCCCGCGTGATGCCGGCGTTGTTGACGAGAATCGCCGGCAGGCTCTGTGATCCCTTGAGATCCTCGTACAGCGCTTCCACGGAACTCGAATCGCCCACATCGAGAACCATGCCTCTACCCGTCGCACCGAGCTCGCCGATAAAAGTCGATATCCCGGCAGCGCCCTGCTCCGTCGTCGCCGTGCCGATGACGGTCGCACCCTGTCGCGCGAGCGCTTCGGCAATCGCCCGGCCGATTCCGCGCGATGCGCCCGTCACGAGCGCGACTTGACCTTCTATTCCCGGCCAGGGTTGCAGTTGAGCGAGATCCATCGACGGTACCTGGTTGGTCGGCAGCGGGCAGTATACCGGAACGCCCGCCGGTGCCGGCTCAGAGGCCGCTCGATTTCACGGCCGTAACCGATTGTTTGTGCTATCTTCGGCGCTAATTCGGTTTCCTTGTGGTGGTAGACAGAATGTCCTCAAGTCAGCGCGTAGCAAGCCGGCGCGAGCGCGGCTTCACGCTCATCGAAATCATGGTTGTCGTCGTCATCATCGGCTTGCTTGCAGCTATCGTGGCGCCGAACCTGATCGGCAACATCGATCGGGCCGCCGTGACACGGGCCCGCGCTGACATTCGCACGATTGACAACGCATTGAACCTCTACAGGCTCGACAACTTCCGTTATCCGAGCTCCGACGAGGGACTGCAAGCGCTCGTCACGAACCCCGGCGAAGCCAGTGCACCTAATTGGAAGCAGTATTTGCGCGGCGTGCCCAGCGATCCCTGGAACAACGAGTATCAGTACGCGTCCCCCGGCCGGCAAGGCGACTATGAGATCTACACGCTCGGCGCCGACGGCCAGGAAGGCGGTGAAGGGATCAATGCCGACATCGGCAGCTGGAACCTCGACTAAGCCGCAAGCTTCGCCGCGCGCATGCTGCGGCGGCTTCTCTTTGCTGGAGCTGCTCGTCGTCGTCACGATCATCGCCGTGTTTGCCGGTGTGGCTGTCCTGTCGCTCGGAACCCTCGGTAGCGATCGCTTACTGGAGCGCGAGGCAGCAAGGCTGCGCGGCCTTGTCGATCTGCTCGCCGAGGAGGCCGTCCTCGAGAGCCGCGACTACGGGCTGCTCTTCAGTGAAACGGGCTACCGCTTTTACGTGTTCGACTATCCGACATTCACGTGGCTCGAGCCTGCCGGTGATCGCCTGCTTGCCGAGCGCACGCTCGAAGAGCCGCTGCAGCTTTCGCTCGAGCTCGACGATCGCGAGGTTCGACTGACGCGAGATTTCGATTCGATGAACCTCAATCAGCAACCCGAGCCTCAGGTCATCGTCTTCGGCACCGGCGAGGTCACGCCGTTCGAGGTCGGTTTCTTTCGCGAGCTCACCGGCGGGCGCTATGTTCTTAGCACCGAGTTCGATGGGACAACGAGCGTAGTCAGCGATGGTTTCGATCAAGGTTAAGCGCGCCACGCGCGGATTTACGCTGCTGGAGTCGATGGTCGCGCTCGCGATCGTTGCGCTCGGCATGATGGCCGTGCATACGCAGCTCAACCGTTTCGTCGTCAGTGCCATGATCACCGAGGAAAAGACACTCGCGAGCTGGATAGCGTCGAACAAGATCACAGAGCTCAGCATCGCGACGACCTGGCCGGAGCTCGGCCCGAGTGACGACCAGGTCGAGTTCGCACAACGGGACTGGGAGCTCGAGATAGAGATTTCGGCGACGCCGGTCGAAAACCTACGCCGCGCCGACGTCCGTGTCTATCTTGCCGAGGATCCGGAGCGGCTCATTCACACACTCTCGGCGTTGATCGAGCCGCCCCCGCCACCGGGATTTCTGCCGGTTCGATGGCTGTCTGCAGAGATCGGTGCGGGCGGATGAGCAATACGCGCGGCTTTACGCTTATCGAGCTGCTCGTCGCCATGGCCATCGTCGCGGTCATCGGTATCCTGGCGCTCGGGGGCTTGAGCGAGGTCATTCGTCAACAGACGATCGCGCAGGAGCGAGCCGACCGCTGGCGCGAGATCCAGTTTGCGATGCGCATGATCACGCAGGATCTCGCACAGATCCATCCTCGGCCTACGCGAGACGAGCTCGGTGAGACCTGGCTTCCGAGTGTGCTCGTGAATCCGAGCGCTCCGTTCGCGCTGGAGATAAGCCGCGGCGGGTGGGCGAATCCCGCCGGGTTTCAACGCGGCACGGCGTTACGCGTCGCCTACGACTGGGAGGATGGTACGCTCGTGCGCTTTCACTGGCCCGTCATGGATCGTGCGCCGGCAACGGCACCGGTACGCACAGACCTTCTCGAGGACGTGGCGAACGTCGAGCTGCGATTCATCGATCAGAGCGGAACTGAGCATCTCGAATGGCCCCCGACAGGAATGGCCGGCCCCGAAACGCTCGTCATGCGTCCGCGGGTCGTTCGGTTCCTGGTGGAGCTCGACGACTTCGGCCGCGTATGGCGCGACGTGGAGACCGGCGGCTGATGCGCTCGCGCAGGCATCAGAGCGGCGTCGCTGTGCTCACGGCGATGCTCGTCGTTACGCTCGGCACGCTCATCGCAGTCAATCTGATGTGGAACGCCAGCCTCGATCAGCGCCGCACGGGCGCCGCGCTGGCCGGCGACCAGGCGTTGCTGTATCTGCAGGGCGCGGAGGCCTGGGCCGGCGATATCCTGCGCCAGGATCAGATCGAATCGCAGACCGATCATCTCGGCGAGGTCTGGGCCGTCGAGCTCGCCCCGATGCCCGTCGACGGCGGCCTCATCAGCGGGCGCATCGAAGATCTGCAGGGACGCTTCAATCTCAACAATCTGATCACGCCGCAGGGCGTCGAGGATCCGCTCGCGCGCAGACAGTTCGAGCGCCTGCTCGAGAGTCTCGAGATCGACCCGACCCTCGCGGGCGTCGTCGTCGATTGGCTGGACGCTGACACCGAGACGAGCTTCCCGGGGGGCGGCGAAGATGCGTCCTACGCGGGTATGGATCCGCCGTATCGAACGCCCAATACAATCATCTCGACACCGAGCGAGCTCATGGCCAACGCCGGCTTCGACCGTGACCTCTATCGCGCGATCTCGCCCTACGTCACGGCACTTCCACCCGGTACACGACTCAATGTGAATACCGCCAGCGTTGTGTTGCTCGCATCGCTATCCGACGATATCGATGTTGCTCGCGCCGACGCGCTTGTACAGGAACGCGGTACGGCGGATTTCCCCAACATCGACCAGACGTTCGAGGGTCTCGTCGAAGCGGACGTGCTCGGACGTATCGACGGAGTGAGCCGCTATTTTCTGTTGACCGGCTCCATCGTACTTGGCACCCATCAGCTCACCATGTACTCTCTGCTCGAGCGCGATAACAGCGGCCTCGTTCGCGCGATCTTCAGAAGTCTGGGAGCCCAATAGCTGTGTCTGAGTACCTCGTCGTTCGATTAACCGAGGACCCGACGCATGCGTCCTGGCTCGTGCTCAGCGAGCAGGGTCATCGGCTCAGTCAGACGATGGCCGGCCCGCTCACGGCCGCCGCGACCCAAGCGAACAATCGTGAGGTGCTGTTGCTCGTACCCGGGCTCGACGCCCTCACGACGAGCGTCGAGCTTCCCGTCAAACGGCAATCGAGAATCGAGCAAATGCTTCCGTATTCGCTCGAGGACACGGTCGCGGCCGATGTCGACACCCTGTTGTTTGCGGCCGGCACGCGCCGCGCGGACGGCAAGATGCCTGTAGCGGTCGTCGCTCGCGAGCGTATGGAAACGTGGCTGGCGCAATGCGCGGACGCTGGCCTGCATGCCGACGCGATTTTCGTCGACGTCCAGGGTGTCCCGGAAACGCCCGGTAACCTCACGCTGCTGCTCGAGGGCGAGAAGATCTACGGACGACTACCCGAGCGCGAGCCGTTCGTGTTCGTCGATTTGCCACTCGAGACCGTCATCGACATCCTGCGAAGCGAACACGATCCCAGCGCCCATATCGATAACGTTGTGGTGTATGCCGACGATGCCGGCTACGCGAGACACGAGCGCGGGCTCGAGCGTGTTCGCGACGAGGCGTCGATCGTCGACGTGAACGTCCTGGCCGACGGACTGCTCCCGCGCCTGGCCGCCACGTTCGTTACGGAGCCGGGTAGCAACCTGCTACAGGGACCCTATCGACCGAAATCGAACTGGAACGAGCTGTTACCGCCTTGGCGCACACCGGCAGCGCTTTTTGGCGTGCTGCTCGTGGCTGTTGTGCTCGTGCAGGCAGCCCTATACGTGTCGCTGAGCCGCGAGGACGATGTGCTGACCGCATTGCTCGAGTCGGGTTGTCAGGCCGCGTTCGCGACGAATGTGCTGTCTGCTTGCGAAGCGGAGATTCGAGACCGTCTGGCACCGACGGGCGGCGGCAACGGCGCAGCGGGCGACAGCGCGTTTCTCGATACGCTGCAGGCCGTCGCGACAGCGCGCGATGACGAGACGCTCGTGCAGGCCATGAGTTTCAGAAACGGAGTTACCAACCTACGCGTCATCGCGCCCGACGTTCAGGCGCTCGATGCGCTCGCGCAGGCGCTCGGTGGCGAGGGACGCTTTCAGGCTAACATTCAGTCGGCAACGCCCGGCGATGACGGCGTCGAGGGGCGCCTACAAATTGCGGAGCTCGACCCGTGAAGCGTTGGTTCGCAGATCTCGAGCCGCGCGAGCGCCTCATTCTGATCGGTGGCGGTACGATCGCCGCAATCATCGTTGCCTGGGGATTCGTCTGGAACCCGATGAGCACGCGCACCGTGGAGCTCAGCGATGCCGTTGCGACCAAGCAGCAGCTCCTGGCGACGCTGCAACGCGCACGCGCCATGGCCGCGCCCGCGGGTCAGGGTCAACGCCTCGATGCCTCGGCGCGCCAATCACTCGTGCTGCTCGTCGATCAGACGCACCGCAGCTACGGACTCGACGGCACGCTCGTCCGCAATCAGCCCGACGGTGCCGACGGGATTCGCGTGACGTTTCAGAATGCATCATTCGATGGGCTCGTAGCCTGGCTTGGTACGCTTCAGGGAAGCTACGCCGTCGCAGTGGAGACGGCAACGATCGATGGCGGCAGACAGTCCGGCATCGTGAACGCGACCTTGGTATTGCGACGCTCCTGATAGATGCGACTGAACACTGCGTGGGTCGGGCTCGCTGCGGGTGTTTACGTGGCCGCTACGCTCGCGCTGTTTCCTGCAGGCACGGCCTATCGCTGGTTCGCACCGCCGCAGCTCGAAATTGCCGGGATCGAAGGCAGTATCTGGCGCGGCCGCGCGGCGCTGGCATCGATCGCCGGATTCGGCGTCTACGATCTCGAATGGGCCGTGAGCCCATGGTCGTTACTGACGGGTCGCCTGAATGCGCGCGTTCAAGCGCGCCAGCCGGACGGCTTTGTCAACGCCGAAATCTTTGCGGGCCTCAGTTCGATCCGAATCATCGACATGCAAGCGACGACGAGCCTCGCGACGATTGGCCACGTCGTTTCGATGGGTGACGTCCAGGGACTCGTCAGCGCCCAGCTCGCCGAGCTCGAGCTCGAGCGGGGCTGGCCCGTGCGCGCGATTGGCCAGGTACGTATCGCTAATCTCGAGACACCGCTGCTCATGCCGAGCGGGCCGAGCGACCTAATTCCGCTCGGCAACTACGTCGTGCAGCTCATCGACTCGGGCACGTCCGAGGTGCGTGGCACGTTCGAGGATCGAGGTGGTCCCGTCGAGGTCGAAGGCAGCTTTGCGCTCAGCAGCGACCGGACCTACGAGCTCAGCGGCCTCGTGCGCCCCCGCCCGGACGCCCCGCAGGAGATCGTCCAGGCGATGGTTTTCCTCGCGCCCGAGGACGGCGGTACAGGCCGGCGCGTGTTCGAGCTGACGGGGCGGCTATAGCCGTTCAATCACGGTGAGCGGCTTCTAGCTGGCGCAGCCACAGATCCCAGGAACGCTCGAAAGTGCTACCGGGCGTTTCCGCATCCTGCTCGAGGTAGACGATTTCATCGCCGCGCGCCATGGCCTGACTCTGCATCTGCGCGTTGAGCTCCAGCGTGACGCTACGCCCGACGACCATCGCCACGGTCGAGCCAACGATTGCGACACCGTGGTTTCGCATGAGCACGACCGGCCTGTCGCCGAGCGCTTCGGCGAGCCCCTTGCCGCGTGCGGGCGTGTCGACGAGCGCCCCGTCTGCCGTGCCGAAATCGCGGTAGTCCCATATCGGAATGCCGTCGAGAAAAAACGCCGCCATGTGAAACACGGGCCGCAGCGGTGTCGAGCCGATGCCGAACGAGATCACCGTCGGTGTGTGGTTGTGCACGATGGCATTGACATCCGGACGTATCTTATAAATCTCGCCGTGGATGAAGCGCTCGAGGTAGAGCCTCGGGGCCGAGCCGCCCACGGGAACACTGTCGAGATCGAGCTCGACGATATCGGCTCTCGTCACGAGCTCGGGCGCGAGCGAGCGTGAGATGAAATACCGGTCCGGATTCTCGGGATGCCTCACGCTGACATGACCGTAACCGGGTAAGATGCCCTGTGCAGCAAGGATCCGATTGGCCGCCACGAGCTCCTCGACCACGGCCGTCACAGCAGCGGAGCGCTCCTGGGACGCTACGAGCGCCGGTAGACCAGCCAATAGAACCGCAAAGCCGAGCGTTGTTGTTCTCATGATCTATCCCTTGCAACGAAACTCGTTGCGCCTCCATAAAGCCACGGGCGCGGCCGCCGACTCGCGCCGGGCGTCGTTCTCGAGCCGCCTCTCGCCGTCAGTGTCAACGCATCTTGGAATAATCGGTCGGATCCAGAAATACGCTGTCGACATTCTGCACGAGACGTCCGTTGCGCCGCGTCGCCTCGGCCACGGCCTGCCAATCGGGATCGCTCCGGAATCCGTTCCAGCTCGCCTCTGCCGCGGCGCGGCTATCGTGCGCCAGCAGATAGATCAGGGTGTTCTCCGACAACGGTGCGTCCTGTGGCGCCATATAGATCACGTTGGTCATGCCATGGCGCTCGAAAAGCTCGACGGTGTGGTCCCTGAAGCGGGCGTGGAGCTCGGCAAGGCGGCCGGGGTGCGCCGTGTAGGTACGCAGCTCGAAAACGCGATCGGCGGACTGGGCCTCGGCAACGCCACTGAACTGTGTGATCTTGCCCGTGACGACGCCCAGACCGAAAATCGTGACGCCGAGTGCAATCAATACTCTGTTGTTCTTCGTCATCGGTCGCTCCTGTTGCGGTGACTCGATTATTCGAGCCGCTCCTAACCTAAGTATTTCCCTCGGCCAAGTCTAGTTCTTGGCGGCGTCGGCAGACCAGGATCGAAATGCCTGGAGCAACGGAAAATACAACCCGAGGCGGATGGCCCGCGCGTCCATTCGGGCCATTGCGGATGCGTATCGGGAAAGCTGCGCCTCGTAACGCTCGACTTCCGAGTCCAGAAACGCCCCGGGATCACCGCCCTCATGGGCACTCGTCTTGAAGTCGACGATCCACCTGACATCGTCGTCGTCCACGAACGTCCTGTCGATTCGCACGTGCTCGAGACCGTGCTGCCCAACGAGCGTCAGTGGAAGCTCCGACTCGGAAATCACACGGGGCTTCAGCAACCAGCGGCCCTGCGGGTCCTCGAGGACAGCGCAGAGCGCCTCGACGACGCGCGCCGTCGATGCCGCCAGCGCGTCTTCGTCGACACCGAGCAGGGCCAACGCTCGCGTGTAGCGCATCCGGCGCTCGCGAATGCGCTCACAGGACCACCGCGACAGATCACCCTTGCCGATGTCCTGCAACACCGCGTGCACGACCGTGCCTACCTGCGCAGCCGCATGACCGGCCCAGAGGAACTCCGGCCGCGATACGGCGGTATCGTTCGCTAGACGGCCCGCTACGGGCCTGCTGACCTGGCGCACGCGTCTGAGCTTGGGAACGAACGCTTCGGGCTCGATCGTCGTCGATTGTGGGTGCTCGGCTGGCGCCGAAAATAACGCTTCGAACTGCGGCCAGAGGAATTCGAGCAAGCTTCTGGCCGTGGGCCTTGCGGCGTCCGCGTTCAGCCGTGCGATGAGATGCAGCCGATCTCGAGCGCGGGTCGTGGCAACGTACAGCAAGCGCATCGTCTCTGCCCGATCTCGCAGCCCCTCGGCTCTCTTGATGAAATCGGCCAGACCATTGGTGCTTCCGTCTACCGGGCTCATCGGCGCGAGCAGCAGGTCCTCGCTGCCGTTGTCGGCCGTGCGCTCCAGCCAGTAGAGTGCCCTGGCCTGCTCTGCCGGGAGGCGGCGTGCGAGACCGAGCAGGATCACGGTATCGAACTCGAGGCCTTTGGCGCGATGAATCGTCATGATCTCGATGCCCGCCTCGCGCGGTGGCTCGCCGTGGCCATGGGGTTCGGCGAAACTCTCCTCGAGCGCAACGGGATCGTCGAGATCACTATCTTCGACGAGGCCGGCCAGAACAACGAAGTACCGCTCTACGGCCACGCCGTCCTCGGCAGTCTCGAGCGTTGCCGCGCCGCCGAGCGCCAGCCAGGTCCGCTCGATCCAGCGTTCGAACGGCTGCGCTGCGCGGTCGTCGAATGCGGCCGCGAGAATGCTGCGCACAGTGAACAGGCGCTCGTGGCCATCGGTGCTCAACGTCGCCGTAACCGAATCGTCGTGCATGAGATCCCAGACCGTACGCTCGGCACCCGCCGCGCTCAGGCGCTCCAGGTCCTCCCAGGTCAATCCGCACCACGGCGCCCGCAGCACACCGAGCCACGCGATGCGGTCAGCCAGGTGCGCCATGGCGCGCGTAAGGCCCAAGAGGTCCTGAATGACCTGGCGCTGCCGCGGTGCTTCGAGCTCGACGGCATGTGCCGCGAGGCCGCTCGCGCGCAGCGCCTCCTGTAGTCCGGCCAGGTGGCTGCGGCTACGCACGAGCACGGCGACAGAGCTGCTCGGCCGCTCGGCGAGCTCCCGGCGCAATATCTCGACGACTGTGTCGATTTCCGCGGCTGGCTCGCTCGTTCTCAGCGCGTGATGAAAAACGCCGTGTTGCGGCTGTTCGGCGCGACTCGCCTGACAGGCGTGAAAACGCGCAGCGCCCGCTCCGATATCGTCCTCGGGCGGGAACATCGCCGCGAACGTGTCGTTGACCCACGAGACGACGGCCGGTGCGCTGCGAAAATTACTCTCGAGCAACAACGGCTCGCAGTGGACCGTCCCGAGACCCCGTGACTTCGTCTTGAGAAACAGGCTCATGTCCGCCTGCCGGAATCGATAAATCGACTGCATCGGGTCACCGACCATGAACAGCGTCCTGCCGTCAGACCGTTGCCAGCCCGCGGTCAACAGCGTGAGCAGGCGCAATTGCGTGTGAGACGTATCCTGAAACTCATCGACGAGCAGATGCTGGATACGCCGGTCGAGCGCCAGGAGAAGCTCGGATGGCTCCTCGATGCCGCCCAGTGCCTGCTGCGCGCCGAGCGCGAGCTCGACGAAATCGACGACATGCCGCTGCGCGAAGACGAGCTTGAGCTCCGCAGCGAGATGAATGAGCGCGCGCTTCAGCGACACGAGCAACGTCCAGTCGTGCTCGCCGTACGCGGCATCTGGCAGTCCTCGAATTGCGTCGATCGCCGCTGCCAGCTCCGCGTCGTTCTCGTGATCGGCCAGGAAGCTCTTCAGCCGAGACGTAACCTGCGCGTGCTCGGAGCCAAAACCATGTTTCTTGTAAAGCGTTCTGCGCCATGTCCCCTTGCGTGTCAGCAACAGCTCCGCCAGCGCACGCCATGCCTCGAGCATTCTCGCCTGTGGCTCCAACGCGGCATCTCGCTCGAGTAAGACCTTCGTGGCAGCGGCCATCGCTGCATCCGTTGTGTGGGCAGCGACATGCCGAAGCGCCGTGACGATAACGGCACGAGCGGGCGGCGTCAGACGCGCGGCAACGTCGGCCAGCGACTCCTCGACGAGGCGCTCGATGGCCGCCTCGAGCACATGGCGCAACGCCGAATCGGCGTCGGCAACCAGATAAGGCAGCCACTGATCCCGTTTCGGCAGGAGCTCGAGCAGAACCCGCTCGAGGCGGCCCGCATCGTTGTCGAGTCCACGCAACAACGTCTGCAGAGCCGTAGCGAGATCGTCACCTTCATCGATCGCTTCGAGCGTGCGCTGGACAGCGAGTCGATAGCAGTTCAGCGGATTGTCGATGACGTCTGCGCCGGCGGCCCCGCCCGCGAGAACCGACAGCTGCTGCGCAAGCCAGGCGTTCATCGCATCGAGCGTATCGATTCGCAGCCGTTGCGGCTGCAGATCCAGGCCCCAGTTCAGAACCCGGGCGCGCTCGAGGGCGGCGCCGGCCAGCGCGTGCGTCGTTGCACGATGCGGCTCGACGGGCATCGCCTCTGTTGCCGCACGCTCCAGCGCGGTCAGCACTCTGCGACGCATCTCAGCGGCCGCCTTACGGGTGAAAGTAATAGCAACGATCTGCTCGGGTAGATCGACCTGTGCGAGAAGCGCCAGGTAACGCTGAATCAGCAGCTCCGTCTTGCCGGATCCAGCCGGCGCCTGAACGATGAACGATCGCGTCACATCGAGCGCCTGCGCGCGTTCGCGGGCGTCACCGCTCATCGGCGCTGTCGGTTCGGCCGACTCGCCGCAGGCGGGGCGCGCTCGTAGACGCGCGTCAACGGCGCGTAGGGGCCTTCGGCATATTTCTGATCAGCCACGAGAATCCTGCCGTCCCCAGCCGCGTACTCGGCGACGAGCGTCTCGATCTGCTCGCGCCATCGGGCTCGCTGCTCGGACCAGCTCAAACCCGCTCGTGGTTTGTACGGTGCGCCCGGAAAGGCGTCGGATTGCTGCCAGATTCCACGGTATCCGACTGCGCCAAGACGCACGCTGCCGATCATCACGGCATCGACCTTTGCATCGACAACCTGCAGATAGAGCGGCAACTGTGGCTCGACGAGCCTGGCTCTGAACCAGTCGGCCGGTGTCGCGCTCGTCCCCGTCTTGTAGTCGATTATCGCCACAGCGCCGTCGGCGAGCCTGTCGATGCGGTCGATACGGCAGCCGACGTTCAGTCCACCGATGCGAGTCGTTAGTTTTGCCTCGACGTGCTCTGTCACGAAATCGCTGCGCGCCATGTCGACGGAGACCAGCTCACGAAGCAACGGCATGAGCCGATCGCGCTCCAATGTCGCGTGCACGCTGAGCGCACGCCTCGCACCGCGGATACGCTCCCGGAGTGCACGCTCGATACAGTCGGCAATTCGCGCATCGAGTTGCTCGACGCTTTGCTCGGCGAGCTGGGCCTTGCCCGGGCAAGTCATGAACAGCAGCTCTAGCGCGCGGTGCACGAGTATTCCGCGCTGCCGCGCACCGAACCCGCGGTCGGGTTTTTCGAGCGGACGCGCGCGCAGCCGGCTGTCGATGAAAGCCCGCAACGGGCAACGCGCCTGAGTTGCGAGTGTCCCGGCACCACCCGCGATCGCGCCGGCAAAAAACGGCGGCACGGGATCGTCGAGATGCTCGATGGGCCCAGCCGCGGTGCCACCTGCGTAGAGTCGACCCGGCGCAGGTAACGAGCCCGCGTCGATCGCATCGATATCGCGTAGTAGCGGGCTCGCCTCTGCAGCGAACTCGTTCTCGACGCGTGGGTAACTGAGTACGATCTCGGGCACGCGAGCGATGAGCCTGCCCGTCAATGCTCGACAACGCTCGGCAGCATCGCCGGGCGTCGCAAAGGGCATCTGCTGCACGGCCTGTAGCGTATAGGGCAACAACGGGTTGGGCTGAGCCGATCGCGGCCAGGCGCGATCGCTCATGCCCATGACCCAGGCCGCGTCGTATCCCGGGCCGAGATCTTCGAGGCGGCTCAGCACGGTTATCCCATTGAGCGGTAGTCGAACCGGCAGGCGTGCTCGCGAGAGTCTCGCCCGAAGCTCGCCAAGCGCACGGTCGTAGTCAACTGGACCGAGCACGGGTGTCAGACCCGACAACGCCTCCAGGGCACCTCGCCACGCATCGAGCACGGGACCGGGCACACGTGCACCGACGCCGGGCCAACCGAGCACCGTCAGGATCTCCTGCACGAGACTGGCCCAGCGCGTTGGGCTCTGGTAGCGCGGCGTCTGCGCCAGACGGTCCAGCACGCCGTCCACAGCGGCGCACAGCATCGGTACGCACGCCCGCAGTTGTCGATCGAGTCCAGCCGAGCGGTATGCAGTTGCGAAGCTGAGCTGCGCGACGAGGTCAGCCCTGACCCCGGCCTCAGCGAGACAGCGCGTCGAACGCGGCTCCATGCCATCACCAAGGAACGGGCTGCGTATCCAACGGCTGAAAACCTGAAAATCTGCGCGACGGCTGAAGAGCGCCAGGCAGTTCAGCGCAGCACCGATCGCCGGCGCCCTGTCGAGCGCCGGCCCGTCCGTCGACACATAGCTCGCCGAGCCTGCGTCCGCGGCCTCATCGAAGCAGCGCGCGAGACGCAGCTCGTTCTCCGCATTGCTCGGAACGATGAGTGCGACTCGGGCTTTCGGCATTTCGTCGATCTTTTGCCGAGCCCAGGCCACGGCCTGGCTAAGCTCCTCGCCGGCGTCCTCGAGCCGGACGCTTCGCACGCAACGCGTAACCGAATCCGGCGTCCACGTGTCAATCTCACATCCCAGGCGATTCAAGCTGTTCGACAGGTTCCGTAGCGCCGGCGTCTCGAAACGCAGGTCCGCCAGGACGATGCCGCTCGGCAGTTCGTTAGCGCTGTGCACGTTCTCGACCAGGAAGGCGTTCAGCGCACTCTTGTCAATCCAGCCGGACTGCGTGAGCGACTGCTCGAACCGGGCAGCCCAGCTCAGGAAACTATGGAAACCGGGATCATCCTCGCGCGCTCGAAGCGCTCGAAAGTCTATCTGCCATGCATGGAGCCGCGCCCATGCGTCCTGCGCCCATGCCGCGATCTGCCCCGGGTCCAGCAGAGCGGAACCGGACGACGAAGCTGCGACGACGCTGCGCCACAGGGCATCGCTCTGCGCGCCGCTGAGCAGCAGGCGATCGTGGTCGAAGTGTGTCGAAAAAAGCGCAGCACACCAGTCATCGTGCGTTCGAATGTCTGCGCTGCGCCATGCGCCGGCGTCGAGGAGATTTGCTTTACGCGCTAGGTATGCTTCGAGCTGAACCGCCGCAAGATTGTCGTCGACGACCAGCGTAGCGCCCTGATCGAGACGCCGGGCCAGCATATTACCCATTAATTAACAGTTATTTACACGTAATATTTAAACAGTTTCTAGCTTTTTCTGCTGACCGGCGAGCGGTTCGAGAACAAGATGAATCCGCCTGAACACTTCCTCGAGTTGTGCCTCGTCGGGCAGGGTCGTGAGCCGGAAATGATCGCGATACGGCGTGTTGAAGCTCGAGCCCGGTGCCACGAGCACATGCTGCTGCTCGAGCAATTCCATCGCAAACGCCTCGTCGTCAAACGTCGGGAAGAAGTCCCTATTGACACCGATGAAGGCGTACATCGACCCTTTTGGTGCCACCAGGCTCAATAACGGGTTCGCTTCCACGGCTTCGACGATGGTGCGACGCGACTCGAACAGGCGCCCCCCGGGGCTACAGAGTTTTGTGATGCTCTGGTAGCCTCCGAGTGCCGTCTGCACGGCCCATTGGCCCGGGACGTTACTGCACAGACGCAGCGCCGCAAGCAGATCCATCGCCGACAGGTACTCCTGGGCCCGCTCGAGCGTCCCGCTGAACGCGACCCAGCCTACGCGATAGCCGCAGGCGCGGTAGACCTTCGATAATCCACTGAACGTCGCGCAGAGCGTGTCTCGGCATAGCGTTGCCATTGGCACGAACTCCACGCCCGGATAGACCATCTGGTCGTAAATCTCGTCACTGAATACGACCAGCCCGCGCTTTTCCGCGACACGTGCAATTCGCTCGAGGCGCTCGCGCGTGTATACGGCACCCGTCGGGTTATTCGGATTGATGATTACGATCGCACGCGTACGGTCGGTGATCAGGCTCTCGACCTCATCCGGGTCGGGCATAAACTCATCCGATTCGAGGCAGGAATAGTAGACGGCCCGCCCGCCGTTCAGCACTGTCGCAGCCGTCCAGAGTGGATAGTCGGGGCTCGGTATCAACACCTCATCGCCCGAGTTCAACAATGCGCGCAGCGTTAGATCGATCAGCTCGCTGACGCCGTTGCCCATGAATACGTGTTCGGCCGTGACATCCATGACGCCGCGGGCCTGTTGCTGCATGACGACGGCTTCGCGCGCGGGAAACACACCCTTCTGATTGCAATAAGGCTCGCTGGCGCCGAGGTTCTCTATCATCGCCAACCGCATGGTCTCCGGGGTCCGAAAGCCAAACAGGCCCGGATTACCGATATTCAGAGACAATACCTCGTAACCCTGACGTTCGAGCTCGAGCGCGCGCCGCGCAAGCTGACCGCGAATCTCATACCGAACGTCGCTGAGCTGTTGGCTTGGCGCTATCAAGTTGGACGTTGACACATCGTTACCCCGAAAAGCGGCTATTGTGCATATATCAGTTCGAATGCGAAACCCTGCGCGTCACACGCGCGCGGCGACGCCGCAAGAAAACACGCTATGCTTTCGCAACGGGTCGCTCGGGATCGCGAATCCACTCGCTCCAGGAACCGACATACAGGCGTCCCATCGACAACCCTGCCGCCTCGAGTCCGAGTTGCAGATGACATGCGGTCACGCCCGAGCCGCACATCGTCACGACTGTCTCGATTGGTCTGCCGTCGAAAGTCTCCGCGAACCGCTGCGCAAGCACGGCAGGTGCCTCGAACGTCCCGCGCTCCGACAACAGGTCGCTGAACGGTAAATTCACGGCGCCGGGAATGTGCCCGGCGACGGGATCGATAGGCTCGACGAGCCCCGCGTATCGCGGCCTGGCGCGTGCATCGAGCAACAGCACCTCGCCCTGCGCGAGTAACGTCTCGAGCGCCTCGGT
>JBFJXA010000013.1:0-22838 GCA_041623375.1 Gammaproteobacteria bacterium | reverse complement strand
CCTGCTCAGCGATGTCAGGTTCCTGCGTGGCACTTTCTTCGACAATCTGGATTATTTGACGGCGAATATCATGTTGCCGCTCGGTGGCCTGGCCATCGTCGTTTTCGCCGGCTGGATCATGTCGCGGAACTCGACAGCGGATGAGGTCGACCCCGAAGCCGGGCGGGGCTATCGGGTGTGGCGCTTTCTGGCGCGTTGGGTCGCGCCAATCGCTGTCGTGCTGGTCTTTCTGAATGTGATCGGCCTGTTCTGAAAAAATCGTGAAGTCGATTCGCCGCAAGGCGCGAGTACCGTATTCTGCGACCCAGATGTTCGATCTCGTCAACGACGTCGAGACGTACCCGGACTTCCTGCCGTGGTGCGAGCGCGCAACCGTCGAGCATGCGAGCGCCGACCGGGTCGAAGCAACTCTGCATATCGGCGCGGGACCTCTCAGCAAGCAATTTTCGACCCGCAACCGTCTCGATCGCCCGCGCCGAATCGAAATCGACCTGCTCGCTGGGCCGTTTCGCAAGCTCACGGGCGAATGGCGATTTGACGATATCAACGGCGACGGGTGCGACGTGGCGCTTGCCTTGGATTTCGAGATGTCGTCGCTGCCGTTGAGGCTTGTTTTCGAGCGTATTTTCGAGGAGCTCGTGCGCTCGCAGGTCGATGCATTCGTCAAGCGAGCGGGTGAAGTCTATGGCTGAGACGACGCCCGACAAATCAGTCTCGGTCGCTTACGGCACGGCCGTCCAGCAAACTGTCGTATCGGTGGATTGGGACCCGGGCCTCACAGCCCGCATGGCCGTCGAGCGCTCGGGGCTGCTCGATGCGTATCCCGAGATCGACCGCAAAAACCTCACGCTGGGTATTTTCGGCAGACCCGTGCCGGCAGACCACGCGCTGCAGCCGGGCGATCGCGTCGAGATCGCCCGGCCTCTGATCCGCGATCCGCGGCAAATGCGCAGGGAGGCCGTCGCCGAGGGCGCCGTCGTGGGTCAGAAGAAGGGCGGCTGAGACCGGCGAACAATCGGCTATGA
The DNA here is from genome assembly GCA_041623375.1 of Gammaproteobacteria bacterium. Classification (GTDB taxonomy): domain Bacteria; phylum Pseudomonadota; class Gammaproteobacteria; order Steroidobacterales; family Rariloculaceae; genus JAHEEM01. The sequence continues at coordinate 21,813 of JBFJXA010000013.1, read as the reverse complement.
GGCCGGATCGAGCGGCACGTCTTTTTCGATGCGCGAGACGACGTCGCCGTCAAAGTAGACGATGAGCCAGCGGCGTTCGACCTCTCTCGAGCGCCCACGGCGTAGATAATAGGTGTAGTCCCAGCGATCCTCGTGAAAGGAATCGGTGACCATGGGCGTGCCGAGCAGAAAGACGATCTGATTTTTCGTCATGCCGACCTCGGCCTGCTCGATAGCCTCCTCCTCCAGAAGGTTGCCCTGTTGAATGTCGATCCGATAAATACAGGCGCTCGTGCCGAGCGCGATCAGCGCTACGGCCAGAAACCTGTAGAAACGTATGTTGAGCGTTTGAGTCACAGTGGAGAGAGCGAGGGATTTTGGGTAATAATGTCGCGCAAATGATACCGCACCGACGCAACGAGTAGAATGTGGCAGGACAGGATCTGCGAGCGGCAGGACTCAAGGTCACCTCGCCGAGATTGAAGATTCTCGAGGTGCTCGAGACCAATCCGGAGCGGCACATGAATGCAGAGGCCGTGTACAAGGCGCTGCTGGATGCGGGAGAAGAGTTCGGCCTTGCGACCGTCTACCGCGTACTGACCCAGTTCGAGAGTGCCGGCCTCGTGGCGCGCCATAATTTCGAGGGCGGCACGTCCGTCTTCGAGCTCACGGATCGAACGCACCACGATCATATGGTCTGTCTCAAGACCGGTAAGGTGATCGAGTTTGTCGACGAGCGAATCGAGGCGATACAGGAAGAGATTGCCGACAAGCACGGTTACGTTATCGAGGAGCACAGTCTCGTGCTCTATGTGCGCCCCAAGGACGACACGTAACGCGCAGCGCTACCCGCCGGCGCGTTCGATCATTTCCACGGCGTGAGCGCGTGTCGTAGCGGTGATCTCGACGCCGCCGAGCATGCGCGACAACTCTTCGATACGTTCCTCCGCGCTCAAGGCCCGGACGTTGGTCCTCGAACGCTCACCGTCCGTCAGTTTGCTGACGCGAAAGTGATGTTGACCCTGGCTGGCGACCTGAGCCAGATGCGTCACACACAGGACCTGCCGGTTTGCAGCGATCTCGCGTAGTCTTCTGCCGACGATTTCTGCGACACCGCCACCGATCCCGGCATCCACCTCATCGAATACGAGCGTCGGTACGCGCGTCGCGCCTGCGGCGATGACCTCGAGCGCGAGGCTGACACGGGACAGCTCGCCGCCCGAGGCGACCTTCGAGATCGGCCCGAAGTCCTGGCCAGGGTTCAATGTCACCTGCAGCTCGATACGATCGAGGCCGTGAGCGTCGGCGCGCTCACGCGGCTTCGCGCTCAGCGCGACGCGGAAGCGCCCATGCGGCAAGCCGAGCTGGCGCAGTTGCGCCGAGACTTGCTCGGCGAGGGTCGAAGCGGCTTGCGTCCGTGATCGAGACAGCTGCTCGGCGACGTCGAAATAGTCTCTCGAGGCCCGCTCAGCGCGCTCGGATAGCAGCTCGAGCGATTCAGCGCCGGCGTCGAGTGCCTCTATGCGTGCTTCGAGCTCATCTTTGAGCGCCACGAGCCCCGCGCTCTCGACTTTGTGTTTTCTTGCAAGGTCGGCAATCGTTGCGAGACGCGCCTCGAGCCATTCGAGCCGCTGCGGGTCGAACTCGAGCCGATCCCGATAGCGCGCGAGATCAGCGGCAGCCTCGCGCAGCTGAATCTCAGCCTCACCGACCATTTCCGCAGCGGAATTTAGCGTCGGGTCCAGCTCAGCGAGCCCCTCGAGCTCGCGTCCGGCGCCCGCCGCGAGCTCGTGAGCCGAGCCACTCTCGCTTTCGTATATACGGCGCAGGGCCGAATCCAGGCCGCTGGCCAGGCGATCGGCGTTTGCAAGCTTATTTCGCTCGCGCTCGAGCTCGGGGAGCTCACCGTCTGCCAGGCCGACACGCTCCAGCTCCTGGACCTGAAAACGCAGGAGCTCGAGTTGCGCTTCGCGGTCCTCGCCGCCGCGCCGGCGGCGCTCGAGCTCACGCTCGAGCGTTTGCCACGCGCCAAACGCTGCGGCCACGCGCCCGAGGAGCTCGGCGTGGCCGGCGTGAAAATCGAGTATCGCGCGCTGTGCTGCGCCGCTGCGCAACGATTGATGGGCATGCTGCCCGTGAATGTTGACGAGGAAATCTCCGAGCGTCCTCAGGTCCTGAAGCGTTACGGGATGGCTGTTGACGAACGCGCGCGAACGGCCCTCGGCGCTGATCAAGCGGCGAATGAGGCAACAGTCGTCCTGATCGAGCCCCTGCTCACGCAGCCAGGCGGCAGCCGGGTGATCGCCGTCGCAGTCGAACAGCACGCTGATTTCGGCACGATCCGTGCCCTGACGAACTGCGCTGGCATCCGCGCGGTCGCCGAGCGCCAACCCGAGTGCGTCGACGAGTATGGATTTGCCCGCCCCGGTCTCTCCGGTCATGACGCTCATTCCCTGGCCGAGTTCGAGCTCGACCTCGTCGATGACGGCGTAGTTCCTGATCCGTATCAGGCTCAGCATCTATGACTCGAGATCACTCAAGACGCGCTCGGTCCATGCGGGACGCGTTCGGTCTGTCCCCACCTGAGCTTCGAGCGCAGCAGCTCGAAGTAGTCGTACCCGCGCGGATGCAGCAGGCGCACGGTTCGGTCGGCGACGCTGATCGTCAGCGTATCGTCAGCGCCGATCTCGCCGAGGTGCTCGCCGTCGCAGCTAACCTGGGCGAGGTCGTCGAATCGCGGCTGGATACGCACCTCTATCTTGCAACTCGTCGGTATGACGAGCGGTCGGTCGCTGAGCGTATGCGGGCAAATCGGTACCATGACGAGTGCGTTTACAGCAGGTTGTATGATCGGCCCGCCGCACGAGAGCGCATAGGCCGTCGAGCCCGTGGCCGTAGCGACGATGAGGCCGTCTCCGCCATGGGTATTAACGTAGACGCCGTCCACCCAGGTCGCAAAGTCCTGCATGTGGCCACTTTTGCCAACTTTGGCGGCAACGTCATTGAGGGCGAGCATCGCGTCGCTGAGTTGATCGGGGCCCTCGAGACGTGCCTCGAGCATGAGCCGTCGCTCTTCGATGTAATCCCCGGCGAGCACGGCGTCGATGATTTGTAGCATCTGCTCCGGGGAGACGTCCGTCAGAAATCCGAGGCGCCCGAGATTGACGCCGACGAGTGGCACTTCGTCCGTCGCAACGCTGCGTGCCGCGCGCAACAGTGTTCCGTCTCCGCCGATGGCCACGATCAGGTCCACTCTGGCCGCGAGCTCAGGGCCGGGCAGGGCGGGAACGTCGGCAAGACCGCTGGCAACGTCTTCCTGTGCGAGGCAGAACGCGTTGACGTCGCGTCGGCTCAGGTGAGCCACGATCTCGGCGGCAGGACCTGCAACGACGTCGCTCGAGAGGTTTCCCCAAAGACCGACTGTCTTGAACTGAACTTTCATAGAGCGCTCGTCGCGGCGACCTCGCGGATTGTACTTAAAATGCTCGAGCAGGGGTCGCTATTGCAGCGATAGGCGGCGCATTGCAGGATTCTTGACAGTCGCGCGAGGCGGTTGCTAGCGTGTTCGGATGTTCGGCTTCATCCCAGTGTGAGCGGCATTGACGACATCAGGACCGAAACTGCCGGATCTACCGAATGAACGTGCCCAGCATCTGCTCAAGGTGTTGGTGCAACGGTATATCAAGGAAGGACAGCCGGTCGGTTCGAGGACGCTCGCGCGCGACTCGGGTCTGGATCTGAGTCCGGCGACGATACGCAACGTTCTGTCCGATCTCGAGGAGCTCGGTTTCGTCAAAGCGCCGCATACGTCCGCCGGTCGTGTGCCAACGATCAAGGGTTACCGCTTCTTTGTCGATACGCTCGTCAAGCTACGTCCACCGGACGGTGAGGAACTCAAGCTCGTGCAAGACGTGCTGCAAAGTGCCGAGCCGCAGGCGCTCGTGCAGACGGCATCGAATCTCTTGTCGTCGATGACGAAGCTCGCCGGACTGGTAACACTGCCGCGCCGAGCTCACACGGCGTTGCGTCAGATCGAATTTTTGCCGTTGTCGGATCGGCGCGTGCTGGCGATACTCGTGCTCAATGATCGCGACGTGCAAAACCGGATCCTGCATGTGCATAGAGATTTCACGGCTGACGAGCTGCAGCGGGCCGGCAACTATCTGACCGAGCTATTCGGCGGACGCGAGCTCCATACCGTGCGCGAATCCGTGCTCGCAGAGCTCAGCGAAACGCGCGCGAGCATGAACGAGCTAATGGTCGATGCGATCGAAATGGCCCAGCAGGCGTTTCCCGAGCAGGAGCCCGAGGGCGGTTTCGTCATGGCTGGCGAGACCAATCTCATGGGTCTCGAAGGTCTAGCGGACATGGAGAAGCTCAAGCGCCTCTTCACGGCCTTCAGCGAGCAGCGCGACATTCTCCACCTGTTGGACCAGAGCCTGAATGCGCCTGGCGTGCAGATCTTCATCGGCCAGGAATCGGGCTATCAGCTCCTCGATGAGTGCAGCGTCGTTGCTGCGCCTTACCTCAACGACGACGACGACACGATGGGCGTCCTGGGCGTCATCGGGCCAACGCGCATGGCCTATGAACGCGTGATTCCGATCGTCGATCTGACGGCAAAGCAGCTTGCGAGCGCCTTGAAGTCGAGGAATTAGCCCCTATATCCAATCAGATGACGAACCAGGATGCGCCCGAGCAAGGCGCCACCGACGGCGAGATCGGCGCTGCAACGGACGCCCCGCCGAGCGATCCGCCCGTTGCAGAGGAGCAGAGCGAGCTCGACGCGTTGCGCCAGGAAGTCGCTGACGCGCAGGATAAGCTGCTGCGCTTGGCGGCCGAGCTCGACAACGTGCGCAAGCGCGCCGGCCGCGATGTCGAAAACGCACGAAAGTACGGTCTGGAGCGTCTGGCCGCAGCCCTGCTGCCTGTCCGCGACAGCCTCGAAGCCGGCCTGGCGGCGGGCGAGGATGCCGATGCCGAGGCTTTGCTCGCGGGCAAGCAGGCAACCCTGCGATTGCTGGATTCCGCGCTCGAGCAGGTCGGAATCGTCGAGCTGGATCCCGAGGGTGAGCCGTTCGATCCGGCGCATCACGAAGCGATGACGATGCAGCCGTCGGCGACGGCTGAGCCGAATACGGTGTTGACCGTGGTCCAAAAGGGCTATGCAATCCACGACCGGCTGCTGCGCCCGGCGCGCGTCGTCGTCGCGAGCGCGGCCGAATCGCAGGAAACCGATTGAGCGGCCGGCTCGCGGTGAAATAACTGCCCTCGCTAGCTTGAAATGGGCTTTCAGAGCCCCATTTAGAAACGCAGTAACGGATTTTGAACGCTGGAGATTTAGAGCCATGGGACGAGTGATCGGAATTGACTTGGGCACGACCAACTCTTGCGTGGCCGTAATGGACGGCGACAAGGCCAAGGTCATCGAGAATAGCGAGGGCGATCGCACGACGCCGTCGATCGTAGCCTTTTCGAAGGACGATGAGGTGCTCGTCGGCCAAACGGCGAAGCGCCAGGCCGTCACGAACCCTACGAATACCCTGTTTGCGATCAAGCGATTGATCGGACGGCGCTTCGACGATGCGGTTGTGCAAAAGGACATCGATATGGTGCCGTACAAGATCGTCGGTGCCGACAACGGCGATGCGTGGGTGGAAGTAAACGGCAAGCAGATTGCCCCGCCCGAAGTTGCCGCGCGCGTCCTCGCCAAGATGAAGCAGACGGCTGAAGATTATCTCGGCGAGCCGGTTACCGAAGCCGTGATAACCGTTCCAGCCTATTTTAACGATTCGCAGCGACAGGCGACGAAAGATGCCGGACGCATTGCGGGCCTGGACGTCAAACGCATCATCAACGAGCCGACGGCAGCCGCGTTGGCCTACGGGCTCGACAAGAAACGCGGCGATCGCAAGATCGCGGTTTACGATCTCGGTGGTGGTACGTTCGATATCTCGATTATCGAGATCGCCGAGGTTGACGGCGAGCACCAGTTCGAGGTGCTGGCGACGAACGGCGATACGTTCCTCGGCGGTGAGGATTTCGACAAGCGGATCATCGACTATTTGTCTGCGGAATTCGAGAAAGAGAGCGGTATCGACATCCGCAAGGATCCGCTCGCGATGCAACGCCTCAAGGAAGCTGCCGAGAAGGCGAAGATCGAGCTGTCCTCGCGGCAGCAGACCGAGGTCAATCTGCCCTACGTTACGGCTGACGCGAGCGGCCCGAAGCATCTGAACATCAACTTGTCGCGTGCCAAGATGGAATCGCTCGTCGAGGATCTCGTCTCGCGCACGATCGATCCGTGCAAGACGGCCCTCAAAGATGCGGGCCTTGCGGTCGGCGACATTGCCGACGTCATTCTCGTCGGCGGGCAGACGCGAATGCCGAAGGTGCAGGAAGCTGTGCAGGCATTTTTCGGCAAGGAGCCGCGGCGCGACGTCAACCCCGACGAGGCCGTTGCGATCGGCGCGGCCATTCAGGCAGGCGTGCTGTCGGGCGAGGTCAAGGACGTGCTCTTGCTCGACGTGACCCCCCTGTCGCTCGGCATCGAGACGCTCGGCGGTGTCATGACGCGGCTGATCGACAAGAACACGACGATTCCGACGAAGGCCCAACAGGTCTTCTCAACGGCCGACGACAATCAAACGGCCGTGACGATTCACGTGTTACAGGGTGAGCGCGAACGCGCCGGCGACAATAAATCGCTCGGCCGTTTCGACTTGACAGATATCCCCCCGGCGCCGCGCGGCATGCCCCAGGTCGAGGTATCGTTCGATATCGATGCCAACGGTATCCTGAATGTCTCGGCCAAGGACAAGGCCACAGGCAAGGAACAGAAGATCGTCATCAAGGCGTCGTCCGGCTTGAGCGAGGAGGAGATCGAGCGCATGGTGGCCGATGCCGAGGCGCATGCGGCAGAGGATCAAAAGTTTCGCGAGCTCGTCGACGTTCGCAACCAGGGCGACGCGCTCGTGCATGCAACCGAGAAATCGCTCGAGGAGCTCGGCGACAAGGTCGAGGCGCAGGAGCGCGGCAATATCGAGAGCGCGGTCGCGGCGCTCAAGGAAGCCGTCAAGGGCGATAGCAAGGAGGCAATCGAAGCGAAGATCAAGGCTTTGAGCGAGGTGTCCGGAACGCTGGCCCAGCGGCTCTACGAGCAGCAGCAGGCAGCGGAGTCGGGCGACGGCGAGGATACGGCCGGAGTAGCCCAGCAATCGGGCAGCGACGAGAGCGTCGTCGATGCCGAGTTCGAGGAGGTCGACGGCGACGACGAGCAAAAGAGCGCTTGATGTAGGCTTCGAGCGCTCGAGCGACGAACGGCCCGAGGGGCGCCGATAAGGGCGCCCCTTGCGTGTTTTATTAAGGAACGGTATGTCGAAGCGGGATTACTACGAGGTGCTGGGCTGCGGCAGGGACGCATCCGAGGCCGATATCAAGAAGGCCTACCGGCGCCTGGCCATGAAGCATCATCCCGACCGCAACCCGGATGACACAGACGCCGAAGCGAAGTTCAAAGAGGCCAAAGAGGCCTACGAAATCCTCGCGAATAAGGAAAAGCGCGCGGCCTACGACCAGTTCGGCCACGCTGGCGTCGATGCGAGCCAGGCCGGCGGCGGTTTCGGCGGTGCCGATGCGTTCAGTGACATTTTCGGCGACGTGTTCGGCGACATTTTCGGCGGCGGCCGGCGAACGCGCAGCCAGGTCTTTCGCGGGGCGGACCTGCGCTACGAGCTCGAGCTCACGCTCGAGCAGGCGGTCGCGGGCGAATCGATCAATATCGACGTGCCGACGCAGGTCGAATGCGAGCGTTGCGACGGTGTCGGCGCAGAGCCGGGCACGAAGCCGACGCCGTGCTCGACCTGCGGTGGCGCAGGCCAGGTTCGCGTTCAGCAGGGATTCTTCTCGATTCAGCAAACGTGTCCGGCCTGCAAGGGCGTCGGTACCACCGTCCAGGATCCTTGCAGCGAATGCGCGGGCCGCGGTCGCGTACGCAAGGTCAAGACGCTGGCAGTCAAGGTGCCTGCCGGCGTCGATTCCGGCGATCGAATTCGCCTCGCCGGCGAAGGCGAGGCGGGTCGCAACGGCGGGCCGCCCGGCGATCTCTATGTCGATATCATGGTCAAGTCGCATCCGATCTTCGAGCGCGATGGGCAGAACCTGCGATGCGAAGTGCCGATCGGCTTCGCCGCCGCAGCGCTCGGTAGCTCCGTAGAAGTGCCGACGCTGGACGGTCAGGTCATGTTGAAGATCCCGCCCGAAACGCAATCGGGCCGCGTCTTCAGGTTGCGCGGCAAGGGCGTTAGCTCTGTGCGTGCGACAGGCACCGGAGATTTGTTTTGCCGGGTGCAGGTCGAGACGCCCGTAAAACTCACCGAAGAGCAAAAGGCCCTGCTGGAGCAGTTCGACGAGGCCGTGAGCGCCGGCGGCGATCGGCACAGCCCGCGGGCGCGCACGTGGCTCGACAGCGTCAAGGCGTTCTTCGAGAAAATGGGAGCTTGAGCTTGCTGAAGGTTGCAGTCATCGGCGCGTCCGGGCGCATGGGCAAAGCGATACTGTCGTGCCTGGTCGAGGCGGACGATCTGACGTTGGTTGGTGCCGTGACCGAGCCGGGCGATCCGGAGGTCGGCAATGACGCCGGCGAGCTTGCCGGTGTCGGCTCGCTCGGCGTTCCGCTGACCGATGACCGCGCACAGGGACTGCACGGCGCACAAGTCGCGATCGATTTCACACTGCCGGCAGCAGCGGAGGCGAATGCGCGCGCCTGCGTCGATCATGGCACGGCGCTGGTCGTCGGTACGACGGGTCTGTCGGCGCAGCAACTCGAGGCTATCGAAGCAGCCGCACAAGCGATCCCGCTCGTCTATGCCCGCAACATGAGCGTCGGCGTCAACGTGTTCATGGATCTCGTCAGCCGCGCTGCGGTCGCTCTCGGCGGCGACTACGACGTCGAGATCATCGAGGCTCATCACCGCCAGAAAGTGGATGCACCTTCCGGTACCGCGCTCGAGCTCGGTGAGCGCGTCGCCGCGGCCAAAGGTCGCGCGCTCGACGACCTCGCGGTTCACGGCCGGCACGGTCACACGGGGCCCCGCGTTCCCGGCACGATCGGCTTCTCGGTTATCCGCGCCGGCAGCATCGTCGGCGACCATACCGTGATGTTCACGGCGCCGGAGGAACGCGTCGAGCTCTCCCACCACGCCGTCGAACGCAAGAGTTTCGCCCGCGGCGCCGTCCGAGCCGCGCGCTGGGTTGCGGCCCAGCCACCCGGTCTTTATTCGATGGCGGACGTTCTGGGCCTCGGCGAGGATTGAAACGACCCGTTCCGAGCCATCTATGCTCACGGGTAGACAAACGCTAGAATAGCCGCCTGAGACTCCTCAGTAGATGATGTCTTGCGGGACGAGCTGCGAACTCGGCGGCCGTCCCGCTAAATTTATGTACGGTGCATTGACCTAGGAGCTCAGCGTGACAGAGGCCGCGATACTCGCCCTAGAAGACGGTAGCGTCTTCCGTGGCGTATCCGTCGGTGCTCCAGGCCGCGTGCTCGGCGAGGTCGTCTTCAACACCGCAATGACGGGATACCAGGAGATCCTCACGGATCCGTCGTATTTCCGTCAGCTCGTGACGCTGACCTATCCGCATATCGGTAACGTCGGCACGACGTCCGACGATATGGAGTCGGCGGAGATTTTTGCGGCCGGTTTAATCATCCGAGATTTGTCGATCAGCGTCAGCAACTGGCGTGCAGAGCTGCCGCTGCGCGACTTTCTCGAGCGCGGCAACACCGTCGCAATCGCCGAAATCGATACGCGCAAACTCACGCGCATTATTCGCGACAAAGGCGCGCAGGCCGGCTGCATCATTGCCGGCGAAGACGTCGAGCCCGAGGAGGCGATCGCTGCTGCGCGCAAGTTTCCGGGGCTCAAAGGCATGGATCTCGCGCGCCTCGTGACGACGAAAAAACGCTATCAATGGAATCAGGGGAGCATCTGGCCCGAGCGCAAGGAAGTTTTCACGAAACGTATCGCAAGCTTTCACGTTGCCGCGATGGACTTCGGCATCAAGCGCAATATCCTGCGCATGCTCAGCGATCGCGACTGTCGGCTGACCGTGCTGCCCGCGACGGCGAGCGCGGAGGAGGTCATGAGTCTCGTTCCGGACGGCTTGTTTCTGTCCAACGGTCCCGGCGACCCCGAGCCGTGCGACTACGCCATCGATACGATTCGTACGCTCGTGGGTCTGGGCCTGCCGACCTTCGGTATCTGCCTCGGACACCAGCTCTTAGGGCTCGCGAGTGGCGCAAAGACATTGAAGATGAAATTCGGTCACCACGGCGCGAACCATCCGGTCATGGATCTCGCTACGCAGCGCGTGATCATCACGAGCCAGAACCACGGCTTCGCGGTCGATGAGCAGAGCCTGCCGAGCAACGTCAAGGCAACGCATCGCTCGTTGTTCGACGGCTCGCTGCAGGGGATCGAGCTCGAGGATCAGCCCGCGTTTTCTTTTCAGGGGCATCCCGAGGCGAGCCCGGGGCCGCACGATCTCGCACCGCTGTTCGACCGCTTCGTCGATGTCATGCAGAAACATCGGCAAGATAGGCGATGATTTTTCATTATTAAACAGTTGTTTAATTCATATATCTCTATTTAACACGAACTAGATGCCTCGTCGCACTGACATCGAAAGCATCCTAATCATCGGGGCCGGCCCGATCGTCATCGGCCAGGCCTGTGAGTTCGATTACTCCGGCACGCAAGCCTGCAAGGCGCTCAAGGAAGAGGGTTTTCGCGTCATCCTCGTGAACTCGAATCCCGCGACGATCATGACGGACCCCGCGAGCGCGGACGCGATCTACATAGAGCCGATTCACTGGCGTACGCTCGAACGCATCATCGAAAAGGAGAAACCCGACGCGCTGTTGCCGACCATGGGTGGCCAAACGGGGCTCAACTGCGCGCTCGATCTCGACCGCGAGGGCGTTCTCGAAAAGCACGGTGTCGAGCTCATCGCAGCGTCCCGTGACGCCATCGACATGGCCGAGGACCGGGAGCGGTTTCGCGATGCGATGCAGGAGATCGGCCTGGAAGTTTCCATGGCCGCCGTCGCCAAGACGCTCGAAGACGCGTGGCGGATTCAGAAGGACGTCGGCTTTCCGACAATCATTCGGCCGTCGTTCACGCTCGGCGGCAGTGGTGGAGGCATCGCTTACAACCGCGAAGAGTTCGAGGAGATCGTCAGCCGCGGTATCGATCAGTCGCCCACCGATGAGGTCTTGATCGAAGAGTCCGTGCTGGGCTGGAAAGAGTTCGAGATGGAGGTCGTTCGCGACCATAAGGACAACTGCATCATCATCTGCTCGATCGAGAACGTCGATCCAATGGGGATACATACCGGCGACTCGATCACCGTGGCGCCTGCGCAGACGCTAACCGACAAGGAATATCAGCGCATGCGCGATGCCTCGATTGCAGTGCTGCGCAAGATCGGCGTCGACACGGGCGGCTCGAACGTTCAATTCGCCGTAAATCCGCAGGACGGGCGGCTCATCATCATCGAGATGAATCCGCGCGTGTCGCGCTCGTCGGCGCTGGCCTCGAAAGCAACAGGCTTTCCGATCGCCAAAGTCGCTGCGAAGCTGGCCGTCGGCTACACGCTCGATGAGCTCGCCAACGACATCACCGGCGGTCAGACACCGGCATCGTTCGAGCCGACGATCGACTACGTCGTCACGAAGGTGCCGCGTTTCACGTTCGAGAAATTTCCCCAGGCCAACGATCGGCTGACGACGCAGATGAAATCCGTCGGCGAGGTCATGGCGATCGGGCGGACGTTTCAGGAGTCTTTGCAGAAGGCGTTACGCGGGTTGGAGATCGGTGTCGATGGTCTGACGCCGAAACTCGGCAGTTTGGACACCGAGGAGGATCGCGCGGGTCTGGAGCAGGAGCTTCGCATGGCCGGCGCCGAGCGGCTGTGGTACGTCGCCGACGCCTTTCGCCATGGCTTCTCGTTGGAGGAGGTCGCGAGCCTGACGGGTATCGACCCGTGGTTCCTCGTGCAGATCGAGGATCTCGTGCACGAGGAGGGCCGGGCGGTGCAGGTGGGAATCGATGGCCTTGACCATACGGCGATGCGCCGGCTCAAGCGCAAGGGCTTCAGCGACAGCCGACTGGCGACGCTTCTTGGCACAGATGAAAAAACTATAAGAACAATACGTTACGAGAATAATGTCAGACCTGTGTTTAAGCGTGTCGATACGTGCGCGGCCGAGTTCGCGAGCGAGACGGCTTACCTCTACTCGACCTACGAGGAGGAGTGCGAGTCCGAGCCGACGAATGCCGAGAAGATCATGATCCTCGGCGGCGGACCGAACCGGATCGGCCAGGGGATCGAGTTCGATTACTGCTGCGTGCACGCCTCGTTCGCCCTGAAAGAGGCAGGTTTCGAGACGATCATGGTCAACTGCAATCCCGAGACCGTCTCGACGGATTACGACACGTCGGATCGTTTGTATTTCGAATCCCTGACGCTCGAGGACGTTCTCGAGATCGTCGCGAAGGAAAAGCCCAAGGGCGTGATCGTGCAATACGGCGGGCAAACGCCGTTGAAGCTGGCCCGTCCGCTCGAGGCCGAGAACGTGCCTATCATCGGCACGTCACCGGATTCGATCGACCTTGCCGAGGATCGCGAGCGGTTCCAGCATCTCATCGAGCGGCTCGGTCTCAAGCAGCCGCCGAACCGCACGGCGCGCACGAAGGAAGAGGCCGTGACCCTTGCCGAGGAGGTCGGCTATCCGCTCGTCGTGCGCCCGTCCTACGTGCTCGGCGGGCGCGCCATGGAGATTGTCTTCTCCGAGGACGAGCTGCTCGAATACATGGAGGCGGCCGTCAGCGTATCGAACGAGAGCCCGGTATTGCTCGATCGCTTCCTCGATCTCGCCGTCGAGATCGACGTCGATGCGATCTGTGACGGCGAGCAGGTCATCATCGGGGGCGTTATGGAGCACGTCGAGCAGGCTGGCGTGCATTCGGGCGACTCGGGCTGCTCGCTGCCGCCGTATTCTCTAGACGATGCGCTCATCGAGGCCGTCGGCGAGCAGGTTCGCCAGATGGCCATGGAGCTCAAGGTCGTCGGGCTCATGAATACGCAGTTCGCGATTCAAAACGGTACGATCTACGTGCTCGAGGTCAACCCGCGCGCCTCGCGGACGGCGCCGTTCGTGTCCAAGGCAATCGGCCAGCCACTCGCGAAGATTGCGGCCAAGGTCATGGCCGGGGTGTCGCTGGCGGAGCAAGGGATCACGCCGCCGCAGCGGCGGCCGTACTACGCCGTGAAGGAATCGGTGTTCCCGTTCGTGAAATTCCCCGACGCCGATCCGATACTCGGGCCGGAAATGAAATCTACCGGAGAGGTCATGGGCACGGGGCGCACGTTCGGTGAGGCCTACGCGAAAGCGCAGCTCGCATCCGGTGTGACGTTGCCGACAGCGGGCACGGCGTTTCTGAGCGTGCGGGATCGCGACAAGCCGGCCGCCGTGGAGCTCGCGCACGTGCTGCTCGAGCGCGGTTTCGATATCGTCGCGACGGGCGGAACGGCGGCGGCATTGGCCGCGAACGGCGTGCACTGCCGGCGGGTCAACAAAGTCCGCGAGGGCCGGCCGCATATCGTCGACATGATCAAGAACCATGAGATCAGTCTGATCGTGAATACGACCGAAGGTAAACAGGCAATCCGCGAGTCGCACTCGATTCGCGCCGAAGCCGTGCATCAGAAGGTGACGTACTACACGACTCTGGCTGCTGCCAAGGCGACTTGCGATGCGCTCGATCATCAGGACAATGTGGTTGTGAACCGGCTTCAGGCACTCCACGCAGAAACGGCTGAAATATGAGCAAGGTGCCGCTGACCGCGCGTGGTGCCGAGGCGCTGCGAATGGAGCTCAAGCAACTCAAAGCACAGCGCCCGGAGATCAGCGCTGCGATCGCCACCGCCAGAGAGCACGGTGATCTTCGTGAGAACGCCGAATACCACGCGGCCAAGGAGCAACAGGGCCTGGCCGAGGCGCGCATTCGCGACATCGAAGCGAAGCTGGCGAACGCGCAAATTATCGAGGTCGACAAGATCAATGCACGTGGACGGGTGGTGTTCGGCGCCACCGTGCATCTGGCTAACGTCGGCGATGGCGAGGAGCAGACGTACCGGCTCGTCGGCGAGGACGAAGCCGACATCAAGTCCGGGCTGTTGTCGATTGCTTCGCCGATCGCGCGTGCGCTCGTCGGTAAGGAGGCCGGGGACGTCGTCGAGGTCGCGACGCCGAGCGGGCAGCAGTCCTACGAGATCACGGCGGTCGAGTACGTCTGAAGGCGAACGGACCTAAGCGACGCTCTGCGGAAGCACGAGCCTGGGCTCCTCAGCACGCCGATAGAGCAGAGCCATATTACCGATTCGTTGAATGAGATCCGCGTGCAGGCGCGCGGCGACGCTTTGCATCACGCGATCGCGCTCTGCGCGGTCGCCGACTCGAACGCTGATCTTGATGAGCTCGTGGCGCGCCAGCGCCAAGTCGATTTCCGCGACGACCGCGTCGGTCAGACCGGCGCCGCCGATCATGACGACGGGCTTGCGCGAGTGCCCGAGTCGGCGCAGATGCTTGCGCTGGCTTTCGGTCAAATTCATGCTCCGCAGTATATCGCCGAAGGCCCGGAGTCCAGAGAGCTATGACACGCCGATCGCGCTCAGCGGGACACTGGCGGAAGCAGCAGCACGCCGATCCGTACGTGCAACGTGCCGCGCGCGAGCAGTGGCGCTCACGCGCCGCGTTCAAGCTCGAGCAGATTCAGTCGAAAACACGCATTCTCAAGCCTGGCGTGCGCTGCATCGACCTCGGCGCGGCCCCGGGCGGCTGGAGTCAGCTTGCGGCCCGAATCGTGGGACCCAAAGGCCGCGTGCTGGCCATCGATATCGCGTCCATGGCGCCGATCGACAACGTGGAGATTCTCGAGGGCGATTTCACGTCCGCGCAAATGCCGGCGCGGATGCTCGAGGTGCTCGGGGCTAGCAAAGCGGATCTTGTAATGTCTGACGTCGCCCCCAATATCACAGGGAGCCGCGCAGTCGATCAACCGCGCGCGATGCATCTCGCCGAGGAAGCGCTGGCGCTGTGTCAGTCGGTGCTCAGGCCGGGTGGAAGCTTCCTCGTTAAACTGTTTCAGGGCGAGGGTTTCGAGCTCTTCGTCGAGACTGCAAGGCAGCAGTTTCAGACGGTCCGCCTGATCAAGCCGAAAGCGTCGCGGCCTGAGAGCCGTGAGATTTATCTCCTGGCGAGAAACTATGGGATATAGTACGGTCTAATTCATCAGGACCCGGGCTGTCGCAACGAGGACAAGTTATTGAACGACCTAGCAAAGAACGTCATTCTCTGGATCGTCATTGCCGTCGTGCTCTTGTCGGTTTTCCAGAGTTTCGGCCCGACGCGGCAGCGGGCGGAGACGGTGCCCTACTCGAGCTTCCTGGGTTATGTCCGGGACGGTTCCGTCGATGAGGTCGTCTTCGACGGGGAGGCAATTCGCTTCGTTCGCAACGGTGACAGCTTCGTCACCTACAACCCGGAGACCGAAAACACGGCGTTGATCGGGACCCTGGATGAGAACAACGTTCTGATTCAGGCGAGCCCGCCGAGGCAGCAGTCTTTCCTGCTGCAGTTGTTCATCTCCTCGTTCCCGATCCTGCTGCTCATCGCGGTCTGGGTCTATTTCATGCGCCAGATGCAAGGCGGTGGCGGCGGTCGCGGGGCCATGTCGTTCGGCAAGAGTCGCGCGCGGCTGCTGGGCGAGGACCAGGTGCACGTCACGTTCGCAGACGTCGCCGGCGTCGAGGAAGCCAAGGAAGAGGTCGTCGAAATCGTCGAATACCTCAAGGACCCGGCGAAGTTCCAGCGCCTCGGCGGCAAGATTCCGAAAGGCGTGCTCATGGTCGGCTCGCCGGGCACGGGCAAGACGTTACTGGCTCGCGCAATCGCCGGCGAAGCCAAGGTGCCGTTCTTTACGATCTCCGGCTCGGACTTCGTCGAAATGTTCGTCGGTGTCGGTGCGTCGCGCGTGCGTGACATGTTCGAGCAGGCCAAGAAGCATGCGCCGTGCATCATCTTCATCGACGAGATCGATGCGGTCGGCCGCCATCGCGGCGCGGGCCTCGGCGGCGGTCACGATGAGCGCGAGCAGACATTGAACCAGCTTCTCGTCGAGATGGACGGCTTCGAAGGCAACGAGGGCGTCATCGTCATCTCCGCGACCAATCGTCCCGACGTGCTGGACCCGGCCTTGCTCCGGCCCGGACGCTTCGACCGGCAGGTCGTCGTGCCGCTTCCCGACGTACGCGGTCGCGAGCAGATCCTCAAGGTGCACATGCGCAAGGTGCCGGTCGGCAGCGACGTGCGCCCGCAGGTGCTGGCACGCGGAACGCCGGGCTTCTCGGGCGCGGACCTTGCGAATCTCGTCAACGAGGCGGCGCTGCTCGCTGCGCGGGCCAACAAGCGCACCGTGACGATGGAGGAGTTCGATAAAGCCAAAGATAAGATCATGATGGGTGCAGAGCGTCGCTCGATGGTCATGAGCGAGCAGGAGAAGAAGCTCACGGCCTATCATGAGTCCGGTCACGCCATCGTGGGTTTGCGCGTTCCCGATCACGACCCGGTTTACAAGGTGACGATCATTCCGCGCGGCCGGGCGCTGGGCGTGACGATGTTTCTGCCCGAGGAAGATCGCTACAGCTATTCCAAGCAGCGGCTCATGTCGCAGATGAAGAGCTTGTTCGGCGGGCGAATCGCCGAGGAGCTGATTTTCGGGCCGGCCTACGTGACGACGGGTGCCTCCAACGATATCGAGCGCGCGACGGATATTGCGCGCAATATGGTCACGAAGTGGGGCCTATCGGACCGGCTCGGTCCGCTGACCTATAGTGAGGACGACGGCGAGATCTTTCTCGGCCGCAGCGTTACGCGGCATAAGCAAGTTTCGGATGTGACCGCGCATGCCATCGATGAGGAGGTTCGTACGCTCATCGATACGTGCTACACCGAGGCCAAGACTATTCTCGAAGAGAACGTCGATAAGCTGCATCTCATGGCCGAAGCACTGATCAAGTACGAGACGATCGACGAGAATCAGATCAAGGACATCATGGAAGGTCGCGAGCCGCGCCAGCCCGAGCATTGGGACGATTCCGATCCCGGCGCACCGGCCGAGGCCGAGGCCGAGGCCACCGAGCAGAAGCCCGCGCCGCCGCTCGGCGGGCCTGCCGGACAACATTAGTCTCCTCCCACGTTGGCCAGGCGCTATTTCGGTACGGACGGCATTCGCGGCCCCGTAGGGCAGCCTCCAATGACTGTCGATTTTGCGCTGCGCCTGGCCAGCGCTGCGGCCCGTGTGCTCGTGCCCGACGGCGGCGCGGTGCTGATCGGCAAAGACACGCGTGTCTCGGGCTATATGTTCGAGTCCGCGCTCGAGGCGGGCTTCGTTGCCGCGGGCGTCGATGTGATGCTGACCGGGCCGTTGCCGACACCCGGCATCGCGTATTTGACCAAGCGCCAAAACGCAGACTTCGGCATCGTCATCAGCGCCTCACACACTCCGTATTTCGACAACGGCATCAAGTTCTTCGATCGCGATGGCGAGAAGCTGACCGACGATCTCGAGGATGCGATCGAGCAGCAGCTCGAGGCAGCGCCTGTTACGCGTGACTCAAGCGCTCTGGGCCGAGCCGTGACGCTGACGTCCGCTCGCTCCGACTACATGGAGTTCTGCAAATCGACGATGCCCGAAGGGCTCGGTCTCGACGGGCTCAAGATCGTCGTTGACGCCTCCCACGGTGCCGGCTACAAGGTCGCCCCGCGCGTCATTGCAGAGCTCGGTGGCGATGTCGTTCCGGTGGGTTGCTCGCCGAACGGCCGCAATATCAACGATGGTTGCGGCTCGACGCGCCCGGACCTGCTGAAGCTCACGGTCACGGGCGTTCGTGCCGATGTCGGCATCGCGCTGGACGGCGACGGTGACAGGGTCGTCATGGTCGATGAGGACGGCCGGCTCATCGACGGCGATCAGCTGCTCTACGCGCTCGTATGCGACCGCGTCTCGCGAGCCGAGCTGCGCGGACCGGTCGTCGGTACTGTCATGACGAATCTCGGGCTCGAACTCGCGCTCAAGGAGCTCGGAGTGGAGTTTCGGCGCGCAAGCGTCGGCGATCGGCACGTGCTCGCGATGCTCAAGGAACATGGCGGTATTTTGGGCGGCGAGACGTCGGGTCACCTGATTTGTCTGGACAAGACGACGACCGGTGACGGTCTCATCACGGCCCTGCAGATTCTCGCGATCATGAAGCAGGGTGGCAACACGCTCAAGCAGCTCGTCGAGGCCATGCCACAGTTGCCGCAGCGCATGGTGAACGTGCGCGTGACCGAGCGTGTGGACCCCGAGGAGCAGCCGGCCATTCGCGAAGCCGTGCGCGCCGCGGAGGACGAGCTCGGCGATCGCGGCCGGGTCGTGTTGCGCGCCTCGGGCACCGAGCCCGTGATCCGCGTCATGGTCGAGGGCGAGAGCCGTACGTCGGTCGATGCGCTGGCCAATCGCCTGGCCGAGTCCGTGCGTGCGGTCCTGGCGAGCTGAGTCAGGGTAAGCCACGTCCGGCCATTGCCAACGCCATAGGCGATCCGTAAGCTCACGGCCCGCCCCGAACCCGTACTCCGAGGAGATCTGAAGCGATGGCCTCAGGCGCAAGAATCCCGCTGATTGCCGGGAACTGGAAAATGCACGGCTCGCTGGCCGAGAGTCATGCGCTCGTCGGGAGCATCGCTGCGGGCCTCGAGGACGCCACGAACGTGCGAGTGCTGCTCTGTCCTCCTTACGTGTACCTGTCGAGTGTCGCAGCGTGGATTGCCGGCACCGAGATCGCGCTCGGCGCCCAGGATCTCGCCGAGCAGACGGGCACGGGTGCCTTCACGGGTGAAGTCGCCGGGAACATGCTGACCGATGTCGGCTGCAGTCACGTCATCGTCGGTCATTCGGAGCGCCGCACGCTGTTCGGCGAGACGGACGCACGGGTCGCGGCGAAGTTTCAGGCGGCGCAATCCCAAGGGCTCGTTCCGATTCTCTGTGTCGGCGAGACGCTGGAGCAACGCGAGGCGGGTCAAACGCAGGACGTCGTTGCCGGTCAGGTACGGGCCGTGGTCGATGCCGCCGGCATCGAAGCGTTTACGCGGGCCGTCATCGCCTATGAGCCGGTCTGGGCGATCGGGACAGGCTTGACCGCAACGCCTGCCCAGGCACAGGAAGTGCACGCGCTGATCCGAGGCATGATCGACGCGCTAGATGGTACAATCGCCAAAGGTTTGACGGTTCTATACGGCGGCAGCGTGAAGGGCGCCAATGCGGGCGAGCTGCTCGCGATGGACGATATCGACGGCGGCCTCGTCGGTGGCGCATCGTTGAGCGCGGACGAGTTTCTCGCCATTTGCCGAGCTGCCTCGAGCCAGGCCTGAATTAACCCGAATTAATTAGTATGTTTGTCCAATCCCTGATATTGATCGTGCACGTAGCCGTCGGGCTTTTGCTCATCGGTCTCGTGCTGCTGCAGCGCGGCAAAGGCGCCGACGCGGGCGCAGGCTTCGGCGCAGGGGCTTCGGGCACGGTCTTCGGCGCCCGCGGCGCGTCGAGCTTTCTTTCGCGTACGACCGCAGTGCTGGCCACCCTGTTTTTCGCGACGAGCCTGACCCTGGCCTACCTCGCTGGCCAACCGACGGCGCCGACGAGCCTCATGGAGCAGGGTATGGACATGCCCGAGTCCGGCCTGCAAACGACACCCACGGCGCTTGGCGACTCCGAGTTGCCCGAGTTGCCCGAGCTGCCTGCGATCGGTATCGAGCCGGGCGAGCCGGAGGACGTTCAGGATCAACAGTAACGCTCGGTAGCGCATGCGGATGTGGTGGAACTGGTAGACACGCTGTCTTGAGGGGGCAGTGGCGCAAGCCGTGTCGGTTCGAGTCCGACCATCCGCACCAATCATTGGAGGCGTGGCCGCAGAGCACACAAGATGAGTCACGGCTGGTACAATCCGCGCCGTCCCGGTTAGGTTCTAGACACCATGCTCGCGAACTACGCCCCGATCCTGATTTTTCTGGCGATTTCGACGGTCTTGGGGCTCGTGCTCCTGGGCCTCGGTTTCGCGCTCGGCGGGGGGCAGAAGGATGCAGAAAAGCTCTCACCGTACGAGTGCGGTTTCGAGGCGTTCGAGGACACGCGCATGCGTTTCGACGTGCGCTACTACCTCGTTGCGATCTTATTCATCATCTTCGATCTCGAGATCGCGTTCCTGTTTCCGTGGGCGGTCACGTTGGATCAGAACGGTCTGTTCGGGCTCGTCGCGATGGGCATCTTTCTCGTCGTATTGACCGTTGGGTTTGTTTACGAATGGCGAAAAGGGGCACTCGAGTGGGATTGACCCAGGAAGCGCCTGTCGAAATCCCGGAGATCATGGAGCGGGGTTTCGTCGTCACGAAGCTCGATAGCCTCATCAACTGGGCGCGCACGGGCTCGTTGTGGCCGATGACGTTCGGCCTGGCCTGCTGTGCGGTCGAGATGATGCACGCGGCGGCGTCGCGGTACGACATGGATCGTTTCGGGGTCGTCTTCCGGCCGAGCCCGCGCCAGTCAGATGTCATGATCGTGGCCGGGACGCTGATCAACAAGATGGCGCCGGCCTTGCGCAAGGTCTACGACCAGATGCCGGAGCCCAGATGGGTCATCTCGATGGGATCCTGTGCCAACGGCGGCGGCTACTACCACTATTCTTACTCCGTCGTGCGCGGCTGCGACCGTATCGTTCCGGTCGACGTCTATGTGCCCGGCTGTCCCCCGACGGCAGAGGCCCTGCTGTATGGATTGCTGCAGCTCCAACAGAAGATTCGCAGGACAAACACCATAGCGCGCGCATAGGAGCTGACGGGCGGGACTTGCGGAAGACGCCTGTCACGCGAGGGTGTCGGACGGATCGAACAGGGGCAACGAGATCGATCTCACGAAAAAAAATCTGGTCCTCGCGGAGGCTATCGAAGCGCGCCTCGGCGACAAGCTATCGCGCGAGGAGTTGACGGCCGGCGATCTCGCCTACGTCGTTGCGCCGGCCGATCTTCTCGAGGTCTGTCAGATCCTGCGCGACGAGGAGCCGTTCCAGTTCGAGATGCTCATGGACGTCTGCGGCGTCGACTATCTGGACTACGGCCATGCCGAATGGGATACGCAGAATGCAACGAGTGCGGGTTTCAGCCGCGGCGCGTATCGCGACGACAGCGTCTCACGCCAGCGGCTCGCCGACACGCGCTTGCAGCCGCCTGGGCGCTTCGCAGTTGCGTACCAGCTGTTGTCCGTCGTGCGCAATCAGCGCGTGCGCCTGAAAACGTTCTGCGTCAACGACGAGCAACCAATGCTCGACTCGGTCATCGAATTGTGGGCCTCGGCGGACTGGTATGAGCGAGAGGCTTTCGATCTGTATGGCATCGTGTTCGTCGGGCATCCGGATCTGCGGCGAATCCTGACCGACTACGGATTCATCGGTCACCCGTTCCGCAAGGACTTTCCGCTGATCGGCAACGTCGAGATGCGTTACGACCCCGACAAGGGCCGCGTCGTTTACGAGCCCGTCACGATCGAGCCGCGCACGTTGGTGCCGAAAACGATCCGTGACGACAATCGTTACGACGAGGATCTCAAGGACGCCGACAATGCCTGAGATTCAGAACTTCACCGTCAACTTCGGTCCGCAGCATCCGGCTGCGCACGGCGT
>JBFJXA010000012.1:0-22988 GCA_041623375.1 Gammaproteobacteria bacterium | reverse complement strand
TCGGTCAGCCGTTCATGTACCCGCGCAACGACCTGAGCTACTGCGGTAATCTGCTGAATATGTTCTTCTCGGTGCCGGCGGCTGACTATGAAGTCAATCCGATCGCCGAGGAAGCGCTCGATCTCCTGTTCATCCTGCACGCCGATCACGAGCAGAACTGCAGCACGTCGACGGTGCGAATGGCGGGAAGCTCCGGCACGAACCCTTACTCCGCGATCGCCGCGGGAATCTCGGCACTCTGGGGACCGGCGCACGGTGGCGCGAACGAGGCCGTCATCAACATGCTCGAGAAGATCGGCGATGCAAGTCAGATCTCCAAGTACATCGCCAAAGCTAAGGACAAGAACGATCCGTTCCGTCTCATGGGCTTCGGTCACCGCGTCTACAAGAACTACGACCCGCGTGCGAAGATCATCCAAAAGATGTGCCACAAAGTGCTGCAAAACATGGGTCAGGAGAATGCCGTGCTGCTCGAGCTCGCTCAGGAACTCGAGCGAATCGCGCTCAAGGACGAGTACTTCGTCGAGAAAAATCTCTACCCGAACGTTGACTTCTACTCTGGCATCATCTATCGCGCGCTCGGTATACCCACGTCGATGTTCACCGTGATGTTCGCGATCGCGCGCACGGTTGGCTGGGTCGCGCACTGGGCCGAGATGGTCGCCGACCCGACGTCGCGCATCGGCCGCCCGCGCCAGCTCTACGTCGGCCCGGGCCTCAGGGATTACGCGCCGATCAAAAAGCGCAAGTAAGCGTCGGCTTTCGCCGGCTAAGCCTCGATGAGCGCCAGCAGCGCCGCGCGATCCGCGCGGCGCATCGGGCGGCCGTCGATCGGACTCATCGGCGCCTGGCGAATTCCTTTTTCCGGAAATGTGAGCGCATCGACGCGCGCCCCATGGGCCGAGAAACGAAAACCGGGTACGAGGACGGCGTCCTGACCGTTGTATCGATATCTCCGCTGGCAGTTGCGCACGCTGAAACGCTCGCTTTCGAGCAGGCAGATCACTTCCTCGGGAGCGTCCGTGAATAAGTGCAGCTCGATGCTCGTCGAGACCGTGATGGCCCCCGACAGAACTGGACCTGCAATACGCGGCTGAAACGCCTCGAGTAGCTGCATGAGATCGGCGGCGATTCGACGCAGCTCGATAGCGCGTTCGGTGTGCCCGTCCGGCTCGAAGATCCGCTGGCGCTCGATGACGCGGGACTCGATCTCCGAGTTGCTCGGCAGGGCGCCGGCCGCGCGCACACCGAACCGCTCAGCGGCCTTGCGCTTGGCGAGGCCGTAGTCCTGAATACCGTGATCGTGGATCAGGCGCGCGGCTTCCTCGGCGAGCTGTTCGCGCAACATCGAGCTTGTGCCACCGCGCCTGGCCATCACTGTCTACGCTGGACGCCCCTCACAGGAAACTAGAAAAGTGGTCGCGAGCCCCCATCCTCCCGGGGCCGATCGAGGCCCGGATCCCGCGGTTGCCACGTCGATTCCTCGACGCCGCGCTCCGGCACCTCATCGATACGGAATTTCTCGAACACGCTGTTAGCCGTGTCGTTCGTGACCAGGCCTGTGTCCGGATTGATCCGGACATCGACGATGCCGGGCGGCCGTTGCATGGTATGCTCAGGTAAGCCGTCCAGCGCCTCTTCCATGTAATAGATCCACATCGGCAGTGCGGTTCGCCCGCCTTCCTCGTAGCGACCGAGCGGACGCTCCTGATCGAAACCGACCCAAGCCGTCGCAACGAGGTCGCCGTTGAAGCCGGAAAACCAGGCATCGCGACGGTCGTTCGTCGTTCCAGTCTTGCCCGCGAGATCCTCGCGGCGCAGCGTGTTGTATGCCCGCCGTCCCGTGCCGCGACGCACGACGTCGCGCATCATGTCGCCGACCAGATAGGCGTTCTGAGCAGAAATTACGCGCTCCGGCCGCGCGGGCTTGGGGTACAGCTCGGAGCGGCCTTTAAGAATATGAGTCGCGCCGAGCGCGCGGTGCCCGGCTGCGAGCTCAGCCTCGTCCTCGAGCGCCTGCTCGCAGGCGGCGCAAACGGTTTTCGGTCGCGCAGCGTAGAGCAGATTGCCGTCGACGTCCTCGATCCGCTCGACGAGATACGGCTCGACGCGAAAACCGCCGTTGGCAAACGCCGCATAGCCTCTTGCGAGATCGAGAGGCGCGACACCGCCGGCACCGAGGGCCAGCGCCAGATTCTGCGGCGTCGCTGTTTCATCGAATCCGAACCGGCGGATGTGCCGAACCGTATGCCCGACGCCAGCCTCGCGGACGACGCGAATGGAGACGAGATTCAGCGAGCGCACGAGCGCTTCGCGAAGCCGCGTCGGTCCACTGAAGCGGCCCGAGTAGTTCTCCGGCCGCCAGACGTCCTCGAGCTCCTGGCTTCGCTCTACGATCGGCGCGTCATTGACGATCGACGCTGTCGTGAAGCCGTTCTCGAGCGCCGCAGAGTAAATGAACGGTTTGAACGAGGAGCCCGGCTGGCGCTGCGACTGCAACGCACGATTGTAGTTGCTCAACGAGAAGTCGAAACCGCCGGCCAACGCCACGATACCGCCGTCGCCTGGATCGAGCGAGACGAGCGCACCCTGCGCTTCCGGTAACTGGGCGAGCCTGAGCGCGCCATCCTGATCCTCGCGAAAGCGCACGACGTCGCCGACGCTGAGCACGTCGGCAACGCTCTTGGGCGCAACGCCGATACGATTGTCATCGATATACCGCGCGGCCCATGTGACGGCCTCCAACCCGATCGTCACCTCACCCAGGTCGGAGAAATAAACGCGCGCCTCGTGCTGCACGACGGGTTCCTCCTCGACCACGGTCTCCTCGTCGGATTCCTCGGGAGCGGGAACCTCTAAAGGCGTCTCCGGAATCGGCTCGTCAGTAATGACCTCGACGCCGACGACGAGGCCCGTGCGAAATCCGGTCACGTCGGTGTAGTCGCTGAGCAACGTGTCCCAGACGGTCTCGATCGGCTCGCCCGCATCGAGCTCGGCAGGATCAATCGACACCTGCGCGAGCGGTCCACGGTATCCATGACGCTCGTCGTACTCGATCACGGCACGGCGCAATGCGCTCGCTGCGGCACGTTGCAAGCGGCTGTCGATAGTCGTCGTGACTTTGAGACCGGCCTCGTAGGCGGCAGGGCCGAAGCGCCGAATGACCTCGGCGCGGACCATCTCGGCGACATAGGGTGCCGCGAGCTCGAGCTCTGGACCGAATCGCGAGCCGTGAATGGGCTCTGCTGCCGCCAACTGACGATCGGTCTCCGAAATGTACCCGAGCGTGCGCATGCGGCCCAACACGTAGCCTCGGCGTCGGGCCGCGGCTTCCCGGCTTGCGATCGGATTCAGAATCGACGGACCCGGGGGAATGCCGGCGATGATGGCCGTCTCCGACAACGTCAGATCGTCGAGCTCTTTGCCGAAATAGATCTGTGCCGCGGCAACGACCCCGTACGCGCGCTGCCCGAAGAAATAGGTATTCAAATAAAGCTCGAGGATCTCCTGCTTGGAAAACTCGCGCTCGATTCGCGTCGCCATGATGAGCTCTTTGAATTTTCTGA
The DNA here is from genome assembly GCA_041623375.1 of Gammaproteobacteria bacterium. Lineage (GTDB taxonomy): Bacteria > Pseudomonadota > Gammaproteobacteria > Steroidobacterales > Rariloculaceae > JAHEEM01. The sequence continues at coordinate 19,422 of JBFJXA010000012.1, read as the reverse complement.
CGAACGTCCGCTCGCGCGTCAGGAAGTACATGCGCGCGAGCTGTTGCGTGATCGTGCTGCCGCCTTGACCTCGACCGCCGGCCGTGGCGAGAAAGTTGATGCCCGCTCTGAGCATGCCCTGGTAGTCGAATCCGGGATGCTCGAAGAAGCGGTCATCCTCCGCCGCCAGGATCGCCTGGACGAGCTGCTCTGGAATCTCCTCGAACGCGACCGGTGTACGCTGGCGCTCGCCGAACTGGGCCAGCAGCCGACCGTCGCGCGAGTACACCGAGAGCGGAATCTGCAAACGAACGTCTCGCAGTGTCTCGGCCTCGGGCAGGCTCGGCGCGACGTAGTAGTAACCGCCGGCGAACAGCGCCGCCAACGCGACGAGCACGGCCCCGGACAAGGCGCTCCATATCAGCAAAAGTCGGCTATAGGTATTCATATTTCAAGGTGTATTGTACTTCCTTGCCTTGATCCCTGCCTTTGTGCATAGTCGCAAAAATTGGCAAACCCATTGAAAGATGGGGACGCAAAGCCACCGGTCTACGGGCCCGAGAACGTGAGCGATCGGACCTAGGATAGCGGGGTTGCCTGAGCAGACGACGATGTGTCTGCTCCGACACCCCACCAGTTCCTATCCACCCGACCGGTGACAGCGGTATCGCTCGACGGGCGTTACTCGGCCATTCGCCGAGGTTCCTCAAGGGCGGAGTCTTCGTGATGAGTCTACGCTTGCTTGACGGTTTTGGGAGACCCATCACAACTATGTATATCGCTGCTGAGATATAGTTAAATTGGGTCGATTGGCCCAAGTTGAGGATTCTAACCCAACCTTCGGAGTTGGAAAGGAAAATTGGTGCTCGGGAAGCGCGCTTCAAAGGCCCTGATTGGGCTTGACATAACGACCTCCTCGGTAAAGCTCATCGAACTGACCGAGAACGGTCGTAGTTATCGGGTCGAGTCTTACTCCGCGGAGCCGACGCCGCCGAACGCGATCAACGAAAAAGCGATCGTCGACGCGGACGCCGTCGGTGAAGCCATACGACGCGCGATAAAACGCTCCGGAAGCAAGGCCAAGGAGGTCGCCATCGCCATCAGCGGTGACGCCGCCATTACTAAGGTCATTCAGATGCCCGGAAACCTGACCGACAACGAGCTCGAAGGTCAGGTAGAGCTGCAGGCCGACCAGTACATCCCGTTTCCGATGGAGGAGGTCAGCTTCGATTTCGAGGTCATCGGGCCGAGCGAACGCGACCCGGACATGGTCGACGTCCTGCTCGTAGCGACGCGTACCGAAAACGTCGAGCAGCGCCAGGTGGCAGTCGAAGCGGCGGGCGTTAGCGCCCGCGTCGTCGATGTCGAGGCGTTCGCCGTGGAGAACGCCTGTCAGCTGCTCAGCCATCAAATGGTCGACGGCGGAATCGACAAGCTCATCGCGATCGTCGATTTCGGCGCCAGCACGACCACGTTCAGTGTTCTGCAGGATCTAAAAGTCGTCTACACGCGCGATTTCGCATTCGGCGGCCAGCAACTGACCGAAGAGATCATGCGTACCTATGGCCTCTCGCTCGAGGACGCCGGCCGCGCAAAGAAAGAAGGCGGCCTACCGAGCAATTACCAGCCCGAGGTCCTCGATGCGTTCATCGACGACATGTCCCAACAGGTCAACCGGTCGCTGCAGTTCTTTCTCGCCTCGGGCAGCGGGCGCGAGCAGCCTGACCAGATCCTCGTCTGCGGCGGCTGCGCGAACATTGCCGGCGTCGCCGACGTCATCGGCAGCCGCGTGGGCATTCCGACCGAGGTCGGCGACCCACTCGGACAGATGAAAATCTCGGGCAAAGCCAAGGCCCAGGGCGTTCGCTCTGACGCCACGGCGCTTTTGACTGCGTGTGGCTTAGCGTTGAGGAGCTTCGACTGATATGCCAAGAATCAATCTCCTGCCATGGCGCGAGGAACTGCGCCAGAAACGCAAGAAGGATTTTCTGACAGCACTCGTCGGCGCCGTCATTATCGGCAGTCTATTGGCGTATGCCACCAAGCTCGGCGTGCAGGCACAAATCCGCGCGCAGCAGGGCCGCAACAGCATTCTGCAGGAAGAAATTGCTCTGCTCGACCAACAGATCGAGGAGATTCTCGGCCTCGAGAATCAGAAGGAGCGCCTGCTCGCCCGCATGGAGATCATCGAGCAGTTGCAAAGAGCCCGGCCGGAGGTCGTGCATCTGTTCGACGAGATCGTCGAGGCGCTGCCCGAGGGCGTTCACCTGACCGAGATCAGGCAAACAGGCAATCGTATCGAGCTGCACGGTTCCGCACAGTCGAGCACGCGCGTGTCGGCACTCATGCGCAATATCGACGGCTCCGAATGGTTGCGCGATCCCGGACTCGACGTTGTCGAGACCGTTGATCGAGGCCCGATGCGCGATGCCCAGTTCACGGTCTTCATGCAGCAGGTGGCGATGGACGAAGAGCAGGAAGAGGTTGCGATGCAATGAACGTCATCGAGGAACTACGCACTCTAGACACGAGCGATCCCGGGCGTTGGCCTCTGCTGTTCAGAGCCGTCGCCGTGGCACTCGTCTTCGTTGCCGTCGTCGCGTTTTGTATTTATATGTTCGTCATCAAGACGGAAATCCCCCTGCTCGAGCGCGCGCAGCGCGAGGAGCAGGAATTGCGGGCTACATTCGAAGACAAACAGCGCCGCGCGGCCAACTTCGATGCCTTCCGCGCCCAGCTCGAGGAGATCGAGCGCGACTTCGGCGCGATGCTGCGCCAGCTCCCGGGTCGTACCGAGGTGCCCAATCTGCTCGTCGACATTTCCCAGACCGGGCTCTCCGCCGGCTTGGAGGAGCAGCTCTTTCAGCCGATGGGTGAGATTCAGCGAGAGTTCTATGCCGAGCTGCCCATCAGAATCCGCCTCTCCGGCAGCTATCACGAGCTCGGCGAATTCGTTAGCGGCATCGCAGCATTGCCGCGCATCGTGACGTTGCACGACATCGCAATCGTACCTGTCGACGATGAAGTCGCCGACGAGCTGATCCTGGATGTCACGGCTAAGACCTATCGCTATCTCGACGAGGATTCAACAGAAGGATGATCGCGGGACGCTTCACACTCCGAAGTCGCACTCTGTTCGTGCTGCTTGTAGCCGCCGGCTTGACTGCCTGCGGTGGCAACACGGACGATCTGCGCGCGTATATCGATGAAGTCAAGGCGCGCCCGGGCGGTCGTATTCCGCCGCTCCCGGATATCGTGCCGGCACCTTCTTATACGTACGAGGCGAAGGGCCGGCGCTCGCCGTTCGCGCCCGACACGCCGACCGTTGCCGTCAACAACAACCCCGACGCGGTTCAGGGCCCGGACCCGAACCGCCCGCGCGAGTTTCTCGAGCAATTCCCGCTCGATACGTTGCGTATGGTCGGCACGCTCGAAATGGGCGGCGGTGGCTTCGGCCTCCTGCAAACGTCCGACGGCCTGGTCCACCGGGTCACGATCGGTAATCACATTGGCCAGAACTACGGACGGATTACTGAAATCTCGGACGCACAGATTGAGTTGGTGGAGATCATTCCGGACGGCCTCGGCGGGTACTTGGAACGCCCCGCAGCGGTTGGCCTGAGTGACTAATGCGCGTCTGCGCAATTGGGAGTGACTTTTATGACGACGACAGCGCTCAGCGGGCCTGAGATTGCAGCAACCAAGATCGGCCGGCGCCTGGCAGGCCTGGCCGGGATCGCCGCGATGCTACTGGCTGCGCTATCCGCCATGGCTCAGGGCACCGCTCGGCAGCTCGAGGCGATCGAGGTGCAGTCGCTACCAGGGCAGATTCTGGAGATCCGGCTGCGCCTGAATGAGACGCCGCCCGAGCCGATGAGCTTCACGATCGATAACCCGGCTCGCATCGCGCTGGACCTCACGGATACGACGATCGGCATGGATTCGCGGCGCCAGGACGTGAATCAGGGTCCGCTGGCGACCGTCTTGACGGCCGAGGCCGGTGGGCGCACGCGCGTCGTGCTCAACATGAACAATATGGTCCCGTATGACACGCGCGTCGTAGGCGACAGCATTTACGTGACGCTCGGCCAGCAAGGCGCCGAGCCCCCGGCATCGTTCGCGGCTCAACCCGCGAGTCAGCCGGCGCCGACCCGCTCGGGTGCGGCAGCCGCAAACGCCGGGCGAGCCATCAACAATATCGACTTCCGCCGTGGCCGCAGCGGGGCGGGGCAGATCGTCGTCGATCTCTCCAACCCACGCACCACCGTCGACGTGCGCGAGGAAGGCGGACGAATCATCGTCGACTTCCAGGACACGACGTTGCCGACGGAGCTCATGCAGCGACTCGACGTGACCGACTTCGCCACACCCGTCGCGACCGTCGACGCACTGCGAGCGGATAGCGACGCACGCCTCATCGTGACGACGTCTGAGAACTACGAGCAGGTCGCATATCAGACAGACAACGTCTTCACGTTGGAGCTCACTCCGCCTGTCGAGGAACCGGAGCCTGTCGGCATTTTCAACGAGGCCCGCGAGTACACCGGAGAGCGACTGACGCTCAACTTCCAGGACATCGAGACGCGCGCCGTCTTGCAGCTGCTCGCGGACACGAGTGATCTGAACATCGTCGTCAGCGATACGGTGACCGGCAACGTCACGCTGCGCTTGCAGAACGTCCCCTGGGACCAGGCGCTCGACATCCTCATGACGACGAAGGGTCTCGACATGCGACGCAATGGCAGCGTCATTATCGTCGCGCCGGCCGAGGAGATTGCGGCGCGCGAACGCGCCCAGCTCGAGGCCATGCAGGAGATTCAGACGCTCGAGCCGCTGCGCTCGGAATTCATCCAGGTCAACTACGCCAAGGCGACGGACCTCGCCGTGCTCATCGCGGAGAGCGGCCAGAACCCGCTGATCTCGGAGCGAGGCAGCGTCGCGATCGACGAGCGCACGAACACGCTTCTGATTCAGGATACGGCAGAGCGTCTCGCAAATATCCGTCGTCTCGTGACGACGCTGGACATTCCGGTACGCCAGGTTCTCATCGAGTCGCGCATCGTCATCGTCAATGAAGACTACAACCGCGAGCTCGGCGTGCGCTTCGGCAGCACGATCGTCAAGGAGAACTCGAGCGACGGTCTCGTATCCTTGACAGGCTCGGGCACGGGCTCGGATGTCATCGTAGATTCGGGACTCAGCAATCTGAATACGACCGGCCAGCCGTTCCCCGTAACCGTGCCGCCAATCAATCAGCGCTACAACGTCAACGTGCCCGTCGCGACACCTGTCGGCGCGATCGCGCTGGCGATTCTAGACTCGGACTACCTCGTCGACCTCGAGCTTTCAGCGCTCGAAGCCGAGGGGCAGGGCGACATTATCTCGGCCCCGCGGATCGTCACGGCGAATCAGCGCGAGGCGACGATCGAGCAGGGCGTCGAGATTCCTTACCAGGAATCCTCATCGAGCGGCGCGACGACGACGCAGTTCCGTCCGGCCGTTCTGAGCTTGACGGTCACGCCACAAGTCACACCCGACGATCGCATCATCATGGATCTGCTCGTCACGAAGGACTCGGTCGGTGAGCTAGTCGCGAGCGCGACGGGCGGTTTCGTACCGAGTATCGACACACGATCGGTTACGACCCAGGTTCTCGTCAACGACGGTGAGACGGTCGTGCTCGGTGGAATCTACGAGACGGAAACACGCGAGACGGTGAACAAGGTACCGCTCCTCGGTGACGTGCCCGGACTCGGTGTGTTGTTCCGCTCCAGAGCGCAGATCAACAACAAGGCCGAGCTACTGATATTTGTGACGCCGAAGATCTTGAGAGAGGGCGCGAGCTTGTACTAAGCCGGCGCGGAAAAAAGGAATTTCACCCGCAAGGGACCGGGATATTAGAGGACAAGGGACATGTCAAAACTCAAACTTTTCGTGACGATCGCGGCAGTTGCCTTTATCACTGCCTGCAGCGGCGGCAGCGATGAATCGCTCGTCAATGCGGGTGCCGCTGCCGGTGTCGTCGCAAACGTCGCAACCGTCACGGCGCTGACGTCGCGGCCGACGATTCAATCCGATGGCTCGGAGAACGCGACGATCACGGCCCTCGTTCGAGACACTAACTTTAACGTCATGGCGAACGTGCCTGTCCTATTCGCCGCGACCTCCGGCAGCCTGGTTCTTGGCGCGCAGATCACGACCGACGACAATGGCATTGTCACGGCTACACTGAACCCGGGCGGCGATCCGACGAACCGTACGATCACGGTTACGACAACGGCCGGCAGCAGCGCCCAAGCTTCGGTCACGGTGGACGTGATCAACACGACATTACTGATCAACGGGCCCGACAGCTTGGCTGCCGGTGACACGAGCCCGTACACGGTCGTTCTCGCCGACGCCGGTGGCAACGGCATCAGCGGCGAGCAAGTCACCGTTGCCTCATCGGCGGGAAACACGCTGTCGGCGACGCTCCTGACAACTGATGTCGACGGTCGAGCCACATTCAATTTAACTGCCACTGCCAACGGACAGGATACGATTACGGTCGTAGCGCTCGGCTTGACGTCGACACATATTGTCGATGTCTCGACGGACGTCTTCGCGTTTCAGCTGCCGCTCGCGGCGCCGGCTACCGTAACGCCGCCGTCGAGCACGCCCGAGATACCGCTCAACCAAAATCAGACTTTAGACGTGCTGTGGTCAGATAACGCCGGTCCCATCGTCGGCCAGCAGGTGACTTTTCAGACGTCCCGTGGGACGCTCGTGCCCGCCAATGGTGTAGTCACGACTAATGCAAGCGGGATTGCAACGGTGACGCTGACCTCGACAAATGCCGGCGGTGCGACGATTACGGCGACGAATCAGCTCAACACGAGCACGCAGCTCGGTGTCGAATTCGTAGCTACGGTTCCCGATTCACTGGAGCTCCAGGCAGACCCGTTTACAATTGCGACAAACGACCAGTCTACGATCACGGCGATCGTGCGCGACCCGAACGGCAACCTTGTCAAGGGCGCGACAGTCAGCTTCAACCTGACGGATATCACGAACGGCACGATTTCGCCGCAGCAAGCGACAACGAACTCGCAAGGCCGGGCCCAGACCTTTTACAATTCAAGCTCGACGACGAGCCAGGTTGACGGCGTGCAAATCGACGCGACCGTCGTCGGCACACCCGCGGCGACCGATACCGTATTCTTGACCGTCGCCCGCCGCGAGCTCTTCATAGCGCTCGGTACGGGTAACGAGATCGAGGAGCCCAATACGGCTCAGTACCGTCAGGAATGGATCGTGCAGGTCACGGACGCAGACGGCAACGGCGTCGATCTCGTCGAGCTGACCGTCGGCGTGCTGTCGGAGCGCTACTGGGAGGGCACGCGAGCGTACTATAGCCCGCCGGGTGCCTGGTTGACGCAGATCGGTGTGGAGGCGCTTCCCGCCGCCGGCTGTATAGACGAGGACCGCAACCGCAACGGCATACTCGACCCGCTGCCGCTGCCGGACGAGGATTTCAACGGCAGCGGTGAGATCGAGGCCGGCAACATCGCCTCCGTCGTCGCCCAGAATCCGGGTCCGAACGGCGAGGTCATTACCGACGTCAACGGGTTCGCACTCATCGACGTCTTCTGGCCGCAGGATCACGCGCTCTGGGTCGAGGTCACGCTGGAGGCACGCGCCGCGGTGCAGGGTACCGAGACGCGGGCGTCCGCTACGTACCGGCTGCCGATCCTGGCCAGCGACGTGGCGCAGGAAAACCAATCGCCCCCGGGCATCGATAGCCCGTTCGGCACAGATGGTGATTGCGCTACGCCGAACTAACGATCTGCATTCGAGAGAAGAGAAACGAGGCCGGCATGATGCCGGCCTCGTGCTATCGGGACCCCGAGCTTTGGTTTCCCAGCCGCAGCGACTAGACTGCGGCGCCAATGCAGCAGCATGCGAACATCGTGCTCGTGGGCCCGATGGGCTCGGGCAAAACCGCGGTCGGCAGGCAACTCGCTCGCGATCTCGGCCTCGACTTCGTCGACAGCGACGCCGAGATCGAGAAACGCACGGGCGTCGACATCGCCTACATCTTCGAGAAGGAGGGCGAGGCCGGTTTCCGCGCGCGTGAGCGTGAGATCATCGCGGAGCTGACGAAGCGCGAAGGCATCGTGCTCGCGACCGGTGGCGGAGCCGTGCTCGACGCCGACAACCGCCGCCTGCTGACGGAGTTCGGAACTGTCATCTATCTGCAGACCACGGTCGAACATCAACTCGAGCGCACGCGTCACACGCGCCATCGGCCGCTGCTTCGCGACGGCGACCCCGAGACGGTGCTGACTGAGCTCATGGATGCTCGAGCACCGTTGTACGACGACGTTGCGGATCTCATCGTGCGCACGGGCGGGCGGCGCGTTGGCGCAGTCGTGAACGAGATTCGCAGGGCGCTTCGGGAAGATGGCCCGAAGCCGTTAGAATCGTGAGATGACCCCGCGGAGCTGCGCGGGGCGCTCGGCACCCGGGGTATTGGCTATGGACACGCTCGAGGTTGCGCTAGGCGCGCGCAGCTATCCGATCTACATCGGGCGCGGCCTCCTGTCGGATGCCGATTTGCTTTCCGGCGCCGTTGCGGCGCGCCAGGTGCTCATCGTCACTAACTCCACCGTCGCGCCGCTGTACCTGCGACAGCTGCAACGCGGCCTCGACAGCGAAGAGCAACGTGTTCACGTGCTTCCCGACGGCGAGCAGCACAAGACGTTGGCGACCTTTGCCACAATCATCGATGCGCTCATCGAAGCGCGATTTCATAGAGACGCGTGCCTCGTCGCTCTCGGCGGCGGTGTCGTCGGCGACATCGGCGGCTTCGCCGCAGCGTGTTACCAACGCGGTATCAGTTACGTTCAAGTGCCCACGACGTTGCTCGCGCAGGTCGACTCCAGCGTCGGCGGCAAAACCGCGGTCAATCATCCGCAAGCCAAGAATATGATTGGCGCGTTCTATCAGCCCCACTGCGTCATCGCCGACACCGACACACTGTCGACGCTACCGCGACGAGAGTTTGCGGCGGGGATGGCCGAAGTCGTCAAGTACGGCTTGATTCTCGACGCCGAGTTCTTCGGCTGGCTCGAGGCACACCTCGAAGACGTGCTATCGCTCGATGCCGACGCGCTTCGTGTCGTCGTCCGCAAGAGCTGCGAGCTCAAGGCCGCGATCGTGGCCGAGGACGAGCACGAGCGGGGCCGCCGGGCATTGCTGAACCTCGGCCATACGTTCGGGCACGCGCTGGAATCGATCGGCAACTACGAGCGCTGGCTGCACGGCGAGGCCGTTGCGATCGGCATGGTACTGGCGGCGAAAACCTCGGCCGCTCTGGGCTCACTCGACAGCGCCGACGTCGAGCGCATCAGCGCGTTGCTCGCTCGCGCGGGTCTGCCTACCGAGGCGCCGGACGTTGATACCGGCCGGGTGCTCGAAATCATGCAACTCGACAAAAAAACCACCGCCCGTGGCTTGAACCTCATCCTGCTCGAGGGGATCGGAAACGGCGTGATCAGACCGGCGCCGGACTCTGACATCCTGCAGGCTGCACTCGGAACCGGGCGCAGGAACTGACGCGGCGGACGTGACACCTGCGCTCGCACCATACGCGGTCACGCCTAAGAACTCGCGAGGACGCGCCCATCCGGAGCCGCCGCCGGCCCACCGCAGCGAGTTCCAGCGCGACCGAGACCGGGTCATTCACTCCGGCGCCTTCCGGCGACTCGAATACAAGACACAAGTCTTCGTCAACCACGAAGGTGACCTCTATCGAACGCGCCTGACGCACTCGCTCGAAGTCGCACAGATCGCACGTACGGTGGCTCGTGCCATGCACCTCAACGAGGATTTGACCGAAGCCATCAGCCTGGCCCACGACCTCGGCCATACGCCGTTCGGTCATGCGGGGCAGGATGCGCTCAACGAGTGTATGCGTGACTATGGCGGTTTCGAGCACAACCTCCAGTCGCTGCGTGTCGTCGACGAGCTCGAGCGCCGCTACGCGGCCTTTCCGGGACTCAACCTGACGTTCGAGACGCGCGAGGGCATTCTCAAGCATTGCTCTCTCGCCAACGCGCGTAGGCTGGGCGATGTAGGGCGACGGTTTATCGATCGGCAGCAACCGAGCCTCGAAGCCCAGCTTGCGAACATCGCCGACGAGATCGCGTACAACAACCACGACGTCGATGACGGGCTGCGCTCCGGCCTCATCGAGCTCGACGAGCTCGCGCAGATACCGCTATTCGCCGAGCAACTCGCAATCGTGCGGCGCAACCATGAGAATCTCGATAGTCGCATGCAGACGCACGAAGTCGTGCGCGGCATGATCGGCGCACTCGTAAACGACCTGATCGGCACGAGCCAGGCACGCGTGGAGCGACTCGCGCCACGGACCATCGACGATATTCGTTCCCAGAAGAGCGCGCTCATCGGGTTCAGCGAGCCGTTCGTCGAGGCGCAGCGCGCTCTGAAGCAGTTCCTGCGTGAGCACTTGTATCGACACCCGAAGGTAACTCGCATGACCGAGCAGGCTCACGAGATCGTCACGACTCTGTTCACGGTGTTCGTCGCGGATCCAAGCCTCATGCCGGCAGAGCACTCCGGTCGCGCCCGTATCGCGCACGAGAGCCAAGGCGCTGCGGGCAGCGCTCGCGCCGTGGCTGATTACATCGCGGGCATGACTGACCGGTTCGCGCTGCAAACGCACGAGTCTCTCGGCGACGGCGGCTGAAGGACTGACAGCATCGCGGTGAGGCTCTGTTAGAATTTCTCGACACGCATGTCCGCCAGCCATCCTTCTCAAGCCATCCCGGCGCGTCAGCGCCTCATCGTCGCAGTCGACGTTCCCGACGCGCAATCCGCGCGCGCACTCGTCGAGGAGCTCGGACCAGCCTGCGAGTTCTACAAGATCGGACTGGAGCTTGCGATGTCGGGCAGCTACTTCGAGCTCATGGATTGGCTGCTCGCGAAAAACAAACGCGTTTTTGCCGACATGAAGTTCTACGACGTTCCGGCCACGGTCTCGGCAGCCGTGCGCCAGATTCGAGACCGCGGCGCCTCGTTCCTGACCGTGCACGGCGACCGCGCCATCATGGAGGCTGCTGCCGCGGAGAAAGGCGAGACGCTGCAGGTCCTGGCCGTAACCGTTCTCACGAGCCTCGACAAGAACGATCTCGAGCAGATGGGTATCCGCGATGACGTCCAGACGCTCGTGCTTCGCCGCGCGCGCCAGGCCGTCGCGGCGGGTTGCGACGGCATCATCGCCTCCGGGCACGAAGCCCGTGAGCTGCGCGCCGATCTCGGAACGGGACCGTTGATCGTTACACCCGGTATCCGGCCCGCTGATGACACGAGTCGGGATGATCAGAAGCGCATCGTGACGCCGGCGCTTGCGATCGAGCGTGGCGCAGACTATCTCGTCGTCGGCCGGCCGATTCGAACGGCCCCGAGCCCGCGCGCCGCAGCAGAAGCGATTCAAGCCGAAATTGCAAAAGCGCTGGCCGGATGACCGTGCCCGCATGACAACCGCCGAAGCGGCGCTGGCAGAGCGTCTGACGCGCATGCGCTGGGTCGCGTCGGGCTTGCTCGTCGCCATGGCGCTCCTGTACGCGGCGACGCGCATCCTACTGCCCGGCTATCCGTGGCTCGGCGCGATCAACGCGTTCGCCGAGGCGGGAACCATCGGAGCGCTCGCCGACTGGTTCGCGGTTACGGCGTTGTTTCGCCATCCGTTCGGCATACCGATTCCGCATACGGCGATCGTGCCGTCACGCAAGAACGAGATCGGACGCGCGCTCGCACAGTTCATCCGGGACCATTTTCTGGTTCGCGACGCCGTCGAGCGACGGCTCGAAAGGGTGGACCTGGCCGAGCGCCTCGGCGGCTGGTTCGCGCGACGGGACAACGCCGAGCGGGTCAGCCGCGACCTCGGACGCGCACTGAGTTGGCTCATCGATGCCGTCGACAGCGTGCAGTTTCGCGCGATGCTCGAGTCGAGCGTGCGAACATCCCTCGACAGCCTGCCGGTTCGAGGCGCCCTGAGTGTCGTCGTCGAGGTGCTGTCCACGGGCGCACACGCCGAAGCGTTCGTCGATCATCTCGTCGCGATCGGCCAGCAGCAGCTCGCCGAGAACAAGGACACCATCCGCACGCGAATACGCGACCGCAGTCCTTGGTGGCTGCCGCGATTCGTCGACGAGAAAATCTACGATCAGCTCGTGGATGAGCTCGAACGAATCCTGCTCGACATCGGCAACGATCCCGCGCACCCGGCACGCGAAGAGTTCAGTCGTCGTCTAGCGGAACTCGCAGAGCTCATCGCCGACGACACGAGACTTGCCGACAAGACGCGCCGCCTCAAGACCGAGTTTCTCGATCACCCTGCCGTCAAATCGTACTTCAGTGAGCTGTGGACGCGGTTGCGCGAACACATTCAGGACGCGCTCGACGAGCCGACCTCGGCGCTGCGAACGGGGCTCGAGAGAGAGCTGCGCGGAATCGCCGAACGCGTGCAGCAGGATGCCGACGTGCGCGCGGGTCTCGATCGCTGGCTGAAAGACCTGATCGTCTATCTCGTCGAGAACTATCGCCAGCCTCTAAGCGACACGGTTTCAGAAACGATCGAGCAATGGGATCCTTCCGCGACCTCGGCACGGATAGAGCTCTATATCGGTCGCGATCTGCAATTCATACGGATCAGCGGCACGCTCGTCGGAGGCACCGCAGGCGTTGCTATTTATCTGATCGCAGAAGTGCTGCCGCGCGCGCTAACGTAGCGCCCGGCGCAGGACCTTGCCGACGTTTGTCTTGGGTAACTCGTCCCTGAAGACGATCTCGTCCGGAATCTTGTAGGCCGTAAGCTGCTCCCGAAGAAATGCCATGAGCTCGGCTTCGGTCAGCGAAGGATCCTTGCGCACGATGAACATGCGAATTGCCTCTCCGGAATTTTCTTGCGCAAAGCCGACGACCGCGGCCTCGAGCACTTTCGGGTGCATGACTGCAACGTTCTCGAGTTCGTTCGGGTAGACATTGAAGCCTGAAACGATAATGACGTCTTTTTTGCGGTCTTCGATGTACACGAAGCCGGATTCGCTCATGCGCCCGACATCGCCCGTGCGTAACCAGCCGCCTTCGATCATGACCTCGGCTGTCGCCTCCGCGTTGTTCCAGTAGCCTTTCATGACCTGGGGGCCGCGCACGCAAATCTCGCCTATCTCATCGTAACCCAGCGGCTCGCCGTCATCGTCGCGAATGCTGACCTCGGTCGAGGGCAGGGGCACGCCGACCGAGTCGTTGAACGTCGACCCAACGAGCGGATTGGCGGCAACGATCGGCGAGGTCTCCGTGAGCCCATAGCCCTGCACGATCGGTCGGCCCGTCGCGCGCTGCCAGGCTTCGGCAACCGATCGCTGCACGGCCATGCCACCACCCATCGTTACTTTGAGCTGACTGAAGTCGATACGACTGAAATCCGGCGATTCGAGCAACGCGTTGAACAGCGTGTTGACTCCCGTGAGGTAGTTGATCGGCGCGCGACTGAGCTCCTTGACCAGGCTCTTCATATCGCGCGGGTTGGTGATGAGCAGATTGACGCCTCCGAGCTCGATGAAGCAGAAGAGGTTCGCCATGAGAGAAAAGATATGATAAAGCGGCAGCGGCGTCGCTGCGCGCTCACCACCGTCGTCGAGCGCCGGCCTTGCCCAAGCGACCGACTGCAGCACGTTGCTGACGATATTGCGGTGGGTGAGCATCGCTCCCTTCGCTAGGCCCGTCGTGCCGCCCGTGTACTGCAAAAACGCTACATCGTCCGGGCCGACGCCGCACTCCGAAAAAGGCAGTCCACTGCCGGCACGCAATGCGTCCAGATAACGAACGGCGTGTGGAATGTTCCACGGGGGTACGAGGCGTTTGACATGCTTGACGACGATATTCGTCACGAGCCGTTTCAACAGCGGAAAGTGATCGCCGAACCCGCTGACGATGACGAGGTCGACGGGCACATCGTCGAGCACGGCCGCGACCGTCGAGGCGAAGTTCTCCAGCACGAAAATCGCACGGGCGCCGCTGTCGCGGAGCTGGTGCTCGAGCTCGCGCGGCTTGTAGAGCGGATTCACGTTGACGATCGTAAGTCCGGCCCTGAGCAACGCGGCAATGACGACGGGATACTGAATGATATTGGGCAGCATGACCGCGACGCGGTCTCCTCGCGCGAGCTCATCGCGAGACTGCAGAAACGCCGCCAGACGGCGGCTCGCCCTATCGAGCTCGGCGAACGTCATCGATACGCCGAAGTTTTCCAGCGCCGGCTGATCGCCATATCGCGTGAAGCTCTGCGCGAGGAGATCATTCAGCGAGGCGTAGCGGTCCGGGTCTATGGTAGCGGGAACGCCTTCGGGGTACGCCGCGAGCCAGGGCCTGTCGGTCATGGCCGCCATCGTCCGCTGAACATTCGTCTCAGAGCAGATCAGCCAGAACTGCCCAGACGTTATCGAGCATGACCTCGTGTCCGCGGGCGTTCGGATGCATGCCGTCCGACTGCATGAGATCGTCATTCAGCGCAACGTCCTCCATGAGGAAGCCGACGAGCGGAATATCGAAATCGGTGGCCAACTCCGGGTAAATGCGCGCGAACGCGCCGGCGTAGCCGAGCCCGTAATTCGGCGGGATCTGGATACCTGCGAGTATCGGTGCAGCGCCGTGTTCACTCGCGAGCTCGATGATCCGACTCAGATTGGCGCGCAACGACTGCACGGGCTGGCCCCGCAGACCATCGTTTCCTCCGAGCTCGACGATCACGATACTCGGCTCGTGCTCAGCCAGCAGCGCCGGTAGCCGAGCCAGGCCGCCGGAGCTCGTATCGCCGCTAATGCTGGCGTTGACGACCTCATATCCGTACCCTTCAGCCCGCAGGCGCTCTTCGAGCTTCGACACCCAGGACTCGCCGATACGCACCCCATAGCCGCTGCTCAGTGAATCTCCGAGCACGACGATCGTGCCCTGGGCGGACCACGCGGGCTGCGCCCCGGCCAGCAAGACGAGCGCCATGCACAGAGACTTGACGTTAGCGTGTACTGAGAAAAAAGCCCTAGAAAGCATGGTCGCTGAAGACTCCTTACTCGTCGCCGAGGACCTGACCAAGAAGGTTACCAGCCCCGAAGGCGAGCTGACTATCCTCGATAACGTCAGTCTTGCGGTTGGGCGAGGCGAAACCGTGGCCGTCGTCGGGCCCTCCGGAGCCGGTAAATCGACGCTTCTGGCCCTGCTGGCCGGCCTCGACGAGCCGAGCTCCGGCAGCGTCTGGCTCAACGGCGTCGAGCTCACGGCGCTCGACGAGGACGGCCGTGCGCGGCTGCGCAACCGCCAGGTCGGCTTCGTGTTTCAGTCGTTTCACCTGCTGCCATCACTGACGGCCCTCGAGAACGTGCTGCTGCCACTCGAGCTCAGCGGCACCGACGGAAGCGATGCGCAAGCACGCCAGGCCCTGAGCCAGGTCGGCCTCGACAGCCGGCTCCACCACTACCCGCGCCAGCTCTCCGGCGGGGAGAGACAGCGTGTCGCCATCGCGCGTGCGTTCGTGACGGCGCCGGCGCTGCTGTTCGCCGACGAGCCGACCGGTAACCTCGACAATAAGACGGGCGCGCACATTCTCGATCTGTTGTTCGAGCTCAATGCGGCCGCCGATACGACGCTCGTGCTCGTCACTCACGATCTCAATGCCGCGCAGCGCTGTCACCGCATCATCGAGCTTGCCTCGGGCCGCCTCGTCGAGCCCGAGCAAGCCTGAGCGATTGAGGCATTGCGATGGGGTCAGACCCCTATCGCGATGGGGTCAGACCCCAATTACGCGATAACGTCGAACCGTGAGCTATACCCGCCGTTTCAGCCGAATCAGTTGGGGTCAGACCCCGTTTTTTCGCGGGGTCAGACGAGGCGGCGCAACGAGCCGCCGGCGAGGAAATCGCTGATATTCTCGGCAACCTGATCGAGCGCTCGCTGCCGCGACTCCCTGGCGGTCCACGCAATATGTGGCGTCAGTATCAGATTCGGGATGCCCGGCTCCAGCAATGGCTCGTCGCCGCGTGGCGGCTCAACCTCCATGACGTCGATGCCGGCACCGCCGATCTCTCCGGCCTTGAGCGCGGCGACGAGCGCGCGGCTGTCGATCAGCGCACCGCGAGCCGTATTGATCAGCAGTGCGTCGTTTTTCATTCGCCTCAGCTGCGATTCTCCGATGAGCCCGCGCGTTGCGTCGGTCAACGGACAGTGCAGGCTCAGCACGTCGGCGCTATCGAGCACATCGTCGATAGGCAACCGTCCGTCCGGCACCTCACTCGCCGGCATACCCGGCCGCGCCCCGATGAGAACATTCATACCGAGACAACGTCCGAGCTCGGCAACGCCGCAACCAAGCGTCCCGTAGCCGATGACGCCGAGATTTTTCCCGGTGAGCTCCTGGATAGGGAAATCAAACAGCGCGAACGTTTCGCTCGTTTGCCATGCACCGGCGTAGATCGCGGCCTGATACTCGGCGAGCTTGCGGGTGAGCCCGAGCACGAGCGCGAACACGTGCTGAACGACCGCCGCCGTGCAGTAGTCGCGGATATTCGCGACCCCTATACCACCTCGTTTGGCGGCTTCGACGTCGACATTGTCCGACCCCGTTGCCGCTAGCACGATGAGCTTGAGCGCCGTGCTTTTGTCTATCGTATCGGCGTCAATTCGCGCCTTGTTGACGATCGCAATATCCACACCATCGAGCCGCTCGGCTGCGCGTTCCAGCGGTGTCGACGTGTGATAGGCGACGTCGGCCAAAGCGTCCAGAGGCGCGGTGTCGACGCCCGGGCCAAGCGTGGCAAAATCGAGGAATGCGGCTCGCAGGCGTTTCGTCATAGCCGCGAAGCTTACACCACCGCGCAATGCCTAAAACTACGCAAGCCAAAGCAGGTCGGTTCTGGGAGCGCAAGAAGCTCACGGAGATGACGGATGCCGAGTGGGAGTCTCTGTGCGACGGCTGCGGTCGCTGCTGCCTGCACAAGCTCGAGGACGAAGACACGGGCAAGGTGTATTACACGGACGTCGCCTGCCGTCTGCTCGATCTGGAGCGATGCCGCTGCAAACACTACGCCGAGCGACTCGAGCACGTGCCGGATTGCGTCGTGCTCTCGCGCGACAATCTCGATGCCCTGAGCTGGATGCCCGCGACCTGCGCGTATCGCCGGCTTGCCGAAGGCCGCGGCCTGGCCGACTGGCATCCACTCGTCTCGGGAAATGCCGAAAGCGTGCAGCGAGCTGGAATCTCCGTTCGCGGCCGCGTCATTTCCGAGACCGCCGTCGATACGTCAGACATCGAGCACCGGATTATCCGCTGGCTCAAGGTACCGGCGTCGGGGTCAAAACGCGGGCGTTAGCCCGTGTTTTGCATACCGTGCGCGATTCCGTTGACGCTAACGAGCAGCGCCTGATACACGGCATCGTCACTGCGATCGCTATCGCGCCATCGACGAAGCAAATCGACCTGCAGCAGGCTCATCGGATCGACATAGGGATTGCGCAACCGGATTGCGCGCCGCAGGGTAGGCGCGCTTTCGAGCAAGCGGGTCTGCCCCTTCGCTTCGAGCACGCACTGCACGGCGCGTTCGAATTCCTCGCGAATCCTGGGGAAGAACTTCGAGTGCAACGGGCCGGCAAGCTCAGAGTAGCGTTGCGCGATGTCGATATCGACCTTCCCGAGCACGATCTCGACGTCGGCAAGCAACGAGCCGAAGAACGGCCAGTCGCGCGCGAGATCCCTGATCGCGTCTTCGCCGAACGCATTCGTTGCGGCGACGAGCCCGGCACCGATACCGAACCATCCCGGCAGCAGAAGCCGTGTTTGCGTCCATGCGAAAACCCATGGGATAGCGCGTAGATCCTGGATGTCGTTGCTGTCTGTACGTGAGACCGGTCGAGAGCTTAACCCGAGGCGCTCGATGACATCGATCGGTGTCGCGCTGCGGAAATATTCGGCGAAGCTCGGCGATTGGTAGACGAGTTGCTGGTAGGCCTCGCGGCTCACATCGGAGATGACGTCCATAATCGCGTACTGCTGACGGCGCGCGAGATTCTCCCGCGCCTCAGCCGCATTGACCCAGAGCACCGAGCTCAGCATTTGCTCCAACGAGCGCATCGCGATACCGCGCAGACCGTAACGTGCGTTGATGACCTCGCCCTGCTCTGTCATGCGGAAACGACCGGCAACGGCGCCGGCCGGCGCGGCGCGGATCGCCGTGTGGACATTGCCGCCGCCGCGGCTCACGGTTCCACCACGGCCGTGAAACAACGTGAGCTTTACTCCAAGGCTACCGATCGTCTCGACGAGCGCTTCCTGGGCCTTGCGCAGGGTCCAACTCGCGGCCGCGAGACCGCCGTCCTTGTTGCTATCTGAATAACCGACCATGACCATCTGCTGAGAGCCGCGGTGCTCGAGATGCGTGCGATAGTGCTCATCCGACAGTAGCTGGCGCATGATGCTGGCAGCCTTCTCCAGATCCTCGACCGTTTCGAACAGCGGCACGACGTCGAGGGGCACCGGCGCGCCCTTGGGCGCGAGATCGCCCCACTTTGCGAGCAGCAGCACCGACAATACGTCGTCCGGTCCGTGCGCCATGCTCACGATGTAAGGTCCGATCGCGTGGGGTCCATATTTGCGCCGGCAATGTGCGATCGCCTGGAATACGGCCAGCGTCCGCCGCGCCTCCGACGACAGGCTCCCCATCGGCGACTCGCGACGCTCGAGCGCCTCCTGCAGTCGCGCCGTACGCTCCTTGCTCGTCCACTTGAGCCAGTTGTCTTCCTGCAAGGCCTGACCGACGACTCGGCGGTGCACGAGCGCGTTCTGGCGGATATCCAGCGTCGCGATGTGAAAGCCGAACGTCTCGATGCGGCGCAGCAAACGTGCGACCGCAAACAGGCCCGCGTGGTGCCCCTTGTTCGCCCGCAGGCTGTCGGCAACGAGGCGAATGTCGTCGCTGAACTCGTCGGCCGACTCGTACGGGTATGCCGCATCGTCGAAGGTTGCTTGCAATCGCGCACCGACGAGCCGCAGAAACACGCGATAGGGCATGTCACGATGGCGCGCCGGCACGGCGTGCGCGGCCTTGCTGAAGTGACGTTGGTAGAGCGCGGTCTGCGCAAGCACCTCATTGCTGACGCCTATCCGCGATTCGGTTTGGCTCAACTGGTCCGCCAGCCGCAGACACTCGTCGAAATAGAGATTGAGAATCAGCGATCGTTGCCGAGCCAGGGCCTCGCGAACGCTCTTCGCCGTCACATTCGGATTGCCGTCCATATCGCCGCCGACCCACGAGCCGAACTGCACGAGCGACGGCATCTTGATGCGAGCGCCGTGTTCCGGGTAGACGACCGCGAACGCCTGCTCGAGCC
>JBFJXA010000011.1:0-23446 GCA_041623375.1 Gammaproteobacteria bacterium | reverse complement strand
CGGCGCGCCTACGAGGCCGCAAAGACAATTCGCTGGGATGGGGCGTTCTACCGGACTGACATCGGCTATCGCGCCGTCGCCCGCGAGCGCTCGAAGTAACCAGCTACGTGCTGCTCAGGGCCGCCTGAGAAGCACTCAGGCGTGCTCGAGGCAAGGCAAAAAACGGCGAGCAGGCGCAGTGTACGTACTCAGTCCACGAGCATTGCGAGCCGGTTTTCAACACGGCACGCCGGGACGGGGGAAGCGTCCGGATTCGTCCGGAACGGATCCGGAACAGAATCGTGCCGCGTGAGGGGTTCTCAGGATCAGCGCTTCATGGATTCGAAGAACTGGGAGTTAGTCTTCGTATCCTGAAGCTTGCTGAGCAGGAACTCGATCGCCGCGAGCTCGTCCATCGGATGCAGCACCTTGCGCAGCACCCAGATCTTCTGGAGCTCCTCGGGCTCGATGAGCAGCTCCTCTTTGCGTGTGCCGGATCGATTGATGTTGATCGCCGGGAAGATGCGCTTCTCCGCAATACGTCGGTCGAGATGCATCTCCGAGTTACCCGTGCCCTTGAACTCTTCGTAGATGACCTCGTCCATCTTCGAGCCCGTGTCGATCAACGCCGTTGCAATGATCGTCAGACTGCCGCCCTCCTCGATATTGCGCGCCGCGCCGAAAAATCGCTTCGGGCGCTGCAAGGCGTTTGCATCTACACCGCCCGTCAGCACCTTACCCGACGACGGCACGACCGTGTTGTAGGCGCGGGCGAGACGCGTGATCGAGTCGAGCAGGATGACAACGTCTCGCTTGTGCTCCGTGAGGCGCTTGGCTTTCTCGATTACCATCTCCGCGACCTGGACGTGACGTGTCGCCGGCTCGTCGAACGTGCTCGAGACGACCTCGCCACGCACGGTCCGCTCCATCTCGGTCACTTCCTCGGGACGCTCGTCGATGAGCAGCACGATCAGAATACTCTCGGGATGGTTCGCTGCGATGGACGTTGCGATGTTCTGCAGCAGCATCGTCTTACCGGCCTTCGGAGGTGAAACGATCAGCGCACGCTGACCCTTACCGACCGGCGAGACCATGTCGATGATTCGCGCGGTCAAATCCTCGGTGCTGCCGTTGCCTTGCTCGAGCGTGAAACGCTCACGCGGGAACAGCGGCGTCAGGTTTTCGAATAAAACCTTGCTTTTGGCTTCCTCGGGCGAATCGTGATTGATCTGCCCAACCTTGAGCAGCGCGAAGTAGCGCTCACCGTCCTTGGGCGGACGAATCAAGCCCGAGACCGTGTCGCCGGTGCGCAGGCTGAAGCGCCGGATCTGGCTCGGGGAGACGTAGATATCGTCGGGCCCGGCGAGATAGGAGCTGTCCGGAGACCGCAAAAATCCGAAGCCATCCTGGAGAATCTCCAGAATCCCTTCGCCGAAAATATTCTCGCCGGCCTTGGCGTGCTCCTTGAGGATCGAGAAGATGATGTCCTGTTTGCGAGAGCGTGCGAGATTCTCGAGGCCCATCGACTGAGCCAGATCGACGAGCTCGGAGGCCGGCATGTTCTTGAGCTCTGTGAGGTTCATCGCGCTCTTGGTCTGCTCGAGCTCCTCGGCGGGGATCAGCTCGAGATCCTCGTCGTCCGGAAATTCCTCGCGCGGCGGTCGCTTACGCCGCGAAGAGCGCTTCTTTTGGTTGCCGTCCCGCGGCCGTTGCGAACCGTTCTTGGCCCGAACTCTTGCTGAATTACCCAAGTATCCCCTCACGGATGATTACCAAAAGTCATTGAAAAAAAGGACCTGCCTCAGCTCTCCGCGGATCCGACGAGAGGGTCCAGAAACTCTTCGAGCTGTTTCTTGGACACCGCGCCGACTTTCTGCCCGGCGACTGAGCCGGCTTTGAACAGTAACAGCGTCGGGATGCTCCTGATGCCGAACCGCATCGCGGTCTGCTGGTTCTCATCGACGTTGAGCTTCGCGATCGTCAGGCGATCTTTGTAGTCTTCGGCGATGTCGTCGAGGATCGGCGCGATCACCTTGCACGGACCGCACCACTCCGCCCAGAAGTCGATGAGCACAGGGCGATCCGCGTTCAGAACGTCCGCCTCAAAACTTCCGTCGCTAATGTGTACGATGTGATCACTCACCGAATAGTTCCTCCGAAAATCTTGCTCTGTGTGTCGCCGGCGTCCGACGCGCTGGATCCTTGGCGCCGGTGCGGTTATCTATCGTTAAAGTGACGCCGCGAGCCCGGTCAGGCACAATGCCGCTGCTGAATGCTTCCTTACGAGACTCGTGGAAACGCAATAGAAATATAGGGGGAGCGAAACTTTTCGCCTAGCTGGGCCTATTTTGAACTGGTGAGAACGCAATTTGCAAGTATTAACGCCGAGTTCTGAGACCGGATCGGATAAACAGAGCCACCTCAGTGACCTCGAGTTTCGGCGCCTCGAGCTCCCCGAGGCGCTGCTCAAGGGCATTACGGCTGCGGGTTTCAGCCGCTGTACCCCGATCCAGGCGAAGACGCTGCCCATCGCGCTCGAGGGTCACGACGTTGCCGGGCAAGCCCAGACCGGCACGGGGAAAACCGCTGCCTTCCTGATCGCTCTATTCTGTCAACTCGAGCGAAATGCAGCGAAATCCAAAGATCGGCGCGGACCGAGAGCCTTGATCCTCGCGCCGACGCGCGAGCTCGCCGTGCAGATTCACGCAGATGCGGTCGAGCTCGGCAAGTTTCTGCCATATCGGCTCGGCCTGGCGTTCGGTGGAACTGATTACGACAAGCAACGTCAGCATCTCGCCGAGGGCGTCGATATCCTGATCGGCACGCCGGGCCGCACGATCGATTTTCAAAAGCAAAAGGTATTCACGCTTAATCACGTCGAGGTCATGGTTCTCGACGAAGCCGATCGCATGTTCGACCTCGGCTTCATCAAGGATATCCGCTACGTGCTCAGACGCCTTCCGGAAGCAGGCAAGCGTCTCAATCTGCTGTTTTCGGCAACGCTCTCGCACCGTGTCCTCGAGCTCGCGTACGAGCACATGAACGACCCGGAGCTCATTCGCATCGAGCCCGACAAGATGACGGTCGATCGCGTGCGCCAGAGCATTTACTTTCCGTCGAACGAGGAAAAAATTCCGCTGCTCGTGTCGCTGTTGAGAAAAATGGACGCGCGCCGCACCATGGTTTTCGTCAACACACGCCGCGAGGCCGATCGCCTGCAGGCCTATCTCGAGTACAACGATATCCACGCACAAGCGATCTCGGGTGACGTTCCACAAAAGAAACGCCTGAGAATGCTCAAAGAGTTCGTTGCAGGCGAGCTGCCGGTCCTCATCGGCACGGACGTCGCCTCCCGCGGCTTGCACGTGCCCGACGTGAGCCACGTCATCAACTACGATCTGCCTCAGGATTCGGAGGATTACGTCCACCGGATCGGCCGCACGGCCCGGGCCGGCGCCTCGGGCGATGCGATCAGCTTCGGTTGCGAGCAGTATGCGGTGTCGTTGCCGGACATTGAGGAATTTATCGGCCGACGGATACCCGTCGAGCAGATCGACCCGGAATCGCTCGCAAAGATCGAACGTCCGCCGCGGCGCCCACCCAAGCACAGGGCGCACGGCAAGGGCGCCGGGAAGAAATCGGGCGGCGGCAAGCCGCGTCGGCACCGGAACAAGCAAAGGGGACAGTGACTTTAACTCGAGGGCACTATCCCCGTTTCTGCCCCCTTTGCTGGTCGGCGAGCGCGTGGACGCCGTCGACGGACGGAAACTCCGTGATATCTCGGGCAGGTTGCGTCGAATCGGGCCGCCTGATTGCGAGCGTGAAGCCGAGGCCGAATTCGCGTGCCGCCGTCAACACGCTGAGGCTGTCCTCGAGAAGCAGCGTCCGCCGGGGATCAAAGCGGCGTCGATCGGAGAATCGTCGCCAGAATCGTGCACTCTCTTTCGGTGCATCGAAGTCGTGCGAGGACACGAGCTCGTCGACCTCCCGGTCCAGGCCCGTGTGATCCGTTTTCACCTCCAGGACGGCCCGGTGGGCGTTCGTGACGAGCGTGAGCTGCTTGCCGCGCGCGCGTACCGCCGCGAGAAATTCCCGCGCACCCGGCAAATAACGGATGCGCTCGCGATGCGCACGTTTTAGCGCGCGAAGGTCCAGATCCAGCGTATCGGTCCAGTGATCGATGCAGTACCACGCAAGCTGGCCTTCGAGTGCCCGGTATGCTCGCTGCAGCACGGCTTTGGCCTGCGCCTCCGAGAGACGATGCCGCGCCGCGTATTGCTGCGGCACGAGCTCGAGCCAGAAGAAATTGTCGAAGGCAAGATCGAGCAGCGTACCGTCCATGTCCACGAGCACAGTGTCGATCTCGTCCCAAAGAACGAGCGGCTCTTCACGGCGCGACAGACCCGAGTCAGGCATCATTGAGAAACTATCATACGATTCGGCGTTCAGGCTGGACCCTCGATAAATGAATTTGACCGATGCTGCGGCGCAGGAGCGACTCATCGATCCGCTCAGGGATCTCGCTGACCGCGCCGGCCGCGCGATCATGGACGTTTATGAGACGGCTTTCGAGGTCGAGCACAAGGACGACAACTCGCCGCTCACGGCCGCTGATCGCGCCTCGCACGCGATCATCTGCAACGGCCTGGCCGAGCTCGAGCCCCGGCTACCTGTATTGTCCGAGGAGTCGCCTCCGGAGGCGCTGACGGATCGGCTGACCTGGCGTCGCTACTGGCTCGTCGATCCGCTCGACGGCACGAAGGAGTTCGTCAAGCGCAACGGGGAGTTCACGGTCAACATCGCCCTTATCGAGGATCATCGGGCCATCCTCGGCATCGTGCGTGCACCGGCGCTCGATCTCGAGTACGTCGGCGCAACGGCAGCGGGCGCCTGGCGCCGGCGAGGCGACGATTTAGCCGAGGCGATTGCGACGGCACCCGCCCCTGCCGGGCCGCTGTGCATCGTCGGCAGCCGCAGCCATCCGAGCGGCGCGCTCGCAGCCTACCTCGAGCGACTGGGGCCACACGAGCTCAAACCGATGGGCAGCTCGTTGAAAATTTGCCTCGTAGCCGACGGCCAGGCCGATGCGTACCCGCGTTTTGGTCCGACATCCGAGTGGGATACGGCCGCTGCGCAGGCCGTCCTTGAAAGTGCTGGTGGAAGTATGATAAGTCTTGATGGCCAGGCGTTGAGGTACAACACGAAAGAGTCTCTGCTCAATCCTCACTTTCTGGCAGTTGGCGACAGCGGCCGCGATTGGTTATCTGCGGTTCCTAGTGAGAAGTGGTAGGAAAGATAGAAATCGAAGCTTTTAGGTCAGTCGAGCGGCTCAAAGAGCTGCGGATAGAACACCAGGACCTGGATCAGGTCATCTCCCGATTAGCTGTGGATCCACATGTGGACCAGATCATGCTGCGCCGCCTCAAGAAGCGCAAGCTCATGATCAAAGACATGATTACGCAGTTGGAGAGCGACAGGATTCCGGACTTGAACGCCTAACCGCGCTCGGTAGACCGTCTGTAGGGCGTGCCGTTCTAGCTGGCGGCGCTGACGGGAGCTGTCGTGGCGGCGCCCGCAAAGTGTCGCAGCGTCTGGCGCACGCGAGGCCGCAGGACGAGGCCGAGGTCCTCGGCAACGCGTCCCAGCGACGATCCGAACCGTAACTTACCAGCCTTGTCCTGCTCGACGAGCCCCTGGCTCACTAGCCCATCGATGAGGTTTTCGAACAGCGTAGCTTCGAACAGATCGGGCGAGCTCAGCGTATACAACATCGCAAGCTGCTCGGCAGCATCCGCGCACCGCGCCACGACCTCACGCTTGTTCAGCACGCCGGAGCCATGCTCGAGCAGGTAAATCATGCACAGATAATAGTGCTCGAGAAACGGCTCCACGATCTCGGCGCAAATGCGAAACTGCGCCTCGGCCGCGCTGCCCTCCGACGGGCGTCCAATCGACTCGCCGCGGCGCTCGAGCAGGCCGACGGAAACCATTGCGGCGGCGACGCGACGGATCTCGACATCGAGGCGCTTCGGGTCGAAGCGCAGGAATAATTCTGCCTCGAAGCTCGGGTAGAGACGCTCGAGCGTGGCAGTCAGCTCCGTGAGGCCGATCTCGGCGCGATTGTTCAGGCAGGCTGCCACGAGCGACGGCAGTGCGAACAGATGCACGATGTTGTTGCGGTAATAGCTTGCCAGTAGCGCTTGCCGCTCGGTCATGTAGAGCACATCGCCGAGCGGATGCGCGCGCCGACGCAACCAGCGCATGTCCTCGCAGTACCGCACGATCTGCTCGGGTTCGAGTGCCGTTACGCTCGTGCGCTCAGCGTACGGCGCGCGCGCGGCGAGGTCGAGCAGCAGTGCGAGCTGAGCGCACAACTCTACCTCGACGATCGCGCGCTTCGGCATGCTCAGAACGATCAGTGCGGTCAAGCCGACGGGGTTTACCACGGCGGCCTCGTTGATCGCAGTCATGATGGTACGCCCGAGCGACTCCACGGCGTCCTCCAGCCACGCGGGCCGCAGGAAGTCGTCGTACTCGTGGCGGCGCCAGTCCGGGCGGACCTGATCGAGCACGGTATCCAGCCAAAGCGGCTCACCGAAGCTGACGTGCACGACGCCGAAACGCTCGCGCAACGCGCGCAGCGACCGTATTGCGCCGCTGAGCGTCTCACGCTGCTTGCGCTTTCCGCTGAGCTCGCTAAGAAAAGTCTGGCCCTCGATGAGCTTTTCGTAACCGAAGTAAACGGGAACGAAAACCACGGGGCGGCGGTGGTTATGCAGGTAGCTCTCCACCGTCATCGCCAGCAAGCCCAGCTTCGGGCTCAATAGTCTCCCGGTGCGGGACCGTGTGCCCTCGACGAAATACTTCACCGGAAAGCCGCGAGACAGGATCGCGCTCAGATAACTGCGAAAGATGGACGTGTAAAGCGCATCGCCACGAAAAGTGCGTCGCATGAAAAACGCCCCGCCACGGCGCAATATCGGACCGACGAGCGGCAGATTCAGATTGATGCCGGCGGCGACATGCGGCGGCACGAGCCCGCGGCCATAGATGACGTAAGACAGCAGCATGTAGTCGATATGGCTGCGATGACACGGGACGTAAACGACTTCTGAGCCCACAGCGATGTCGCCGAGGCTCTCGAAGTGCTGGAGCTCGATGCCGTCATAGAGGCGATTCCACAGACGCGTAAAAAGGCGCTCGAGGACACGCACGACCGCGTGGGAGTAATGCGCCGCGATCTCGGTTGCGATCTTGCGGGCACGCTTGCGAACGCGTCGCTCGCTACGCTTACCGCTCTGGATTTCGCGCTGAATGGCGTCACGCACGCCCGGGCTCGTGAGCACCTCGTCGAGCAACAGCCGCCGGTGTGACAAGTCCGGCCCGATCGTCGCGGCCCGCTGGCGACGAAAGTGCACGCGTAACAGGCGGGCGGCCTTGCGCGTCGTACGCTCGACGCCGAGTCCTTCACGAACGAGCTGTCGAAGCGAGACGGGGCTCGCAACCTTGACGAGCACCTGTCGGCCGTGCACGAGCATCGAAAAAAAGCGCCGGATACGTCCGGACGCGGCCCAATCCTCGGCGAGAAGCAGCTTGAGCGACGAGCGTTCCTTCGCGGGCGAGCGTCCCCAGAACACGGCGACCGGCACGAGCTGGATGTCTGCGTCCGGGTGTGCCTCGAGCCATGCAATCGCGCGATCGAGACGATTCGTTGGGCTTGGCGCGAGGTGGCGCACGAGCCACCCGCGAAACGTTCGGACGCTCCAGAGCGCGCCGCCTCCGTCGGGCAGCCTGACGGCGGCCGTCGGCCAGCCGCGGTTCGCGCAGAGATCGCGTAAAACGAGCTTGTCGAAGAGCTGGTCGCGCTCCAGCACGTAGCACGTCGGCCTACCGGATTCGACGGCCTGCGCAGACTCGGCCGAATACCGCACGAAGACGAGCGCGGCCCGTTGCCCCATCTTTCGCAGCCGCCGGTAAAGCCGCGCGATGGCACGAGGCTTTCGCTTTGCCGCGTTCTTACGACTGGTCATACTGAAGCCTCGGCTATCGGCTTCGGCGCCGCTTCGCAGGCGGGCGCCGCGCGCATCCTGGCTCGCCAGTATAGCCTCGGTGCTTCGCTCGCCCGCGCTTTCCAACGCGGCGGGCAATCCTTACCATCGACGTCGTTGCAATCAAGGACGGATGCATGGACCTCATTGCGGATATCGGCGGCACGCATTCGCGCTGTGCGCTCATCGACGACAAGGGCCGGCTCGTCGCGGCCGAGACCTACGAGAATCGTGAGTTCGGCGGCGTGCGCGAAGTGCTCGAGCACTATCTGAGCCGACGCCGCACGCGCGATCGCCCGAGCGAGGCAGCGCTCGCGATCGCAGGCCCCGTGACAGGCGACGAGGTCGTCATGACGAACTTGCCCTGGCGGTTCTCGCAGCTCGAGCTGCGCGAGGCCCTGAACGTGAGCCGGCTCCTCGTCGTCAACGATTTCGCCGCCGTCGCCCGAGCATTGCCCGTGCTCGGGCCACAGGATCTTCATCCGATCGGCAACGGTCGCGCCGTGCCGCGCGAGCCCCTCGCCGTGCTCGGTCCCGGCTCGGGCCTCGGTGTCGCTGTGCTCGCGCCCGTTGCCGGCAACTGGATCGTGTTACCTGGTGAAGGTGGCAACGTTGCCATTGCGACGGCGACGGCCGACGAGGCCGCCGTGGTCGATACCTTACGCGATTCGACCGGCTACTGCGCCGTCGAGACACTCGTCTCCGGCCCCGGGCTGTCGAGAATTCACGACATTCTCAGCGAACGAGCGGGTCGGGAGCCACAGGGACTCATGCCTGCGGCCGTCTCCGCCGCCGCAGCCAAAGGCGACCGGCTGGCCGTCGAGGCACAGGCCATGTTTTTCGCGCTGCTCGGCAGTCTCGCCGGCGACCTCGCGTTGACGGTAGGCGCCCGTGGCGGCGTCTACGTCGCAGGCGGCATCATCCCGCGTCTGCTGACAGCCTTCGAGACATCGGAATTTCGCAAGCGATTCGAATCGAAAGGGCGCTACCGCTTCTACCTCGAAGCGATTCCGACCCAGGTGATCACTGCGAGCTTGCCCGCGCTCACGGGCCTGAGACAGATCCTCGGCTACCGGTGAACGTGACTCGGCGTCTACGCCGGTTTAGCGGCAGCGCTCGAGGTTGCGGGCGTCTCGTCGACGCGTTTTTGCTGCGCGCGACCGAGAGCGAGGCAAAGGCCGCCCCAGACAGCGGCGAGCGGTACCGTCGCTGCAGCGACACCGACGAGCGTGAGCCCGATCGCCCGCATCGCACCGTCGATGGCCGCACCGGCAACGTCACCGCCGCGGTAGAGGAATACATCGATGAACGGCTTGGCCTTGTATTTCTCCGCCGGGGAGACCACCGAGAACAGCGTTTCCCGCGCCGGACGCGAGACCGCGTATCGAGTTGCCCGATAGATCGCTTGAAATAAAGCCATGACGCCGTAGAGCGGCCAGATCGCAAGCACACCGAAACCGACCGCCGCCACGAGCGGCAGCAGAGTCAATGTCCAGCCTACGCCGAGCCGCTTGATGATCCGCGTCGTAATGAACATCTGCGTCAGCAGCGTCGCGATCTGCGCGAGCATGTCGAACTGCGCGAAGCTACCGACTCGCTGACTGAACGTATCTGTGTTGTCGAGAATAACGTTAGCCTGCGCGAAATAGATGATCGTGTTGGCGATCGCCATAAGCACGAACCAGGCGGCGATACCGAGCATATACGGTGAGGACACGACGGCAGTCGCACCGTCCCAGAAGTTGCCGCCGATCTCGCGCTGCTCGATTCCTTTCGCCGCGTTCGCGACGAAATCGCTGTGCCGCGAATGCTCCGAGCTCAGCGCATGCCGGTCGAGCGTCAGCATAGCGACAATCGCGCAGCCGAATAGCGCAGCGCCGGTCATCATGAGGCTGGGTGCGAGAAAGACCGACTCGGTCAGACCGCTGACGTAGTTCGTGGCCCAACCGCCAACGATGGCGCCAAGCGTGCCTCCGATGCCGATGAACGCGAACATGCGCTTGCCCTGATCGACGTCGAAGATATCGACCATGAAAGCCCAGAATAAACTGTTGACGAACAGATTGATGACGCTGATCCAGATGAAGAACGTGTAGCCGACTGTGAGTGCAAACGACGTCCCGGCATCCGTGCCGACGATGCCGCCACCGGCGAGCGCGTCGGCTACGAGCAATCCAGAAAAGCCAAACAGGCAAGCGATGACGAAGAGATAGCCGATCGGAATGAAGCGACGCCGGTCGAGCTTGCTGACGACCTCACCGAATAGCAGCACGAGAACGAGAGACGCGATAGATGTGCCGACGAACAGCCAACGCAGATCGTCCATGCCGCGCGATACCCCCATCGCCTCTCGCACGGGTCGCAGAAAAAAATAACCGCAGAGCACGCAGAAGTAGAACAGTGCTGACAGGACGGCCAGAGGTAGCTCGCCCTTCTTGAAATTCAAGAGTCGTGCAGCCCATTCGGTCATTGTGTTGTTCTCCTGCGGCCCGCCAGCAGTTCGATCTGACGCGCCAGTATACCGGCGCCCGCGGCCGAGCTGAGGACTTCGATCGATGCCGGCGCTCACGTGGCGCTTGGCAGCCGGCAAAAGCCAATTAACCTCTTGATTCTTATTTAGGTTTCGCTGCCACTACCCGATGCGAGGCTGCGCGGCGTTGGCCCACGGCAGCAGTGGAGCCCGGGCAGGAAGCGAATGGCAGCCGGGAAACGTCACGTAACACTTGCCATGACGCTCGGATTTGGGTACTTGAGAGTCATCATTAGAAGAAACCTGGGTCAAAGCAACCAAGGAGGATTACATGGCGGGCAAGAGCGCATCCAGCCTCATTCGCAACATTGCATTCGTCGGACACGCTGGAGCGGGCAAGACGACACTGATAGAGACTCTGCTTCACAAAGCCGGCGCGATCGCCTCGCCCGGCAGCGTCGCGAAGGGCACGACCGTTTCGGATTACACCGATCAAGAGAAGCGGCTGCAACACTCCCTCGACACGAGCGTCTGCCATCTCGAGCATGACGGCCGTCACATCAATCTCCTCGACACACCCGGGTATCCGGATTTCATGGGACGCGCGCTCGCGGTGCTGCCGGCGGTCGAAACGACGGCCATCGTCATAAACGCACAGACCGGTATCGAGCTCGTTACGCAGCGCATGATGGATTTCGCAGCCGCGCGCAAGCTGTGTCGATTGATCATCGTCAACAAGATCGACGCCGAGGGTGTCGATCTCGAAGCCATCGTCGGCAGCATTCGCAAGACGTTCGGCGACCAGTGCCTGCCGCTGAACCTCC
Source organism: Gammaproteobacteria bacterium (assembly GCA_041623375.1). Lineage (GTDB taxonomy): Bacteria > Pseudomonadota > Gammaproteobacteria > Steroidobacterales > Rariloculaceae > JAHEEM01. The sequence goes on along the minus strand of JBFJXA010000011.1, from coordinate 12,125 downwards.
CGGCCCGGCAGGGACAGGCCGTCGCCGACTGCTTCTTCGAGCCCGCCGACGAAGACCCGGATTTTTCCTCGGTCGAGGCGGCACACACGGAGATCACCGATCAGGTCATCGAGCTCGATGATGAGCTCATGGAGATGTATCTAGAGCAGGGCGAGGACATCTCTCTCGAGCAGCTCCACGACCCGTTCGAGCGGGCGCTGCGCCGAGGCCATTTGATACCGGTCTGCTTCGTGTCGGCCGAGACGGGCGCCGGGCTCCGCCAGCTACTGCGCGTGTTTTCCCAGCTCATGCCGAGCCCGCTCGAAGGCAATCCGCCTGAGTTCTATACGGGCACGGGCGAGGAGAAACCGTTCAAGATCAATCCGGCAGAAGATGACGGACACTTCGTCGCCCATGCCTTTAAGGTTACCGTCGACCCCTTCGTCGGTCGCCTCGTTACGTTTCGCGTTCATCAGGGAGAAACCAAGACAGGAAGCTCGGTCTACGTCGGCGATCAACGCAAAGGCGTACGCCTCGCCCATATTTACCGGAGCCAGGGCAAGGAGCTCATCGAGGTTCCGGCTGCAGCGGCCGGCGACATTTGCTCGGTGTCGAAGATCGAGGAGATTCACTACGACGACGTGCTGCATTCGAGCCACGACGAGGACGAGATCCGCATGCGCAAAATGCAGATCCCGCCGCCGATGTACGGTGTCGCGTTGGAGCTCAAGCAGCGCGGCCAGGAGAAAAAGCTGTCCGACGCGCTGCACAAGCTCGCGGCAGAAGACCCGAGTCTCGCAGTAGAGTTCAATGCCCAGGTCAACGAGACCGTGCTTCGTGGCATGGGCGAGCTGCATCTGCGGCTCGTCATGCAGCGCATGAAGGACGAGTTCGGTGTCGAGGTCACGACCCACCCGCCCAAGATCGCCTATCGCGAGACGATCGTGAAACCGGCCGAAGGCCATCACCGTCACAAGAAGCAGACCGGCGGCGCGGGCCAGTTCGGCGAGGTATACCTGCGCGTCGAGCCGCTGCCTCGAGGCCAGGGCTTCGAGTTTCAAAACGCCGTCGTCGGCGGGTCGATCCCCGGGCAGTTCATTCCGGCCGTCGAAAAGGGCGTCAAGCAAGTGCTCGAGGAGGGTGCCGTCGCCGGATACCCGTTCAGCGACGTGCGCGTCACCGTGTACGACGGCAAGCATCACCCGGTCGACTCCAAGGAGGTGGCATTCATCACCGCCGGGAAACGCGCGTTCATGGACGCGATTGCCAAGGCCAAGCCGATCGTTCTCGAGCCGATTGCCAGGGTCGAGGTCACGACGCCGAGCGAGTCGGTCGGTGACATCACCGGGCACCTGGCCGGAATTCGCGGACGCATCGCCGGCAGCGACGCCGCCAGTGGCGGACGCGTTCGAATCACGGCACAGGTTCCGCTCGCGGAGCTCGGCGACTACCAAACGACATTGAAGTCGCTGACCGGCGGCGAAGGCGTTTTCACGATGGAGTTCGATCACTACGAAACGGCGCCAGCACCCGTTCAAAAGGAACTCGAGAATGCGTTCCGCCCGGCAGCGGAGGACTGAGCGAAAGTCGTTCCTGAGTGATCACAGCCATGCGGCGTGCTGATCGGGGGGCCAGCACGAACGCCTGGCAATTCTGGGTCGATCGTGGCGGCACGTTCACGGACATCGTCGCGCTGCGCCCGGACGCAAGTCTTACGACGGTCAAGCTGCTGTCGGAGAATCCCGATCGCTATACGGACGCGGCTGTGCACGGGATCCTCGAGCTGCTCGCCGAGCCCGGCGCCGAGACGGCACACGTTGCCGCCGTCAAGATGGGGACTACCGTGGCCACGAATGCGCTGCTCGAGCGCAGCGGCGCCGCAACCGTCCTAGTAATCACAGAGGGTCTGGGCGACGCGCTACGGATCGGCTACCAGAGCCGCCCGGATATATTCGCGCTCGATATTCGACTGCCCGCGATGCTTTACTCACGAGTCGTCGAAGCCCGGGAGCGTGTCTCCGCCCGCGGCGACGTCATAAAGCCGTTGAATGCAGGCCGGCTCGAGCGCGACCTCGACCGGGCTCGCGCAGCCGGCTGCTCGAGCGCCGCAATCGTGCTCATGCACGGCGATCGCTATCCCGCGCACGAGCAACGCGCCGCGGAGATCGCACGACGCGTCGGATTCGACCACATCTCAGTGTCGCATTCGACGAGCCCGCTCATGAAGATCGTCAATCGCGGCGACACGACACTCATCGACGCCTATCTCTCTCCTGTGCTGGAGCGCTACGTCGAACAGGTACGCGACGGGCTCGCCAGCGTCCTGGACACGGCACCGCTCTTGTTCATGCAAAGCCACGGCGGTCTCGCGCGCGCAGACTATTTTCGCGGCAAGGACAGCATCCTATCGGGACCGGCCGGCGGCGTCGTGGGCATGGCGGAAACGGCCAAGGCTGCCGGCTACTCGCAGATTATCGGCTTCGACATGGGCGGCACGTCGACCGACGTCTCGCTCTATGAAGGTGAGTTCGAGCGAGCCGACGTGAGCACCATCGCGGGCTTTCGAATCACCGCGCCGATGATGCGCATTCACACGGTAGCCGCGGGCGGTGGCTCGATACTCGAGTATCGTCACGGACGCCTACAGGTCGGCCCCGACTCGGCGGGCGCGGATCCCGGGCCCGCGTGCTACGGACGCGACGGCCCGCTGACGATCACGGATGCCAACGTCCTGCTGGGCCGCATTCAACCCGATTTCTTTCCAGCCGTATTTGGGCCGTCGGGTGAAGCGCCCATTGACGCAGCAACGGTTGAGGAGCGCTTCCGTGCGTTGGCCGCGACCGTGAAATCGGAAGCGAACGAACCAATGGAGTCCGAGCAGATTGCGTCCGGATTCCTGCACATTGCCGTAGAGCGCATGGCCAACGCGATCAAGCAGATTTCAATTCAGCGAGGCCACGACGTCACGGAGTTTGTCCTCTGTTGCTTCGGTGGCGCAGGCGGGCAACATGCCTGTCAAGTCGCCGATGCGCTCGGTATCCAGACCGTCATGATTCATCCGCTCGCGGGCGTTCTGTCCGCTTACGGCATGGGTCTCGCGGACCTTCGCTCCTTACGCGCGCAGACAATGGAAACCGAGCTCGACGCAGCCATCCTCGCGACGCTCGACGCTGAATTCGAGACACTGGCGCAACAGCTCCGCGTCGAGTTGCTTTCCCAGGGCGTTAGCGAAACGCAATTGCGGTTCGAACGCCGCTTGAAGATCAAGGTCGCAGGCAGCGATACGGCCCTGGCCGTACCGTGGTCGAGCGCCGAACGAACGCTGCGATTGTCTTTTCACACTGCGCATAGAAAACAGTTCGGCTTTGAGACGCCGAGTCGCGCTCTGATCGTGGAATCGATTGAGCTCGAGGCTGTCGGCGTCGTCGAAAAGCCCGCACCGGTCAGCGCGACGCAGCCCAGCAGCGAGCTATCGCCCCTGTGCACGCGACCGATATGGTTCGGCAACACGTGTCTGCAAACACCGATCTTCGCGAGAGCCGATCTCGCAGCAGGCGTGACCGTCCGCGGACCAGCCATCGTCGTCGAGCCGAACGGGACGATCGTCATCGAGCCGGGTTGGCAGAGCACGGTCAACGCCAACGGCGATCTGATCCTGACGCGGCATGAGCTGCGCCCGCAAAGCGAGGCTGTTGGCGTGCAGGCAGACCCGATCATGCTCGAGGTTTTCAACAATCTCTTCATGCACATCGCCGAGCAAATGGGCGTCGTGCTGCAGCACACGGCGCACTCCGTGAATATCAAAGAGCGTCTCGATTTCTCCTGTGCCGTCTTCGACGCGGCCGGCGGCCTCATCGCCAACGCGCCCCACATGCCGGTCCATCTGGGCTCGATGGGTGAGAGCGTGCGGATCGTGCTCGAGCAGAACCGCTCCGCCATGAAGCACGGGGACATCTATATGCTCAATGCGCCGTATAACGGCGGCACGCACCTGCCGGACATTACCGTCGTTGCACCTGTGTTCAATCCCGCGGGCCAGACTCTGAGGTTCACAGTCGCCTGCCGTGCGCATCATGCCGACGTCGGTGGTATCACGCCGGGCTCGATGCCGGCTGCGAGCCGCACGATTCACGATGAAGGCGTACTGCTCGACAACGTGCTGCTCGTGCGAGACGGACGGCTTCGCGTGCGGGAGGTCAGAGAGCTCTTCGAAGCTGGGCCCTATCCCGCCCGCAACGTCGAGCAGAATATCGCAGATCTCTCGGCCCAGATCGCCGCGACGGCGAAAGGTATCGCGGAGCTCGAGCGCATCGTCGATCGTTTCGGCCTCGACGTCGTTCACGCGTACATGGACCATGTCAAACAAAACGCCGAGCAGTGTGTGCGCAGCGCCATCGAGAAGCTGCGCAGCGGACGCTGGACCGGCGAGCTCGACGGCGGGGAGCGCGTCGAGATCAGCGTCGACGTCGATGCCAACGCACGCAGCGCCGTGGTCGACTTTACGGGGACCTCGCCGACGAGCACGAGCAATTTCAATGCGCCCGCTGCGATCGCACGTGCCGCGGTTCTATACGTTTTCAGGACACTCGTCCGGGAGCGCATTCCGCTCAACGAGGGCTGCCTCGAGCCGATCGAGATCAGGCTGCCCGAGCGAAGTCTCGTGAACCCCGAGTACCCGGCCGGCGTCGTCGCCGGCAACGTCGAGACCTCACAGTGCATTACCGATACGCTGCTGGCAGCGCTCGGTGCCTGTGCGGCCAGTCAGGGCACGATGAACAATCTGACGTTCGGCAACGAGCGGTATCAATACTACGAAACCATCTGCGGGGGTGCGGGCGCCGGACCCACGTTCGATGGCGCAAGCGCCGTCCACACGCATATGACCAACTCGAGGCTCACGGACCCGGAGGTTCTCGAATGGCGCTACCCGATTCGCATCGAGCGTTTCGCCGTGCGCGACGGCAGCGGCGGTGCCGGTGTGCACCGAGGCGGCGACGGCGTAGTGCGTGAGATCGTCTTTCTCGAAGCCATGCAAGCGGCGATCCTCTCGAGCCGACGCCGTGTCGCGCCGTTCGGCCTGGACGGTGGGGCCGACGCGCTGCCCGGCCGCAACCGCGTCGTGCGCGCCGATGGAGAAATCGAAACGCTTGGGGGCACGGCGGAGATCGAGCTGAACGCGGGCGACCGGCTCATCATCGAGACGCCCGGTGGCGGCGGGTACGGGAAAGCCTAGCCCGGATACTCCGCTAAGCGATCGCGCAGGGCTAACTGGCGAGCTGGGCGGCCTCGCGCGGCGGCGCCGGGCGTGCCGTGCTTTGCTCGGGGCGATGGGTCACGTCGTAGATCTGAAACTCGTTCGGCTTGTCGAGCGCGAGGCCGACGCGAATGACGAGCTCGCGCTGCTCGCCGCGAATCGCGGCCTGGAGCTTGATGAAAAACGCCTGCTCGGGACGGCTGCCAACCAGCGCACCGCCGGCGAACAGCGCGCCGAGAAACGCTCGAATGTCACCGACGAGCTGCTGCTCGAAATCGCGATCCCATTCGGCGCTCAAGGCCCAGCGGGTATGCTGCTCGAGCGACTTCAACACGTGACCGAGCAGCCGGCAGCGATCGAGCCGCTGCCAGATGTGCGAGACCGCGCTCGAGGCACCCAGCGTGACGTTGCCCGCCAGATGCGTCCCCCGCCCGCGTTCGGTCATGAACACGTTGATGCCGCTGCCGCGCAACAGACCGGCCTCACGGTCGCTGATGTCGAGCGACGGCACGAGCCCCGACTTGAGCGAGGCATTCGCCCCGTCGAGCGTCTGCCAGTGCTCGGCGCGATCGATTGCGGCGAGCATGCCGGCGACCGCGCCGCCGGCGGGGACACCCCGCAGATGCCGCTCGGGGCTGACAGTGTGGATGACACGCGGGAAGTAGGTCATGGCGTTCGTGCTCTCGAGCCCGCCGCCCCGGACTCCGAGTAACGCCGTGGCGGCAGAGTCCCACGACCACGGCGGATCCCACAGGAGCATCGCGCGCCGCCGCGCACAGTAGCGTTCGGCCGCGAGAAAAGCCGTGAGCCCGAGGTCGTGCTCCGACGCCGGCAGCGGGATATTGACGAGGTCGATGCGATCGAGATCATCGAGCGCGAACAGGCCGGTCCGCTCGTCGTTCGAACCCACGATATCGTAGTCTGTAAGCTCCTCGCCGTCGCTGCCGGAGGCACACATCTCTATATAAGGTAGCGGCTGCCCCGGATGCTCGGCACGAGTTGCATCGGGTCGGTGAGCCGGGAGCGGTCCGCCGACCTGAATGAGCTCGGACGTGCGCAAGGCGTCGACAACGAACCGTTTGTCCGACTCGTCCATGGATAATGCGCGAAACAATTCCTGATCCTCGACGAGCTGCGAGCCCGGCCGTGCAAGGCGTTGCACGACGAGATTGAAACGTTTCTCGTTTAGCTTGATACCGTCGTAGTCGATCGATGCACGCAATACGAATCGACTGCCGGGCTCCCGGGCGTGCAAGCGCAACAATTGGTCCTGCGCAGGAAGATCGATACGCGCCCGTCTCGCGTTGTTAGCGACCCGCACGACCGCTGCGACAGCGCCGCCATGCTCGAAATACTGTTGAACGGCGGTACTCAGGAAACCGAGTGGCGTATGCCCGCCAAAAATACGGCGGTAGGCGTCGAAGCTCGCGATGACGACGGGCTCGTTGAGCGGTCCACGCTCGGCACGGCCGATGAAAGCCGCCAGGCACTCGGTTTTTGGGGGAATGAAACGGTTAGCGTCGAAGCTACTTGCTGGTCCGGGAGCAGAGGAGTCCGAAATATCGATCGCCATGACCGTCGCCGTTCGGAAAGACCTATGATAACCGCCAAGCCGCGAACTTGCAGCCCCGCTTTGCTTCGGATCAATTTGGGGACAGTGACCCTAATTATCTTTACAAGCAATGAGGGTTACTCTCTCCGTTTATCTTTTGCGGCGCGTGAAGAGTCGTACGAGCAAGAGCCCAGCGACGAATCCGCCGACGTGAGCGCGAAACGCGATGCCGGCACCAGTCGAAGACACGGCGACGGAGCTCAGCAGTTGACCGAGAAACCAAACGCCGAGCACCCAGATCGCCGGTAGCCGCAACGTGTAGATCAAAACGAACACAGGAATAGCAACGAGCACGCGTGCGTGCGGGAACAGCAGGATGTAGGCGCCGAGCACCCCCGAGATCGCACCGCTCGCACCGATCATCGGAACCTGCGAATCGAGATCCGGTAACGCCTGTGCGAGTGCCGCCGCGACCCCGCACGAGGCGTAGAACAAGACAAAACGCCGCCTACCCATTCGATCCTCGATGTTGTCGGCGAAGATCCACAGATAAAGCAGATTACCGGCAAGGTGCAAAAGCCCTCCGTGCAAGAACATCGACGTAAAGATCGTCAGCGGGCTCGGAACCCAGCCGAGCTGCTCGGGCAAATCGACGCCGCCGAAGACGACAGCCGGTATGAAGCCGAGGGCATAAACGGCTGCCTCGTTGCCGGCGGGTCCGAGCCCGAGCTGCCAAATAAAGACGCTCGCGCAGAGACCCAGGATGACATACGTCACGACCGGACGCGTTCTCGTCGGATTGTCGTCGCGCAGGGGAATCATAGCGTCGCCGGCCTAGCGTGCCCGAGCGCACACGCGACTAGCGCGATAACAGGCTCTCCGCGCCGGACAACACACGCTCCGGCCACGACCGACGACGTTTGTAGCTCACGCAGTAGAGGTCGTGATCGACGGCTGCCTCGAGGAGATAGTCGTCGCTCGTGCTGATTCGATCGATGAGCCCGAGCTCGAGCGCCTTGACGCCATACCAGTGCTCGCCCGTCGACACTGTGTCCAGATCGACCTGTTCCCGATGCTCGCCGATTTGGCGCTTGAATAGGCCGTGCACGTCCTCGAGCTCCTCCTTGAGTTTCTGCCGGCCTTCATCAGTATTCTCGCCGAACAGCGTCAGCGTGCGTTTGTAGCGTCCGGCCGTAACCTGCTCGAAATCCACACCCCTGGCTTCGAGGAAACGATGAAAATTCGGCAGCTGTGCGATCACGCCGATCGAGCCGATGATCGCGAACGGCGCCGCAATGATTTCATCGGCGACGCAAGCCATGAGATAACCGCCGCTCGCAGCGACTTTGTCCACGGCGACAATCAGCGGCAGACCACGCTGCTTCAGGCGCAACAACTGCGATGCAGCGAGCCCATGCTCGTGTACGGTGCCACCGGGGTTCTCGAGCCGAACGACTACGCGATCGTCGTCGCCAGCTGCTGCGAGAATGGCCGACACTTCCTCGCGCAACGAGGCGGTCGCAGAGGCACGAATGTCTCCTTTGAAGTCGATGACGAACATTCGTTTTCGGTCCGAACCTTTTTTGCTCCGCCGCTTGCGCTCCTTGCGACGTTCCTTTGCTGCCCGCTTGAAGCGCTCGCTGCCGTCGACAACGCGGCGCACTGCATCGCCGAGCGAGTCGAAACGCTTATTCAGGTGCTCTACCGTCAGACCATCCTGCTGGCTCACACGCTTGCTCGATGACATGACGAGCACGACGATAGCGACGACGATGATCGCGAATGTCAGAAGCTCGGCAAGAAACAAGCTGTAGTCAGCGAAGAAATCGATCATTGTCTCGTCTCGGGAATCGTATTCGGCCCGTTACAGGCCTACGTTGTTTTTTTCGAAGACCCGATCGGCACGATAGCTCGAACGTACGAGCGGACCGGCGACAACCTCGAGAAAACCGAGATCGAGACCCCACTGGCGGTAGCGTTCGAACTCCTCGGGCTTTACGTATCGCTCGACGGGCAAATGATTGGACGTCGGACGCAAATATTGGCCGAACGTCACGATGTCGAGACCGCTGCCCGCGAGATCCTCGAGCGCCTCTCGAATTTCCTCGTCGCGCTCACCGAGACCCAGCATGAGGCTGGTTTTCGTCAGCACGGCGGGCCGATAGCGCTTGGCGTGGCGGAGCACGCGAAGCGTCTGCTCGTAACCCGCACGAGGATCTCGCACGGTAGACGTCAGACGTCTCACAGTCTCGAGATTCTGCGCGAACACCTCTATTCCCGAATCGACGACCCGCTCGACGTCGGCAAGCCGGCCGCAAAAATCCGGCGTCAACGCTTCGACGACCGTGTCGGGACAACGTGCCTTGATCGCTCTGACACACCGTGCGTAGTGCGCGGCACCGCCGTCCTCGAGGTCATCGCGATCGACTGATGTCAAGACGACGTAGCCGAGCTGCATGAGCTCGACCGAGCGCGCCGCGTTGTCGGGCTCGCGCGGATCGAGTCGTCCTGCGGGATTTCCCGTGTCAACGGCACAGAACTGACAGGCACGCGTGCAGACGGCTCCCATGAGCATGAGTGTCGCGGTACCGTTCGACCAGCACTCCCCGATATTCGGGCACATCGATTCCTCGCATACGGTGGCGAGCTCGTGAGCGCGCACGGTTTCGCGCACGGCGGCGTATTTGCCGCCAAAAGGCAGCCTGATCTTCAGCCAATCGGGCTTGCGCCCGGCTGCGCCCGGCCGGTCACTGCGCTTCTTGACGCCATGCTTGATCGCGCTGAAGCCCTGCGGAGTCCGATACTTCGAGCCAGCCGTAACGATCGGTATGCCGCGAAACGCCGTCATGAATCGAATCGATCACTTAGAATCGGAGAGACTTTTAATTATCTCACGGTTTTCAGAGGCGTGTTATGGGCAGATACCGGCCACCGCCCCCGCCACAATCGAACTACATCACGCCCGAGGGCGCGGCTGTCCTCGAACGCGAGCTCGACGATCTATGGCGCGTCCAGCGGCCCGCGGTCACGCGTGCCGTCGCCGAGGCAGCCGCACAGGGAGACCGTTCGGAGAACGCCGAGTACATTTACGGAAAGAAGCAGCTCGCGGCGATCGATCGGCGTGTCCGTCATCTGCGCAAGCGCCTCGGCAGCGTGAAGATCGTCGATCAAGCGCCCTCGGAACCGACGAAAGTCTACTTCGGCGCCTGGTTCTGCCTCGAGGAGGCTGGCGGCGCCGCGCGGCGCTTCAGGCTCGTCGGACCCGACGAGTTCGACCATGCAGCCGATTACCTGAGCATGGATTCACCACTCGGCAGGGCCGTGCTCGGGAAGTCTCTGGACGAGGAAATTTCCGTCGAGACGCCGGACGGACCGGTCGCTTACACGATCACGGACATCGCATACTCCGATCCGGAGGAGGCAGTTTGAGCGCCAAAAAAAACGCCCGGCCAGAGCCGGGCGAGTCACAGGGGGAACGTTAAGTCAGAAGGCCGCTACTGCAATCTCGACCATTTGAGGAGCCGGACTGCCTCTGAATCCAAATCGAAGTTTCGTGCGAGCAACGCTTCGATCTCGCGCGCATCGAACCTGGTTTCGGTGCTCTGGTTCACCTCGACGACACCGCTGTATTCCTGACCTTCATCGTCGCCGGACTCGTCGGTCAGCACGAAGTGCGTGTAATACTTCACTCCCATAAAACAGTAGCTTAGGTGCCACATGTCGACTCGACTGTGAGCCGGTCCACAGTTTGCAGCCCCGCGCCCGGCGGCTTTGCGTAAACGTGAATTCGTACGGGGTTGCGACCGATGCGGCTCAACAGCCTTTGGGCTTGCCCGAGACCGCTTGGTATATTGTGCCTACGATGGCTAGCCACACCCGCTCAGTAACTTTCGGCTTTATCGGGAAATTCGCGCTCGGCCTTTTGCTCGGCGTGACGCTGAGCGTGGGCGTCGGTGCGCAGGACCTGCGGACGACGCTATTCGCGACGGCCGACGCGGCCCTCGAGGAAGCGAGAAACGCTCAGGCGAACCTGCTCGCACCGCGAGCTTTCGAGCGTGGCGCATTGGCCTACACCGATGCCGAGGCGGACCTGGCGCGCGGCCGCAGCCTCGAACGAATCACGAGCCGGCTCGAGGCGGCCACGGCTTTTTTCACCGAAGCGACGAATGCTGCGAACGTTGCCAGCGACGTGCTCGCTGCATCCATCGCCAGGCGAACCGATGCAGTCGACGCCCAGGCGGAGACGTTCGCGCCGGCGATCTGGGAGGAAGCAGAGGCGCTTTTCGAGTCGGCTGCGCGTCGGCTCGAGGTCGGCGACGCAGATGGGGCGCGCGAGCGCGCCGTCGAAGCGGAAACGCTCTACAGCGACGCGGAGCTCGCAGCGATCAAGGCACAACACCTGAGTCGGACGCAGGCGCTATTGGCCCAGGCCGAGCAGGCCCGTGTGCCGCGCCTGGCGCCACGCACCTTTGCGCGCGCAGCGAGCTTGCTGCAACAAGCCGAGCAAGCGCTCGACGAGGATCGATATGCGCTCGAGGAACCACTGGCGCTGGCCGAACGGGCAAGCTACGAGGCGCGTCACGCCATGTATCTGGCCACACGTATCCAGGCCGTGCAGGACGGCGAGGCAACGGCGGAGGACCTGGTGCTCGACTACGAGCAGGCGCTGACCGAGATTGCCAGGGCTGCGGATCGAGCGGCCGGACTCGACAGCGGCCCCGATGCCGTCGCCGCCGATCTAGCGGCATACATCGGCGGCCTGCAAGCGCGTGAGCGGCAACTGTTGGCTGAAAGCGAGGAAAATCGATTACAGATCATCGGCCTCAGTGAAGAGATTCGCGAGCTCGACGAGCGACTCGGTGGCGTCTCGGAGGAACGCACAGAACTGGTCCAGCGACTCGAGGCCGACGCCGCGGCGCGCGCGCAATTCTCACGTATCGAATCGGCCTTCTCGAGCGGCGAGGCAGTCGTCTATCGCGAAGGCGATAATCTCATCCTGCGACTCGTAGGCCTGAGCTTCGAGAGCGGCGAATCGACGATCGACCCGAGCCATCGGGCGCTCCTCGAGAAAGTTCGCGATGCGGCGAACGTATTTCCTCGCTCTCTGATCGTCATCGAAGGGCACACCGACTCTCTCGGCAGCGACAGTACGAACCTCGCATTGTCCCGCAGCCGTGCAGAAGCCGTCGGCGCGTTCCTCTCCGATGAGCTCGGCGTTGCCGCCTTTCGGATCAGAGCGATGGGCTTCGGTGAGACGCGGCCGATCGCCAACAACGAAACGGTGCAGGGCCGCGCGCGCAACCGGCGTATCGACGTGCGCATCGAGCCGCAGGACAACTG
>JBFJXA010000010.1:0-25831 GCA_041623375.1 Gammaproteobacteria bacterium | reverse complement strand
CGAGGCCTGGTGGCCGCCGGCCGATTATTCGCCGCTGCCGCTGTCCGAGCCCTAGCAGCACCGCAACTGTTCAGCCACGGTCCGCATGGCAGCAGACAGCCGAACTTCGCCTGAGCCCACAGCACGCGGTGTCGAGCCTCGACCTGCGACCCTGCGCGCCGAAGAGCAGCCGAGCGCAGCGCCGACGCCGGGGAAGGATCTTGCGAGCGCGATACTCGTTGCCGTTTTCGCATCCGTGGTCATGACCGCGTCCGCGCAGCTCGAGATTCCCGATACGCGATTTACGGCACCGGGCCTGCTGCCGTTCCTCACGGGTCTTGCGCTGCTCGGCATGTCTCTGGTGCTGGCGGTTCGCGCAGTTCGTGCGGGCGTGCTGCAACATGTCGGCGCCGCACTCGCGCAGACGGTCAGCGTCTATCTGAGCTCTACCGAGGAGCGGCGCGCCTGGCTGCTCGCGAGCCTCGTGGTGGTCTACGTCCTGCTCGTCGCGCAGCTCGGCTTCGAGCTGCCCTTACCGCTCGTCGCATACGCGCTGAGCACGTACGAGATCGTCTCGGTGCTCGTGATCGCGCTCATCCTCAAGCTCTTTTGGCAGGCGTCGCTGCTGCGTTGTTTCGTCGTCTCGCTCGTCGGCGTCGAGGCGCTCGCGCTCGCATTTCGGTTCGGCTTCAACATGATCATGCCCGAGGTCTTCTGATTGGCGGTCTGGGCACAGATTCGAGACCAGCTCTGGCTCGAAAAAATGGGGTCAGACCCCAACGCCCAGAATTGGGGTCAGACCCCAATTCAGGCAGGGTCGGCGCAATCTAAGTGCTTGAATAAGAAAAGATTAAGACGCAGCGCTGAGTTTGCGAGTGGGCGCCGAGGCCCTTGGTTGCGTACGCTGAAAAATGGGGTCAGACCCCAATTTCGGAAAGTGGGGTCTGACCCTGAGTTGGACCCCAGTTCGGGCTGATGGCGGTCTGGGCACAGATTCAAGACCAGCTCTGGCTGATCGTGTCATCGCCGTGGCTCTGGGTCGCGTGCCTTGCGGGCGTCACGCTCGGTATTCTCTGGGGCGCATTGCCTGGGTTGTCGACGACCATGGCCATGACGCTGCTGCTCGGGCTCACGGTCGGTTTATCGCAGCAGGCGGCGATCATCTTCATGCTCGGCGTCTACACGGGCAGCGTGTTCGGCGGCGCGATTTCGGCAGTGCTCATCAATATTCCGGGTACGCCCGATGCCGTACCGACAATGATCGAAGGTCACGCGCTTGCGCAGCGCGGTGAGGCGGGGCTCGCGCTCGGCACGGCGATCTCCGCATCGTTTCTCGGCAACTGGGTCGGCATCCTGTTGCTCGTTACGTTCATACCGGCCGTGCTGTTTTTCGCGCTGCAGTTCAGGTCCTGGGAGATGTTTCTGCTCGCGCTCTGGGGCATCACGATCTGCGGCTCGATGGCGAGTCGCGGGGACCCGCTCAAGGGGTGGATATCGGGTTTCATCGGCCTCGTCGTGGCCTACGTCGGTCTCGACCCGATTTACGGCGTGCCGCGGTTCACGTTCGGCTCGTTCAATCTCGACGGCGGCATCGGCTTCGTCCCCGTGCTGATCGGTCTGTTCGGCCTCGCAGAGATCTTGCGCGTTTTGCCACAGAAAAATCCGACCTCGATACCGTCGGACGTCGGTCCCGTGCTCCCGTCGATGCGCTCGCTCATGGGCTACGCTCGCGCGAGCGTGCGCTCGGGCGTGATCGGCACTGTCATCGGTGCGATTCCCGGTGCCGGTGCTAACGTCGCCTCATTCTTCTCCTACGACATCGGCCGGCGCCGCGCGTCCGCCGAGGAGCGGGAACGCTGGGGCAAGGGAAGCCACGAGGCGATCGTCTGCGCTGAAGTTGCGAACAATGCCAACATTGGCGGCTCCATGCTGCCGACGCTCGCGCTCGGAATTCCCGGCAACGCGGCGGCCGCCGCGATACTCGCGGCGCTCGAGCTCAAAAACGTCGTCGTCGGCCCGCTGATTCAGGTCGAGAACCCCGGGCTCATCTACTTCATCTACATCGGGCTCATTGTCGCGAATTTCTTCATGTACGCGATGGCGATCGCGCTGATCAAGCCGTGCGTGAAGCTGTTCAGTCTGCCGAAGACGCTGCTGATGCCGCTGATCCTGCCCGTCTGTGTGCTCGGTTCCTTCGCCGTCAATCTGAATTACTTCGACGTCTACGTCATGCTGATCTCGGGGTTCGCAGGCTATGGGCTCCATCGGCTCGGTTTCCCGCTCGCGCCGCTCGTGCTCGGCGTCATTCTCGGGCCGCTCGTCGACGAGAATCTGCGCCGCGCGCTGCTCGTTTTCGAGGACGCGGGGATTCTGAGCGTGCTCTGGGATCGTAAGCTCGGCACCGTGCTGCTACTCATCGTTCTGTATACGTTTTACGATGGCATCGCCGGCGCACGCCGCGCGAGCCGCACCGCGACCTAGGGAGAATTGGAAACGATGGAGACTCTGGATCGAATCGGCCTGGCCATCATCGGCTGCGGCACGATCGGGCGCATCCGCGCGACACTGGCCCGGCAATATCCGGGCGTGGACTGGCTGGGCCTCTGCGATATCAGCAAGGAGCGCGGCAAGGCGCTCGCCGCGGACGTCGGTGCGGATTACTTCACGACGGATGCTGCCGAGATCGTCGCGAGGCCCGAGGTCAACGCCGTCATGGTGCTGACGGACGAGAACAACCACACCGAGCCGGCCCTGCTCACGGTCGAGGCCGGGCACAAAAAGATGTTCATCGAAAAGCCGCTTGCGACCGATGCGCGCGAATCGGCCCGGATCCTCGAGGCGATCACGCGCACCGACGGCGATGCGCGTATCGCTTACACGCAGCGGTTTCGTCGGCGTTTCCTGACCATCAAAGAGCGCCTGACGAACGGGCAGATCGGCGATGTCCACTCCGTTGTAACGCGCGCGTTCATGAATCGCATGGTGCCGATTGCGACGATCGAGAAGACGACGCAGCGCAAGAATCTCACGCCCATGGTGGTCTCGGGCACGCACAGCTTCGACATGTCGATGTGGCTCATGGAGGGTAAGGAGCCGGCATCCGTTTACGCGCGCTCGACGGCGAAGGCGCTCGCTGATCTTGGCACCAAGGATTCGACGTTCGGTCTGTTCACGATGACGGACGGCACGATCTTTTCCATGAACATCAGCTGGGGTCTACCTGTCGTCTGGCCTGGCGCCGTGTACGGTATCGAGATCGGTATCGTCGGCACGAAGGGCGTCATCGACGTCGAGGACACGCACCGCGACCTCGTGCTCGCGACCGAGGAGAAGCTGCCGGCCGGCTACACGACGCGCAGCTTCGAGCCGCCCATGGAGCGGCACGTCGACTTCCTGACGAGCTATCCGCCGGGGGATATCTGGAATAATCAGTTCTGGGGGCCCATGCGTGAGGAAACGATCTCGTGGTTCACGCGCATCATGATGGGAATCGACACGCCGCACGCCTCCGCGGCCGACGGCCACCGCAACCTCATGCTCACGATGGCCATGGACCGCTCGGCCGCGCTCGGCGAGGAGATCGCGCTGCCAATCTATCCGGATGAATTTGATCTGGACTAGGCGTCGGAAATGGTAGAACGTCTCGTGCCGAGCGGCGGCCGTCGATCGGGGCGCTTGGCCGTATCCGAGCGTATCGTTACGGGCTAGCCGCCGAGCAAGAGCGCCGGTGCCAGCGCAATCGCAAGTAGCGCGAGGATCCCGTATCCGAGCCCGCCCACTAGCAGGGCGGTTCGTCCGACGCTGACTTCGCGCGTGTCTACGGCGACGACGTCTGCGATCGGGACCTGCGCCTGTTCGCCGATGACGAGGCCCTGCTCGACATCGACCTCCGAGACGCGAAACTCGTGAACGGTCTCATCGATCGTCACGAGCCTGACCCGCATGCCCGGCTCGAGAATCTGCTCATCGGTGATGAGCCGCTGGACCTCCTCCGGCGATGCCTCCACGGGTTGTAGCGTCGTGCACGCCGAGCTCAAAGAAAAACATACGATGACGAACGCCGGCAGGATTTTATTCATTCCGCATCGAGATACGTCGTGGCTTTGTCGGTGCCGATCCGACGAAGACGTTGCAGGAACGTTTCGCATCGTTGCTTCTTGTCTAGTCAGAGCGGCGGCATGTGTCGGGATGCCACTGCACCGCGCTCTGAGCGGCGCGATCATGCGCTTAGCAGCATTGAAACTCAAGAAAATTCGGACAGCCGATTATGACAAGAGCAGCCCGGCTAGAGCTTTGTCGGTCGCACGCCGCGCCCCATGATGAGCCAGGCCATCGGATCTGAGGGCCCATTCGCGAGGAGACGACCTCGTGGTTCACGCGCATCATGAGAAACGTGAGGACGATGCCGCCGCGCGGTAGGGGCTGAAAAGCACCCGATAGACCTCGGTGCGGCCGAGGGCCAGCGAGACAAATGTGACGCTCGTCGCACAATGCGGATCGCATGCTCGCGCCGGACCCGCGCAGCGATACACTGACGGCAAGTCTCCGCTAGAGGTCTACGGGCCCCGCGACGGTCCCGGCCGGCATGAACACGACACTGGTGATCAACTCCAAGGGCGGCGTCGGCAAGACGACGATCACGACGAATTTGGCCAGCTATTTCGCCGTCAATGACGTCAAGGCGGCGATCATGGATTACGATCCGCAGGAATCCAGCCTCCACTGGATTCGTCAACGATCGCCCGAAGCGCCGCACATACACGCCGCGAGCGGCGGTGCGCGGCCGGGCGCCGGGCTGCGCAGTCACGCGCGCTATGTGCCGGCCGATACGCAGCAGCTCATTCTGGACGCGCCTGCGGGTCCTTCGAAGCTGTTGCTGCAGGAGATGTTGGAGCGGACCGACTGCATCGTGATTCCGGTCGCGCCCTCGTCGATCGACATTCAAGCGACGGCTAACTTCATCAAGGACCTGCTTCTCGTCGGCGGTGTGCGCCACCGCGATATCCGCGTCGCCGTCGTTGCGAACCGCGTTCGATCCTCGACATCCGTGTACGAGCCGCTCGAGCGCTTCGTCGCATCGCTGAAACTGTCGTTCCTGACCCGAATCCTGGACTCGGAGGTCTATATTGAGGCTGCCGAGACCGCCCTGGGCATCTTCGAGATGGACGCAGCCAGATCGAGCGTTCAGCGAGGTGAGTTCATGCCCCTGATCCGCTGGGTGACGGGTAACGAACGTTTGCGGGAGACGGCTCCCACTAACGTGATCCCACTGAAATACTCGCGAGCCTGAGGGGCGGCGATCACGGCCCTTATCGCGCTCGACCGGGGCGCTTTGAAGGCTCGACGGAATCGCCCGAAACGGCAGCAAGCGGCGAAAAATGTGAGGGATCTGCCACTTGCGCGGCCATAAATTGTGTAGACTAACTAAAGAAATAGGCTGCCAAAAGGGTTGGGCGGCGCGACGTTCGGCTTAGAGTGGAGCAGTATGCCGAGTTTTACGAGAAGAGCCAGGGCACTCGGGGCCGCCAGTCGTCAAAAGGAGCGGCGCCGTCAGTATCGTACGAGCGACGGAATCGACGGCATACGTGTCGCGATGGCCGTGCCAGAGCAGCCGCCCGTTCAGGGCGAGCTCATCGACTTGTCGGCAGGCGGTGCCGCCGTGCTCATGCGCCGTGCTTCGAGCGAGGACTTGGCTGCGCTCGCCACCGGTGCCGATGTGCGTTTGACGTTTGACGTACCGGGCATCGATCCGGTCCCGGGCATTGCGGCAATCGTGCGCAGCGCGCGCGACTCGGACGACGGTCGCGTATTCGGTGTCGAGATCGTCGATGGGAAAACGCTGCACAGTCGACTGCCGGCACGCGTCTTCGCCGCGTTCAACCGCCGGCGGCACTTCCGCCTGGAGTTCCTGGAGGAATCGGCTCCGGAGGTCGAGGTCCAGCCGCTGCCCGACGGTGCGCCGATTGCGGGCAGGCTCGGCAATTTGTCCGTGAGCGGCTGCCTGCTCCTGTTCGAGCCGGGTCATGAACCGGCGCTCGAGTCTTCGCTTCGCGTAGCGTTCGATCTGCCCGGCGTGGATGATCGGTTCAGCTTTCACGGCATCGTCAGGAGCGCGTTCGAAGTGAAGGGCTCGATGCGCTGCGGAATCGAGTTCGACGCGAAGCAGAGCGAAAACTTCATGGCACAGGAGCAGCAGCTGTCCCACTTCATTGTCAAGCGCCAGCAGGAGCTGCGGGCGCTTAAATAACGCTCAGGGCGCCGGCCGTTCTGACAATCGCCACTAGACCCGGTCGGGCGTGAGCGAGCAGTGGCTCATTCTGTGACGCAGTCGTAGCGGTAGAGCTGCAAATGGGGCACGTAGGTCATCTCCGTGCGTCCCGTGAACGGCTCGGCCAGATATTCGGGATCCTCGACCATGACCTCGACGATCGCGCGTCCGCCGTCGTCGCTCAGGTAAAAACGCTCGACGACGTGCCGCGCCGTGCTCGACGCTACGCCGCCACCGTTACCGTCGCGGTGTGCAGCGAGTCCGATCGTATCGACGATAAGGACGTCGCCCTCCCAGCGCCCGATCGAGTGACCCTGATTCGTCGGCTCGAGATTCTGCGGATGCGCTCGCCCATCGGTCCAGATCGTGCGTTCGACGTCGAAGAATTCGTTGCGAATCACGACGCGGTCATCAAGGATTTCAATGCCCGTCAGATAGTTGGAGCTCGACAGATGAAACGGCGGCGGGTTCGGAATACATCGATTGTTCGGATCGTCCGTGATCGCGTTAAAGCTGTCTCGCGAGGCCTGTCCCGCCGGTGTCAGTGAAGCCTGGCGCACCTGGCGGCCGAGGCTCGTCGTCGAGATGCCCTTCCAGATGCCTTCGAGGCTCATGGCACGGTCCGTGGCGTCGAGATCTCGCTCGATCTGCGACCAGAGTCGGCCGTCCTCGGTTTCCAATGTGTTGAGGATCGCCCGCAAGCGGCCGGATCTCTCCGGGTGCGCGCGCACGATCACGCTGTCACCCGGGCTCAGCAACTCGCGAGTCCAGCCACTGCGTTGCATGATCGGCGTGGAGCCCGTCTCGATTTCCCACTCGACCGTCTGGCCGCTCGCGTCCTCGGCCTCGATGTAGATGGTCACGTGCGGATTGCGAAAGACGTAGCGAACGACCTGCGCTTCGAGCACGACGACGGAATCGCGGTTGTATCCCGCATCGCTGTGATGGCCGAAAGTCACGGCGCTAAGTGAAAAGCCCAGTAGCGTGATCGCGATGCGTGCAGGTCTCATCTCATCTATCCCTGGATATCCAAAGCAAAACTGAAAATAACTCAACCTTCGGCAACGGCTCTAGCGAAAGGTTCCGTCGCTAAGGACCCGCGTAATACTGCATCTCGGCGCAATCGGTGCAGCGCACGTCCTCGATCGGGCGGCCCTCGATCATGTCAGCGATCCAGTCGCGATAACGCCGACCGTTCACCTGGTAACTGTAAAATCTGTCGTAGACGTCCGGCAGGCCGCGGTTGCGGTTACCGCGCTGCGGTATCGCATCGAAATAGCCGAGGCCGACGATGTGTTTCTCGCCGCCGGCAAGAAACGTTCGATAGTTCGGCACCTGGTTTTTGACGTATCGCTGTCCGGCGTCGATGTAGCTCAAGATCGGCTCGTCGGCTCCGAGGTACTCGATCATCTCAGAGAACACCATGTCGTGCGCCGTGATGACCTGGTTGAAGACGATGTCGGGATGGCGGCGCGCGGCCGCGATCGTGATGTCCTCGAAGCTGAAGCCCGTGGCATCGATGTCCTCGAAGCCTGCGTGCCGGTTCAATACCTCGACGGCATTCCAGGCCTCGGGCAGCGCCCGCATGTTCTCGCCGATGAACAGCGCACCGTTGCCGTCACCGATGTGCCGCACGACCGCCTGCGGATAATGCTCGGCCATGAGCGAGACGTACAACGGTGTGCCGTAGCTACCCGAGGTATAGCCGCCGACGACGACGGTGTCAGGTGCCTCGAAATTCTCGAAGATCCAGTTCATGACGGTCATCGCGTTCGTATGACCGTTGAAATGCAGCGTGTCACTGATGCGAGTCTGGCCCGGCTCGAGCGGGCCGTCGTTGGGGCGCATCGCGTCGCCGATGTGCATGTCGCCCGTGCAGTAGCCGACGTGTACCTTCGTGTAGCCGACAAACGGGTTCTCGGGATTGTCCTCGGCGAAGACGCCCGCTGTACCGTCGGGGTTGTCTTCCTGTCTGACGGTTTTCGGATTGTCGTCCATGCGCCCGACCGGCTCGTCCGTGCACGTCAGGCCCGACCAGCATGCACCGCCGCCCGGGAACGTCACGAGCAGCCGGCGGGGATCGTCGGGACGAACGAAAAAACCGTACGGTGTGCCGTAGAGGCACATCGTGTCACCGCCCGGATGTATCGTGTTCCAGCCTTCGGCGAGCGCGGCAACCGATGGCAGGCCTTCGCGTACGTTCGGCGGTTCGCCGTCGGGACTACAGGCGGCCACGAGCACGGCAGCCGCGATGATTGCGGAAATCGCCCTCATACGCGCGTGCTCCTAGTGTCGTCGACCGGCCTTCGCAAGGCCCTGCAACGAGCGCTCGCGGCCGACGTAGCTCGCGAGCGATAGCTCGTAGGCCTCGCTGGCGCGTGCATGATCACCGAGCGACACATAGGCGTCGCCGAGCAGCTCCGCCATCGGCTGCGCCGGCACGGCCGGGCCGTACTCGGGTGGGACGCTCGCTTCGAGCTCGACAGCCTCGTCGAGCCGCCTCAGCGCCTGCTCCGTGCGTCCGGCGTCGAGATCGATCTGCGCCGCGAGTCCGAGATACAAGAGCCTCGGCACCATCGCACGGCGGCTGCCCGAGCTCACGGGCTCGTCGCCGCCGATCTTCGCAAGCGCCGCCCCGGCACGCTGGCTATTGCCGTGCTGCAGTGCGCGTACGCCGCGAATGTACTGTTCCGTAGCGATCGTCGCTGCGTTCATGCCGTCGAGATCAATGTCGATCGAGGCGAAATGCCCGTCCCAATCCTGCGTATCGACGACGTAGCCCGCGCGCGCGTTGATGAAGTTGCGCCGATGTGCAGGACCGCCATACCGTTCGACCTGACCTTCGATGAGCGCGAGCATCTCGGCCGCCTTGTCGTGCATGGCGTGCTGTGCATAGCCGTAGACGAGCCACGTCAGCGAGTGATACGCCTGGTTGCCGTACTCGCTATCGGGCGACGGTTGCCGCGAGACGGCCTCGTTGAACGCACGCAGATTGCGCTCTATCCCGAGCTCCCACATGCCGAGCGCGAAATAGATATGCGAGCCCATATGCAGCGCATGGACGGCCGACGGCGCGACCTCGGCGTAGACGGTCGCGGCGCGCAGACCCAAGGGCGCGTGAATCGGATCGTCGTAGCTGTGAATGTTGTAGTGCAGCGCACCGGGGTGTCGGGGATTCCTGTCGAGTATGTCCTCGGTGATCGCGCCGGCGCGCATGTAATAAGCGAAGTCGCGCCCGCCATGGCTCGTCGTCAGGATCGATAGCGCGTAGAGCGCGGCGGCGTCGAGGTCGTCGGGATACTTCTCGTACATGGCTTTTAGCGCCGCCGAATAAGCGAGCTCGCGTTCTTCCTGCGATCCCTCGCCGAATAGGATGTTGATCGAGCGGATGTAATCCTTTTCGCGCTCGGTCTGAGCGCGGGCAACGCGTGCCTCGGGCGTCGCTCCGAGCTTGGCGAGCACGGCCCGCGCGGATTCGGGATCGTGCTGGCTCCAGAGCGGATGCTCGTGCGTCAGTGCCTCGCCCCAGTAGGCCATGACGAAGTCGGGGTCCTCAGCCTGGGCAGCCTGAAAGGAGGCGCGCGCATCGTCGTACTCGAAGTTGTGCAGCTGCAGGAGTCCGCGAAGAAAGATCTCGTGGGCGGCCCGTGAGCCCGTCGCCTGAAAGTCCGTGTAGCCATAGGTCTGTTGGCCGATCACATGACTCGCCGGCGCCAGAAACAGCACAGTCAGGCCGATCAGAAGCCGGGACGAAAGCTGGCGCGTCATGATTCTTCGCTCCCTCTAATGGCGCGACCTCAAGGTCGGCGCCCGTTTTTTCACAACTGCCAAGCTTATCACCAACGACGCGGCGCCTTAAGGCAGACTGCGCCGGCGCAGAGCCCTGCTATCCAACGGTGTTGGCCGTGTAGAGCGCATCGATCTGCGCTGCGTCGTAGCCGAGCTCGCCGAGCACCTCGCGCGTGTGCTCGCCGAGCGTCGGTGCGCCGCTGCGCACGGTCGCGGGCGTGTCGCTGAATTTGACGGGAAAGCCGATCGTCGCCACGCTGCCGAGCGTGCTGTGCTCGGCTTCGACGACCATCTCACGTGCCCGAGTCTGCGCGTGCTCGAGCATCTCACCGACGCTGAGCACCGGACCTGCGGGAACGCCTGCCGCTGCGAGCCGTTCGAGCCAGTCGTCCGTCGTTCGGCGCTTGAACTCCCCGGACAGTTCCGCCGCGAGTGCCTCGCGGTGAGCCATGCGGTCCTTGTTCAATGTGAAGCGCGGATCCTCGAGCAGATCCGTTCTGTCCAGTACGGCCGGCAGGCGCAGCCATGTCGTCTCGTTCGACGCGCCCAACGTCAGCCAGCCGTCGGCGGTCTCGAAGGCTTCGTAGGGTGCCGCGAGCGGGTGCGCCGAGCCCAGCGGTCCGGGCGAAACGCCGGTTGCAAGCGCGATAGCCGACTGCCAGAACGTTTGCGTGATACCCGCCTCGAACAGCGACGTGTCGACGCGCTGGCCCTTGCCCGTGCGCTGGCGCTCGATGACGGCTGCGAGCACGCCCATAGCCGCGAGCAGCCCCGCGGTGATATCGGTGATCGGTGCGCCGCACTTCACGGGCGGGCGCCCCGGCCCCTCGCCCGTAATACTCATGAGCCCGCTGTAGCCCTGGGTCACGAGATCGAATCCACCGAGGTCCGCGTAAGGGCCGGTGCGGCCGAAGCCCGATATCTCGCAGTAAATCAGTCCGGCGTTCTCGGCCGCGAGCCTGTCATAGCCGAATCCTAAGCGCTCCATCGTCCCCTTGCGGTAGTTCTCGATGACGACGTCGGCATCGGCGAGCAACCGGCGCAAAATCTCTTTGCCTTCTTCGTGCTTGAGATCGACGGCGATACCGCGTTTGTTGCGGTTGAGCATCATGAATGCCGCTGATTCGCCGTCGATGACCGGCGGCACGAACCCGCGTGTCGGATCCCCGTGCGGCACGCGCTCGACTTTGATGACGTCGGCACCCATGTCCGCGAGCATGCGTCCGGACACGGGCCCGGCCATGATGTGCGCGAGCTCGACGACCTTGAGACCTGCGAGTGGGCCAGTGCGGCTCATGCGTCAGCGTCCCTTGGGCTCGGGGCTGCGTTCGGCATAGCCAGCGCATCGAGCTGCTCGGGCCGGTTCAGAACGATAGAGGCGACCGCCCCGTCGCGCTCGATGTAGTTTGCTTCTGTCATCGTCAAGTCTCCGCAAGCAGGCCGGCGCGCGACTAGTGTACCGATCGGCGTCCGTTTACGCCCGGTCGGGCGACGCGCGCAGCGCCGGGCTCGTGCCGTATTCCGCGCGCGCGGGCGCCTATGCTAACGTGTAGCGACGAATGAGGAGCAGCCGATGACGATGCCAAAATTTCGCGTGTTAGCGCTCGCCGTGGCAGTAACTGGAGCCTCTACGGCCGCAGCGCAACAGATTTCCGACTATCCGTCGCTCATGACGTTTTTCGTCACGAGCGAGCCGATCGGCGACGGTGGCAATTTAGGCGGCCTCGCCGGCGCCGACGCGCACTGCCAGCGTCTCGCCGCGAACGTCGGCGCGGGCCACCGCACGTGGCGCGCCTACTTGAGCACGCAGGCGCGACCGGGCGTGCCCGCCGTCAACGCGCGCGATCGCATCGGTACGGGGCCGTGGCACAACGTTCGCGGGGAGCTCATTGCCCGCGACGTCGCCCATCTGCACGGCGATACGATCGAGCAAGCGCGGCTCGGCAACAACGTGACGAAGCAGTCGGCGCTGACGGAGAAGGGGCTCATCGTGCCCGGCCTCGGTGATTTTCCGAGCCCGCACTCGCGCGACTGGGACTACGTCAAGACGACGCCGTACAGCAACCGGCACGAGATCCTGACCGGTAGTCAGCCCGACGGCACAGCCTACGCGCCGGACATCGACTACACCTGCGACAATTGGACGAGCAACGCCGATCCGCAGGAGGAGGGCGCGCCGCGCCAGTACGGCGGCGAAGGCAGACCAAATGCGCAGATCGGCTTCACGGATCGCATGGGCGGCGGCAATGGTTCCTGGAATTCCTCGCATGGCACGCGTGGCTGCAGCCAGTATGCGCTCGTTCGAACGCACGGCATCGGTCAGCTCTATTGCTTCGCAATCGATTGAGACTACCGATGAGAAACAAGACCGACTACCTTCTCGCCGCTACCGTTCTCGGCCTGGCGGTTGCATGTCCCGTCCAGGCCCAGCGCCCCGATGCACCGATGACGTTTTTCGTGACGAGCGAGCCGATCGGCGACGGCGGCAATCTCGGCGGTCTCGAGGGCGCCGACGCGCACTGCCTGCGGCTCGCTGCCGCGGCCGGCGAGGGCGAGCGTACGTGGCGCGCCTACCTCAGCACGCAGGCGCGGCCCGGGCAACCGGCAATCAACGCACGTGACCGCATCGGTGAGGGCCCGTGGTACTCGCCGGTCAACCGCATCGATCGGCCGCTGATCAAGTCGGAGATTCACGGCGACACGCTCCTGGAGGCTCAGCGCGGCAGCAACATGTTCAAGATTTATACGCTGACCGAGAAGGGCGAGATCATCAACGGCATCGGCGATCCATTGCCGCTGCAGCACGACATCCTCACGGGTTCACGGGCCGATGGCACTGCGTTCGGGCCGGACGTCGACCGTACCTGCAACAACTGGACGAGCGACGACGCGGGTGCCGCCCAGGTCGGCCACTCCGATCGCGTCGGCCATGGCAACACGTCCTGGAACTCCGCGCACGCAACCGATGGCTGCAGCCAGGACGATCTCGCGAGCTGGGGTGGCGCCGGCTTGTTCTACTGCTTCGCTGTCGACTGAACCGGGCGGCAATGCGCGCGACTCTTCCCGGACTTACCGAGGCGCTCTGATCGGTATCGTCGCACCGTCGTTCGGCTCGCGATGCCGGTAGAGATAGTCGTACATCGTGATGACATTTCGTTCGAGAAATTGCTCGAGGTTCACGAAGTGATCGAAGTCGTCCATGGTCACGAGCTCGACGATCTCATCGAGCGAGCGCCCGGCCACCAGGTGATCGAGCACGCGGTGCCGGAGCGTGCGTAAATAGTCGCGGTACTGAAAGAAATAATCCTGGGTCGCCACGGGCGACATATGCCCCGGCACGACGATGTCTACGTTCTCCATGCGCCCGAGAATGCCGAGCACTTCGATCGTGTTGTCGACATCGAGATCCCGGAAGTCCGGTAGGGCGAGCTGTCCGGGCGGGCGAGCCATGTCCGGCGCGAAGAGCACGCCGTCTTCGGGAACGTGGACGAAAATCAGATTGTCGCTGTGCGTCGGGCCGAAATAGTAGAGCGTAACTTTCACGCCGCCGAGGTCGATGTCCAGGGAGTCTTCGAACGTGATCGACGGAATCGCTGCGATGCGCCCCTCGCGAACGAGATGCGGCGTGATTTTCTTGTGGCCGATCGCGATGGCCGTGTCGGTGAACGCCGCCGTGCCGCAGATATGGCTCTGGTGGTCGTGACTCAGCACGACGTAGCGCACCGGGACGTCGTAGCGGCGCTCGAGCTCTTCCTTGATCCAATTGCTGTTGCCGGCTTCACAGGGTTGCACGGCTCCGTCGATGAGCACGATGCCTTCGGACGTCGGTATGAACAGCGAGTTCATCGGAAAATTTCCACCGCCGCCCCAGCGGTAGACGTGCTCGGAGATCTGCTGAATCGAGCGCTCCGGACCCCATTCCGTCACATACTGGGCCCGGCCGACCTGTGCGCAGATCATGGGTACGAGGAGCAGGCATAAGATGATGGTTCGCATGATTGTTGTCTCCGATCAGCCGCCGGCGGGCCTGGATGCGTGACCTAGATCTCGCCGGCGAGCGCCTGGCCTTGCAGAGAATCCGGCGGATATTCCGAGAGCTCGATGCGCACCCCCTGTGGATCGAAAATGTCCGACAGCAAGGCGATCGACTCGTCCATGTCGGCAACTGCGACGCCGACGTGGTTGAGCTGAATGACACCTGGATTCATCTGCGCGATCGCCGTCTGAATCAACAGCGCTACGAGCGCTCCACCGGCGAAGATGGCTGAGTTGCGCATGATTGTCTCCGATTCGGTTCTCGACTTTCGATCAGCACGAGTATAGCGTCCATGGACGGGCACGCATTTCCCTGGCCGGGAAACAGCAGCTCTCGGCCCGCGATGTATGCCGGGTAGACGGCTCGGCGCAGAAACGCCGCAGACCGCGACGTGCTGGCTAGGCGGCCTTCGACCGGTTCTTGGTCAGCCAGGCATCGACGAGCGCAACGGTTTCGTCGACGGTATCGGACTGCTTACCCTGCGCAGCGGCGAGCGCCTGCACGAGCTTGTCGACGCGCTCGATGTAGGGCGCACCGGCGGCCAAGGCGCGGGCGGCGGACGACGGCTTCTGCAACGACAACGCCGCGTTGGCGTATTTTTCGAACGGCACCAGATCTGCGCGATCGCCGCCGAGGCTCTCGGTCAACTCCACGACCCAGTTGTAGACGGCTTCGGAGGCGGCGAGATCGGAGTGCACGGCCTCCTTGATCGGCCGCATCTCGTCAGCCTGAACGCAACGATAGTTGCCGGCCAGCAGCATCGACCACTTTGCGAGCGGCACGAATACCGAGTCGTGCACACGCAGCTTCACGGGCAGCTCGACCTTTTTCCCGTCGACGTCATAGCGGATGTTCTGAATGTCGTCTTCGAGCTGACGGAGTATGGCCGTATCCTCATCCGACTCGAAACGCGCAGCCTTGAAGTTCGTCGGTAGACCGACCTGGAGCACGTTGCACTTCTCCTCGGGCGGGCGAAACGCCTGCGGGTCGGGGCTGCACAGCGTGATTTTCGACGGCTCGATGTTGTCCCACGCGGATGCATCTGCGTAGCAGTCTTTGATCGTATCGGCATCGATCGTCGGGATGCGCTTCAGGTAACTGAGCGGTGGCATGTTCATGATCGACATGCACGGCTTGCCGGAGGCCCCGACGCGATTCAGGAGATCCTTGACGACGGCAACGCGGTACTGCGGTTCCTGCATGGCGAGAACGACGAGGTCGTAATCGCCCGGCTTCGCATTCTCGGGCGCGCCTGCCGTGACCTTGCCTGGCATCGTCTTCGTATTGAGCTCGACGGGCGCATCCAGACCTCGAACGGGCAATCGAACGATCGCACCTTCGCTGTTGATGAGCTCTGCTTCCTCGGGCAGGCATATGAGATGCGCGGAGTGGCCGGCGAGCGCGGCCTTTGCGGCGAACAATGAACCGTAAGAAGCACCTAGAAAGAGAATATTGAATTTGCTCGCCATCGCAGAACTCCAGAATCCCAGTGAATCAGATTAAACCGACCGCCCACATCGCGCAGACGGTCATGAACGATACGAGACCTCCGACCAGCGTCGCACCGCCGTAGCCGAAGATCGCCTCGTTGACGGGTAGGCGGCTCAGGGAGGTGCATACCCAGAAATAGCTCGAATTGACATACTTGATAATGACAGAACCGCTCGCACCGGCAAGCATGGCAGCTTCCGGAGACAAGGCAAGCGTGCCGAGCATCGGGGCCACGAGCGAGGCGGCAGTGATGACGCCGACCGTCGTCGAGCCCGTGATCATATTGCCGATGATCCCGATGACGAACGGCAGCAATATCGACGGCAGACCGTACGTGGCAAAGAAACCGGCGATGTAGTCGACGGCGGGCGTCGCCTTGAGTATTTCGCTCAGAGAGCCGCCGAGCCCGGTGACCACGAGGATCATCGCTGACACTCTGAGCGCTTCCTCGACCCAGGCGTTCTTTGCATCTTTTTTGTGCTCAGGCGTCTTGACGTTACGGTACGCGAGCCACACGCCCACGCTGAGCGCAACGACCGGCCAACCGATATAGGCGAGTCCCGTACGGATGATGTGGTCCTCGGCGAGAAACAACCGCGAGACGCTCTGCGCTGAGATCAACAGGATCGGCACGAGGATGGGTGCATAAGAGGCCACGGGCCCGGGCAAGCCGCCTTCGGCTTCGACCTCGAGGAAATCCACGCCGGCATATTCGTCCGACGGTAGCGTTTTGATGCGCGGGCCGGCGATGTACTGGCCCCATATCCAGCCTGCGATCGAGCCCGCAAGGCAGGCGATGGAGCCGAAGATGATCGTGGCACCGATATCGGCGCCTACGAGTGCCGCCGCGGCCAAAGGGCCGGGCGTCGGTGGCACGATCGCGTGCGTCAATTGTAATGAGCCGACCAGGCCGATAGACATGACACCCACGGTCACGCCCATCATTTTCGCGGCCGAGTGCACGAGCGGATTCAAAATCACGTAAGCGACGTCCGAGAAAATTGCAACGCCAAGGACGAATCCCGTCAGTGTCAGGGCCAGCGGCATGCGCGTGGAGCCGACTGCGCTGACCATCGAGCGTGTAATGGTCTGGATGGCGCCCGTGTGACGCAAGGCTTCGGCGATGATCGAGCCGAGCACGATGACGACGCCGATCGATCCGAGCGTCGAGCCGAAGCCGGTCTCGAACGCGTCGATGAAATTATTTTGTTCTACGCCGGGAATGACGCCGAACAAGATCAGCGGAACCAGTAGCGCCAGAAAGACATGCCACCGCCACTTGGCAATCAGAAACAGCAGGAGAAAGATGACTCCCAGAAAAGCGAGCAGCGCGAGCAGCGGGCTCGTTGCAACCGCGGTTGACGGATCCATGGCCGACTAGGACTCCGGCCCTGCCAGCCAGTCGAGTGCTGTCTGCGTTCCGCCCGGCTTGTGAGGCACACCGGCGATCTTGAGCCCCATTTCGACGCCGGCCAGCGTGCCGGCGAGCATGAGATCGTTGAACCATCCGAGATGGCCGATGCGAAAGACCTTGCCTTTGACTTTGCCGAGGCCCGTGCCCAGCGTCATGTCGAAACGTTCGAGGATGACCCCGCGCAGCCGGTCGGCATCGTGCCCCTCGGGCATCACGACGGCTGTCAATATGTTCGAATGCTCGCTCGAATCCAGGCTCAGATTCTCCAGTCCCCATGCCGCCACGGCGCGTCGCGTCGCTTCGGCATGACGGGCATGACGGGCGAAGACGTTGTCCAGCCCTTCCTCGAACAGCATCTCAAGCGCTGCCTCGAGTCCGTAAAGAAGATTCGTTGCGGGCGTATACGGGAAGTATCCGGTCTCGTTCGATTCGAGGACCGCGTTCCAGTCCCAATAGGATCTCGCCAAGGTGGCGGTTTGCGACGCCTCGATCGCTTTCTCGCTGACGGCGTTGAAGCCCAGGCCCGGCGGCAGCATGAGCCCTTTCTGCGATCCGCCGACAGTCACGTCGACGCCCCACTCGGAATGCCGGTAGTCGACCGAGCCGAGCGAGGAGATCGTGTCTACGAACAGCAGCGCCGGGTGTTTCGCAGCGTCGATGGCTTCTCTGACGGGCGCGATATGGCTCGTGACGCCAGTCGAAGTTTCGTTGTGCACGACTGCGACGGCCTTGATCTCGTGTCCACTGTCGGCAGCCAGGCTCGCGGCGATTTTTTCCGCGTTAACGCCTGTGCGCCAGTCACCCGGAATGAACTCGACTTCGAGGCCGAGTCGCTCGGCGATGTCGCGCCAGAGCACGGCGAACTGCCCGGTTTCGACCATGAGCACTTTGTCGCCGGGCGAGAGCGTGTTGACGAGTGCGGCCTCCCAGGCACCGGAGCCGGACGACGGGAAGATGACGACGGGACCGTCGCACTTGAAGACCTTCTGCAGGCCCGGCAGGAGTCGCAGCGTCAGCTGCGCAAACTCGGGCCCGCGGTGATCGATCGTCGGTCGGTCGATCGCACGCAGCACGCGGTCAGGGACGTTACTGGGGCCGGGTATCTGGAGAAACTGTCGACCGCTTCGGGCGGGCCCGGACCCCTGTGATTGACTCATGCGACTGTCGTTCTTCGTCTTTTTCTAGAAGGCGCCTATTAGACCATATCGCTCCGTCGTCGGCCTAGCGAGCGCCGTGCGCCGTTCAGTCGCCCGCAAGCCAGCGCTCGATATCGTTCAGCGTTGCCTCGAAGCGGTGGCCGAGCAGCGAGCCTCCCGTCACGGGGTCGTACACCATGTATTCGCCCTGATTGGCAGGCGGCGCAGCGCCCGCGGACTTGCGCATCTCGAAGCCGCGAGCACGGACGCGTTCGCGTAGCTGGCGTTCTTTCTCGTCGATATCCATGTCTCGATAACCGCGACTGGCTCGCGCAACAGCGCTAGAATAGCAGGGCTCCCGAGTACAGAGTTCAAAAATCCAATCCGGAGACGCGCTTGGCCGCAACAGCCGAAAAATTCGATGAAGCCGACGTCGCCGCGCTCGAGAAGACGCTGCGTCATGAACTAGAAGGCGAAGTCCTGTTCGATATCTTCAGTCGCGGCCGTTACTCGACCGACGCCTCGATGTATCAGATTTTTCCTGTCGGCGTCGTCATTCCACGCAGTACGGCCGATGCGCGTCGCGCGCTCGAGATTGCGCGCGAGCACGGGGTGTCGGCGCTGCCACGCGGCGGCGGCACGTCCCAAGCCGGCCAGACGGTGGGCCATTCTCTTGTCATCGATTCGAGCAAATATCTGACGCAGGTCTGTGCGCTCGATACGCAGGCGCGCACGGTCTCGGTCGAGCCCGGTATCGTGCTCGATGAGCTCAATCGCGCGCTCGCGCCGAGCGGTCTGTTCTTTCCCGTGGACGTCTCGACGTCGAGTCGCGCGACGATCGGTGGCATGGCGGCCAATAATAGCGTCGGCTCGCGCTCGCTGCGTTACGGCCACATGGTCGATAACGTGCTCGGCATCGATGCCGTGCTCGCAGACGGCGATCGTCTGCACTTCGATGCGGGTGCGTTTAACGGCGGCGCGAATGGGCGTCTCAAGGCGCTCGCAGAGCAGATGGTCGGTCTCTACGACCGCGAGCGCGAAGAGCTCGTGCGACGTTTACCGCAGACCGCGCGCAACGTCGCAGGCTTTAATCTGGACCGACTCGGGCGCGCGGACCGTAACCTCGCCGACATCCTCGTCGGATCCGAAGGGACGCTCGCGTGGTTCGAGCAGATCGACCTCAAGCTCGCGCCGGTTCCGAAACACAAGGTGCTCGGCATCTGCCACTTCCCGACGTTCCTCTCGGCGATGGAGTCCGCGCAGCATCTCGTCAAGCTCGAGCCGACCGTCATAGAGCTCGTCGACAGCACGGTCATGAACCTCGCCCGTCAACAGGCGCAGTTCCGCCCAACGCTCGAGCGTTTCGTGCGTGGCGAGCCCGCCGCGCTCTTTCTAATCGAGTTTGCCGGCGAAGACCGTGATGCGTTGCTGCGCCAACTCGACAACCTCGAGGAGGTCATGGGCACGCTCGGTTTTCCGGACGCGGTTGTGCGTGCAGAGGATCGCGAGGCGCAACAATCCGTATGGAACGTGCGCAAGGCGGCGCTCAACATCGTCATGTCGGCGAAGGGCGACGGCAAGCCGGTCTCGTTCATCGAGGACTGCGCCGTGCCGTTGCCCAAGCTCGGCGAATACACCGAGCGTCTGACCGAGGTTTTCACGCGGCACGGCACGACGGGCACGTGGTACGCGCACGCGGCGGTCGGTTGTCTGCACGTGCGCCCGATCCTGAATTTGAAGCTCGACACGGACCGCAAGAAGCTGCGCACGATCGCCGAGGAGGCGCATGCGCTGCTGCGTGACTACAAGGGAACGCACTCCGGTGAGCACGGCGACGGGCTCGCGCGCTCGGAATTTATCGAGCCGATGCTCGGGCCGCGCATCGTCAAAGCCTTCGAGGAGATCAAGGCCGCATTCGACCCGGAGGGAGTCTTCAATCCTCACAAAATCGTCGATCCGCTACCGATGGACGACCGATCGATCTCGCGCTATCCCGAAAGCTACGCGCCGGTCGAGATCAAGGAGAATCTCGACTGGTCCGAATGGGGCGGCTTCTACCGTGCTGCCGAGATGTGCAACAACAACGGTGCCTGCCGCAAGCGCGATCCCGGGGTCATGTGCCCGTCGTACCGGGCGACGAGCGACGAGCGCGACGTCACGCGCGGGCGTGCGAACAGCCTCCGGCTGGCCCTGACGGGTCAGCTCGGCGCCGATGCGCTCACGTCGGATGCGCTCTACGACACGATGGCGCTGTGCGTCGGCTGCAAGGCGTGCAAGCGCGAATGTCCGACGGGCGTGGACATGTACCGCATGAAGATCGAGTTCCTGAGCCAGTATCGCAAGCGTCACGGGCTCAAGCTGCGCGATCGGCTCGTGGCCTACCTGCCGCGCTACGCCCGCTGGGCCGCGCGCGCACGCTGGGCGCTCAACGCGCCGAATCACAGCTCACTGCTCGGCAGATTACGCGAGCGTATGCTCGGATTCACGGCGCACCGTGCCACACCGGCCTGGCGGCGCGACGTGTTTACGGGTGGCACGTGGGGCCCCGAGAACGGGCCCGAGGTCGTGCTGCTCGCCGACACGTTCAACGCCAACTTCGAACCGGAGACTGCAACGGCGGCAGCCAGAGTCCTCGCCGCGGCGGGTTACCGCGTCGTGACGGCCAGGGCGTCCGATGGCGACCGACCGCTGTGCTGCGGACGCACGTTCTTGAGCGTGGGTCTCGTCGATGAGGGCAAGAAAGAAGCGCGCCGCACGATCGAAGCGCTCAAGCCGTTCGTCGAGCGCGGCGTGCCGATCGTCGGCCTCGAGCCGTCGTGCCTGCTGACGCTGCGCGACGAGTTTCTGTCGATGTTCCCCGACGATGACACGCGTGCGCTGGCCGACAACGCAATGCTGTTCGAGGAGTTTCTCGCTCACGAGCACGATGCCGGCAAGCTCGACCTGCGGCTCGAGGCGTTGCCACAGCGCCGCGTGCTGCTGCATGGGCATTGTCACCAGAAATCGTTCGGGCTCGTTGCGCCGGTAGAGAAGGCGCTCGGCTTGATACCGAACCTCGCCGTCGAGACGATCGACTCGAGCTGTTGCGGAATGGCCGGTTCTTTCGGCTACGACGCCGAGCATTACGACGTTTCGATGAAAATGGCCGAGCGCTCGCTGCTGCCGAAGGTGCGCGAGGCGGATGCCGACACGTTGATCGCGGCCGACGGATTCAGCTGCCGGCATCAGATCAGCGACGGCACCGGTCGTACCGGCCTGCACGTTGCGAGGATTCTCGAGCAGGCCTTGCCCCGCTAGCGCGTAACCGCACCTGTTCAATGAAGGTCCGTCACGACCCGGACAATCTGCGTTTCGTCGCCGATATAGACGCCGCAGAGGCTACGCTCGAATACAGCGTCCAGGCCGACGGCGTGCTCGATTTTCGACGGACGTTCACGCCGCCCCCGCTGCGCGGGCAGGGAATCGCCAGGCAGGCCGTGCTGTTCGGGCTCGACTATGCGCGCGACAATGGCATCAGGATCATCCCAACGTGCCCGTACGTCGCGAAAGTCATTCGCGAGAACCCGGACTACGAGGATCTAATCGCGCACGCGAGCTAGCCGGTTTCGCCGGCAGCGCGCAGGAGCTTGTGCGAAATGGCGATGAGCGCGAGGGCCGTTGTCGGCATGATGACGGCGTAAAGAAGCGTCGTGATCGCGAGTGCCTGGCTGCCGATGAGTGTGAGCGTCACGAGCAACGAGAGCGATATGTTCTGCACGCCGATCTCGTAGGTCAGCGTAATCCTCTGCTTCAGCGGTAGCCCGAACGTCTTTCCGAGCCCGAATCCCATGCTCATCGACAGAAGATTCAACACGAGGACGAGCAGTCCGGCCGCGAGCAGGTTCTCACGGATGATCTCGTAGCTCGAGATCGCCGCTGCGATGATGAGCAGCATGAGGACGCCGACCGTGACTCGGCGCAGCCGCTCGAGCAGGCTTTCTGCAAATGCCGGCCACCGCCAGCGCACGGCCATGCCCGTCGCGATCGGCACGATCGAAAGCATGAACAGCGTGCGAAAGATGTTCGCTGCCGGCAGATCGGGCCGCTGACCTGCGTCCATGAAGACTTGCATCGCGAAGTAGGTCAGCAGCGGGATCGTGAATACCGTGATCACGCTGGAAATCGCCGTCAGCGTCACGGACAGGGCGACGTCGGCGCGGGCAGCGAATACGTATGCGTTCGAGGTTACGCCCCCGGGACACGCGGCGAGGATGATCGCGCCCACGGCGATTTCTGGG
This sequence comes from Gammaproteobacteria bacterium, assembly GCA_041623375.1. Classification (GTDB taxonomy): domain Bacteria; phylum Pseudomonadota; class Gammaproteobacteria; order Steroidobacterales; family Rariloculaceae; genus JAHEEM01. Next base: position 3,441 of record JBFJXA010000010.1, on the reverse strand, counting down.
GAGGGCGCGAGCACGAAGGCCAGGGCGAATGCCAGCAACGGCAGCAGCAGCAACTGGCCGACCAAGCCGATCGTCGCGGCCTTCGGCACGACGATCACGCGCTTCAGATCGGCGATCGTCAGCGATAAGCCGAGCCCGGTCATGACCATGATGAGCAGGATGGGGATAACGCGCGTGTAGAGGATCTCGATTATTGCGTCCATCGGGCGCTCCCTGTTGTTCTTATTCGAGGCGGGCGTCTATGCGCGTGGCTCGGGCACACACCGCCAGCCGGGCCGTGGCAACATTCTAGTCCGGGAGTGGAATGAACTCATCGTCGCCGGGCACCTTGTCGAAGCGGCCGTTGCGCCAGTCATCCTTGGCTTTCTCGATGCGCTCGCGCGAGCTGCTCACGAGGTTCCACCAGACGATGCGTTTACCCGGTAACGTCGCGCCGCCGAGGATAATGGCCTTGGAATCCGCAAGCGCCTCGAGCGTAACGGATGCGTCGGGTCGCAGGACGGCCATCGTGCCCGGCGCAAGCTGCCGGCTGCCGATGCGCAGTTCGCCGGTCACGACGTAGACGGCACGCTCGTCGACGCCGTCCGGGACGGCGAGCGTCGCGCCGGCCTGCATGTCGAGCGCGAGGTAGAGCGTCTCCGAGGTCGTTGCGACGGGCGACACCTTATCGAAGGCGTTGCCCACGACAATCTGGATGTCGACGCCGGGTATCGTCACTACCGGTATGTCGTCGGCCGGGTAATGCGCAAAATTGGGATCCATCTCTTCGAGCTCGGTCGGGAGTGCAAGCCAGATCTGCAGGCCGTGCAGTCTCGAGCCGCTTTCGAAGAGCTCGGGCGGCGTGCGCTCGGAGTGCACGATACCGCGCCCGGCCGTCATCCAATTCACGGCACCGGGCTCGATTGGCTGTACGTAGCCGAGGCTGTCGCGATGCAGGATCGTGCCCTCGAACAGGTAGGTCAGCGTCGCGAGTCCAATATGCGGATGCGGCCGCACAGCGACACCACTGCCGGGCTCGAATTCGGCCGGACCCATATGATCGAAGAAGACGAAGGGCCCAACGCGGCGGCGTTGCTCCGAGGGTAGCGTTCGTCTGACGACGAACTCGCCGAGATCCTTAGGAACCGACTCGATCACGTGCTCGATCAAGTCCGTGTCGGTCACGACGACACTGGCTTCATTGCTCATGGGCGCCATTCTGCATAGGTCGCCGGAGGGATGCCAGCGTGCCGTCAGCGGGCCGCCTCGAGGGCGGGGTGGCCGCCCTCACCGAACTGCAGCTCGGCCAATCGCGCGTAAAGCTGATTGCGCGCGACGAGCTCGGTATGCGTGCCGATGTCTATGAGTCGTCCCAGATCCATGACGGCGATGCGATCAGCTTTGAGAACGGTCGCGAGGCGGTGTGCGATGATGAGCGTCGTGCGTCCCTGCATGAGGTGCTCGAGTGCCTCCTGCACGAGTCGCTCACTCTCGGCATCCAGCGAGCTCGTCGCTTCATCGAGCAGCAGAATAGGCGGGTTGCGCAGGATTGCTCGAGCGATGGCGATGCGCTGACGCTGACCGCCGGAAAGGCGCGTGCCGCGCTCGCCGAGAAATGTCTCGTAGCCCTCCGGGAGCGCTTCGATGAAATCGGCTGCTTCGGCCGCGCGCGCAGCCGCCTCGATCTCGGCATCGGACGCTCCGGGGCGACCATAGCGAATATTCTCGCGGGCCGTCGTTGCGAACACGGCCGTCTCCTGCGGCACGAGCCCCATGCGCCGGCGCAGCTCCGCCGGGTCCGCGCGCCTGATATCGATGCCGTCGACGAGGATTCGGCCGCGTGCAGGATCGTAGAAGCGCAGCAGTAGCTGAAAGAGCGTCGTCTTGCCGGCGCCGGATGGGCCGACGATTGCGACGGTTTCGCCCGGCGCGATCGCGAGACTGAGGTCGTCGAGCGCGAGCGTGTCCGGGCGCGACGGATAGGCGAACGTCAGGTGCTCGATGACGATGCGCCCGGCCCCGTCGCGCGGAAAGGGCTGTGCATCGGCGGGCGCGCGAATGATCGGCTGCGCGCTCAAGAGCTCTATGAGCCGCTCGGTCGCGCCGGCCGCGCGCTGCACTTCCCCCCACATCTCGCTGAGCGACGCGGCTGCGCCCGCGACGAACAGCGCATAGAGCAGAAACTGGCCGAGCTCGCCACCCGACATGCGATCGTCGAGCACGGCCTGCGAGCCGATCCAGAGCACGAGCGTAACCGCGGCGAAGATCGCAAAGATTGCAATGGCGATCAGCACCGCGCGCAAGCGAATGCGCTGCAACGCGGTCGCGAACGCTTGAGTTACGGCCTGACTGAAGCGTGCGCTCTGCAGTTCCTCGAGCGTAAATGCCTGCACGGTCTGCACGGCGTTGAGAGTTTCACCGGCCAAGCCGCTCGTATCCGCGACGCGATCCTGGGCCGCGCGAGACAGACGCCGAACGCGCCTGCCGACCAACAGAATCGGCAGGAGTATCAGCGGCACGAGCAAAATGATGAGTCCCGTGAGTGCCGGGCTCGTGATCGTGAGCATGACGAGCCCACCGGTCAGCGTCAACGCCGAGCGCAAACTAATAGAGAGCCCGACGCCGGCGATCGATTGAATCAATGTCGTGTCGGTCGTCAAGCGCGAGAGCACTTCACCCGTTTTCGTGATTTCGTAAAACGACGGATCCATGCGGATGACATGGCTGTATACGGCCACGCGAATGTCAGCGACGACTCGCTCACCGAGCCACATGACGAGGTAGAACCGCAGCGCTGCAAACAAGCCGAACACGATCGTGACGCCAAGCAGCAAGAGAAAATACCGGTCGATCGCAGCCGCGTCCTCAGCGGCAAATCCGTTATCGATCAGGTAGCGTAGGGCGACTGGCAGGGCGAGCATCGCGACGGCGGCGACGAGCAGCGCCGCGAGCGCCAGGGCGAGATGTCCACGGTATGGACGGATGAACGGATAGAGCTCGCGTAGCGGGCGTACCGATTTGGCTTTGGGCCTGTCTTCCGTAAAGAGATCGGGCATATGTGCTCAGGACGCGTCCGCGAGGCTGCCGAAGAGCTCACAGCGGATCGCGAGCTTCGCGAGCTCCAGGACCGGCACGATCGTGAATGCGAGCCCGGTGATGAGCACCCAGTCGGATGCGGTCAATGCGAACGTGCCGAAGGGCGCATGTAGTATCGGTAGGTAGACGATCAATGGCAACATGCTGAGCTCCCCGAGCACGGCCGCGTTCAGCCAACGATTGGCGAACGGCGAATTGAATATCGAATCACGGTCTGAACGAAAGCTATAGGCCTCGAGCAGCTCTATGAGCACGAGAACGAGGAAGGTCAGGGCCATGGCCTCCTCCAGAGGGCGGCCCGAGTTTAACAGTCCGATAAAGAGGCCGGTCCCGATGACCGTAGACCACACGCCGCCGAGAACCATT
>JBFJXA010000009.1:0-27594 GCA_041623375.1 Gammaproteobacteria bacterium | reverse complement strand
CGCTGATCGGGGCGCTTGCCGACATGTTGCAGGGTTACGCGCAACGCGGATTCTCCGCTTATCACGCCGAGCTTGCGGAGGCGGATTATCTACGAGGGCGTCGAGTCGGTGCGAACGGTACCGTCGGAACGGCAGTCGGTATCGGTGCGGACGGTATGCTGCTCGTCGAGACCGACGTTGGCGTGCGAAAAATTCTCGCCGGCGATGTCAGCGTAAGACCGGCGTCATGAAGATCGTTGCGGATATCGGCAATACGCGGATCAAGTGGGCGCGCGTTGCCGCCGGCGAGCTTGCTGACGGTGGTCAGGCCGTGCATGCGGGTGCCGTGGACGCTGCGCTCGAGGGGCTCGGCGCCGCACTCATCGGCGCGACAGACCTCGTAGCGGCAAATGTCGCCGGGCAAGAGCTCGATGAGCGGCTGCGTGCACTTGCGGGCGCGCACGGTGTGGCGCTGACGCTCGTGAAACCGGCGAGCGAACAGTACGGGGTTCGCTGCGCGTACAGCGATCCTACGCGTCTCGGGGCCGATCGCTGGGCGGCCATCGTCGCCGCCCACTGGCTCATTGACGGGGCTGCCTGTGTGATCGATGTCGGTACGACCGTTACGCTCGATGCCGTCGCCCGAGACGGTAGCCATCTCGGGGGGCTCATTCTGGCTGGTCCGGAGATTGTTGCTGGCGCACTGAGCCGCGAGACGCGCGGCATTGGCGATACGGTGCCCGCGCGAACGGCGCCAACAGGCCTGGGCTTACTCGGTACGAGCACGAACGACGCAGTCGCGCACGGTACGATGCTCGGCATCGCCGCCGGGCTCGATCGAGCCGTTGCCGAGATCGCCACGGCGCTGGACATGCCGCCGACGGTCGTCTTGACGGGGGGCGGTGCACGTGAGCTCGAGTCCTGGCTCGAAACTTCGGTAAGCTATCGGCCTCGGTTCGTTCTCGAAGGCTTGGCGTACATCGCTTCGGAGGTGTGATGCGAAATCTATTCCTGGCTCTGGTGCTCGCGAATCTTGGCTTCGCCGCCTGGGCTGCGTGGTATGCGGAGCCGCGAAACGGCGAGAGCTTCGTCGCGAATCCTCGCATCCCGGGCATTACGCTCATCAGCGAGCTCGAGGAATCGGCACTCGAGACGATCGAAGCGCTGGCCGAAGCGGTACCGGAGTCTGCGCCGCCGCCGCTACCCGCCGCGCAGCCTGTGGCTTCGCAGCTTTGCATCAGTGTTGGCCCATTCGAAGAGCTCGCACAGGCTTCGGCCGCGCAGGCGGCGCTGCGCGAGGCCGGATACGCACCGAGCCAGCGTGTCGTCGACGGCGACGTCTGGGTCGGTTACTGGGTCCATCTTCCGGATATTCCGACGCGCGAGGTGGCCACCGAGATACTTCGCGAGCTCCATGCGAACGACATCTCCGACTCATACATCGTACCCGGAAGCGAAGAGCGCCAGACAATCTCGCTGGGCGTATTCAGTGAGATCAGCCGAGCCGGCTCGGTTCGCGAGCGGGTTCGCGCTCTCGGCTACGACCCGACGGTTGCCGACCGCAGCCGTAGCGCGACGCTGTATTGGATCGATGTGCTCGCCGACAACGATGCCGATATCGATCTCGACGCGCTGCAGGCACCGGGTCGAATCAATCGCCTCGAGCAGCGTCCCTGCGTGACGGTCGGCTGACAAAAGGGCTTGATAGCAATACCAAAGCTTCAGGTTTGTTTTCGCCACGAGAATGAACTTGACCTGTTTTCGGGGACATCTTTTTCGGGCACGTTTTCGGCTAGACTTGCAGCCGTTCTTTCGGGGCCGGCATAGCTCAGTTGGTAGAGCAGGGGTTTTGTAAACCTCAGGTCGGGAGTTCGAGTCTCTCTGCCGGCACCAACCCCGAGCTCCGAGCCATGAGCTGGCATGTTGCGGACGCTCGTGCGCCGACGACCGCGGACGCGAACGTGAATCGAGCAGGAGCTGGCCGTGCGCCGAGCCTATGAGTTGATTATCTTCGACTGCGACGGGGTCATCGTCGACAGCGAGGTCATCGGCAATCGGATCTTTCGCCAGTTTCTCGCCGAGCTCGGCCTGCGCTTGTCCGAACAGGAGGTCTACGAGCAGTTTCTCGGGCGTGCGCTCGCCGATAGCGTCCTCATCGTAGAAGACCTGCTCGGTCGGCCCGTGCCGGCGGCATCGGTAGAGCGCTACAAGAAAACCCGCGACGAAACGTTGCGAAAAGAGGTACGCGCCGTCGACGGCGTCGTAGACATTATTGGCATGCTCGAGGTGCCGTACTGTGTCGCCTCGAGCGGCGATCACGACAAGATGCGGGCGACGCTCGGCGCAACGGGATTGCTACCGTTGTTCGACGGGCAGATATTCAGCGCCATCGACGTCGCGCGTGCCAAGCCCGCGCCGGATGTCTTTCTTCACGCAGCACAGACGATGCGTGCCGATCCCGGCCGAACAGCCGTCATCGAGGATACCGTCAGCGGGGTCACGGCTGCGCGCGCGGCAGGGATGACGGTCTTCGGCTTCGCGGGCCTGACCCCGGCCGCAAGGCTGAGCGGGGCGGGAGCACACGCGACCTTCACGCATATGCGCGAGCTCGCCGCGTTGCTCGATCTAACGCCGGGCTGACTCGAAAACAAACCCGACATCTTGCTGGGCTGACGCAGGCGCGCACCAAACCTTCGCGCGTCTGCGCGCCAGGCCTGCGTCCCGGGCTTTATTGCGCCCGGTCGTCGTCAGTCGGCTGCGAAGCAGTAGAAACGGCCCGCGCCGCCGGTCTCGACGAAGTCCGCAAGCGAGCACCCCTCGGTCGTATGTGAGGAGTTCCACGATGTGTTCCAGCCACTCAAACGGTCGTGATGGCCGATGACAGCGTTGCCGTCAGACCCGCCATAGGTCCAGTTGCGGCAAGTGAAATCGAGCCCGCCGTTGGAGAGGCCGCCCCAGTACGCGCGCCCGCGCGAGTCCGAGCCTGTCAGCATGTCGTGCTCGTTGTTTTCGCCCTGCGGGCGTACGCGGCCGTTGACGAGATCGCCGTTCTCGGTCAACGCGGTCTCGCGGTAGATCAGGTTGCGGTCCCGCTCTACGTCGCCGTGCAGATCCGCGACGTTCGCAGCGATCATGACGCCGCTGGCGTTGTGCCACGGGCCGTCACCGATCCGGTCGCGCGCATTGACGCCTGGCTCGGTCTGCGTGCCGGTCGTGCTCAGATAGGCGCGCCACGTTCGCCCGCCCGCGCCCACAGCGGCGGCGAGGCGTTGGCATTCCGCGTCGGCGCCGGCCAGGCCGCCGAGGTCGCCGCTATGCGTCGTGCTCGTGACGAAGAAACTCATCGGCGCATCGGTTTGTGCCTGCGCATGCGCCGTTTGCACGGCCAGCGTACTCGTTGCAATCATCGCAAGGGCGATAGCTCTCGTCTGCATGTGTTTCCCCTGGAATCTCGGTTGATTGTTCTTTGCTCGTTGCCGACGGCGGTACCGCCGGTTTGAACGGGCATTGTAGCGGCCGGTGAGGCCGATCGCACTGTGATCTGCCCGAACGCGACAGCATACTGCTTGTCTGCGTCGCGCGGCTGATCTAAGTTTGCGCGTAGGAAACACCGATAATTTGCGGGGAAAACCTGATGCGTTTCGAGATCTCTGGAGTACGTTCGATCATCGTCGCGGTGGCGCTGGGCGCCGGCCTGAGTCCGGCACAGGCGCAGGACGACCGGCCGATCATGGGCAATCTGCCCCTGTTCCCGCTCGAGGCCTACCACCTGAATCCGCCGGGCGTCACCGTCGAAACTGTGGCGCAGGGCCTCGATGTCGTTTGGAGTCTCGAGTTTGCACGCGACGGGCGCCTGTTTCTGACGGAGAAGGCCGGACGCGTTCGCATCGTCAATCCAGACGGCAGCCTCGACCCGACGCCCTGGGTGACCGTGCAGAACGTCACGGCCGAGATCCGCGAGAACGGCCTCAACGGCCTCGCACTGCATCCGAATTTTCCTGCGGAACCCTGGGTTTACGTCATGTACACGGTCGAGCGCGGTGCGGAGCAGGTGACGAATCGCGTGAGCCGATTTCGTGAGGTCAATGGGCGCGGTCGCGAGGAACAGATCATTCTCGACGATATCCCCGGCGCGACGACGCATAACGGCGGGCGCATTAAATTCGGGCCCGACGGCATGCTTTACATCGGCACCGGCGATGCGCGCGAGCGCACGCGTGCGCAAGATCTGGAGAATCTGGGTGGCAGCATTCTACGCTTGACGCCGCAGGGCGAGGTGCCTGCGGACAACCCCTGGCCCGGCAATCCTATTTGGGCCTACGGCTTCAGAAACCCGACCGGGATCGCGTTTCGGCCCGAGGACGGCGCGCTCTTCGTCGCCGATCACGGTCCGACGGTCGAATGGGAGCCGCGTATCGGTGCGTTCGACGAGATCAATATCGTCGAGAGAGGCGCAAACTACGGCTGGCCGCTCGTCGTCGGCGCGCCTGGGGTAGCCGGCTACGTCGATCCGATACTCTCGTGGATCCCCTCCGTGCCGCCAGGCGATCTCATTTTTCACAACGGCGATCTCTATCTCACGGCACTCTGGTCGGAGGCCTTGATCCGCGTTCGTTTCCAGGATGCCTCGGATGCCAATCGAGTGACGGGTGTCGAACGTTGGTTTACGACGCGGGTCTGGCGCGCCGGCGTGCCGAGCGAGTCGCTCTACCGCCGCGTGCGAGCGCTGACTGTCGGACCGGACGGTGCGATCTATATGGGCACGAGCAATCGCGACGGACGGCTCGAGCCCGAGGCTTTCGACGATCGCGTGCTGCGTATCGTCGTCGGCGAAGCGACCTAGCTCAGGTCCCGCTAGAAGTCGTAGGCGAGCGCTTCGCGGTAGTCGAATAAGGCCTGAGCGCGCAGCACCCGGTCGCGCTCGAGCTCGATGATCTCGGCCTCGATGATGCCGTGCTGGCGTGCGAGCTCTTTCGTTTCGTTGAGCAGGATCACGCGCTCCGATGCGCTCACACCCTCGGCGATGAGCGCAGCCTCGGTGTCGGCGATGTCGGCCTTGAGATTCTCTAGTGCGCGTTGGCGCTGGGCGATCTGAGCATCGGCGCTGCGCAACGCAGCTTCGAGCTCGTGGAGCTGACGACCCTCGTTGTAAGCGGCCAGAAAGCTGCCCTCCAGGTCAGCCGGGCAGACGCCACGATAGCTGGCACCGCTGTGACCGTAGTTGAACCCCTTGACGGGCTGGCAGAACGACTCCACACCGTCGGCGTGGCCGCTGCGGTAGCTCTCGAGATCCGGGCTCACGCCGTGCTTCGTGCAGGCCTGGCGGTAGTTGCCGATCGTCTCGACGGGGCGACCGAGTGCGCCGTCCTCGAATCCGACCGAGCGCCAGTCGCTGACCAGGCACTGCTGCTCGTTCATTGCGGCGCACCCGCTCAGCGCGAGCGCTAGCAAAGGGGCCAGGACCGATGTGCTGCGTGTCATACGACTTCCTCGTGCCGGGCCTGTGAGGCCGGCCTTCGGGATGTCAGAGCAGTCTAAAAGACACCCGAGTAGAATCCCGTGACCCCAATCACAGTCCGGGTTCCGGCGGTCGTGCCGGAATCGGGAGCATTTCGCTCTTATGACAGCAGCCAATGAGACGAATGACGCCACAATCGTGACGCATCGCACGGTGTTGTCGATTGCCGTGCCCGTCATGCTGTCGAACGTCTCTACGCCACTCATCGGTGTCGTCGACACGACCGTCGTCGGGCAAATTCCCGATCCGGCCTATATCGGCGCCGTGGCCGTCGGCGCGCTTATTTTCTCGTTCGTTTTCTGGGGCTTCGGATTCTTGCGCATGGGCACGACGGGACTCACGGCGCAGGCGCTCGGTGCACAGAACACCGATGAGGTCGCCGCGACGCTCGGGCGAGCGCTGCTGATCGCGCTCGTCATCGGCCTCACGCTCATCGTGCTGCAGTGGCCCATTCGTGCGACCGCGTTTTACTTGCTCGGTGGGAGCGAGCAAGTCGAAGGTCTTGCGAGCGAGTACTTCGATATCCGAATCTGGGCTGCACCCGCGACGCTTGCCAACTATGCGCTGCTCGGCTGGTTCATCGGCCTCGGACGCACCGACGTCGGGCTCGTGCTACAGCTCGTGCTGAATTTGACGAACATTGCGCTCGATGCGCTGTTCGTTCTCGGCTTCGGCTGGGACGTTCGTGGCGTCGCGCTCGGCACGCTGATAGCCGAGTGCATTGCCGCATCCGTGGGTCTCGTGCTCGCGTGGCGCCAGATGCGCCACCTCGGCGGCAGGTTCAGCATTGCAGGCTTGCTGATGTCTGAGCAGCTCAGGCGCACGATCGTCGTCAACGGCGACATCATGTTGCGCTCGCTCGCGCTCATCATGGTGTTTGTCTGGTTCGTGGCCCAAGGCGCGCGCCAGGGCGACGTCGTTCTGGCGGCCAACGCTGTGCTCACGCAATTCATATCCGTCGGCGCGTTCTTTCTCGATGGCCTCGCATTCGCCGCCGAAGCACTCGTGGGCCGGGCGCTCGGCGCGCGGCATCGAGCAGGCTTGCTGGCCGCGGTCAAGATCACGACGGTTTGGGCGGCAGCGACGGCGGTTGCCATCGCCCTGCTCACCGTGCTCGTCGGCGCGGCAGTCATCGATTTCATGACCGTGGACGCTGCAGCTAGAGCGGCCGCTCGGGTGTATCTCCCTTGGGTCGTGTTGACACCGCTGCTCGGCGTCTGGGCGTTTCAGCTCGATGGCATCTTTATCGGCGCAACGCACACGGCGCAGATGCGCAACGCCATGTTATTAACCGTAGCGATATACGTGCTTGCCTGGTGGCTGTTGCGGCCGTTCGGCAACCATGGCCTCTGGGCGGCGCTCTGCGTGAGCTATGTGGCACGCACGGGCACGCTGCTGGCTTATTATCCGGGCCTGCTCAGGTCCGTGCCGAGCTGAGCGGCCGGAACCCGGCGCAAGACTTATTGTCTACTCTTGACGAACCTGCAAGGCTTTGGATGGTAAGCTCTGCAGTAACGCGAACACGCAGCTTTTGGGGGATACGATGTCGCTAAACTCGAATAAGACTCGACGGGATTTTCTCGCACTGATGTCGATGCTCGGTGCAGGCAGTCTCGCGAACATACGCGCTCTGGCGCAGGCAACGATGCCCGTCCGGCGGATTCCGACGAGCGGCGAAGCGTTGCCGCTCATCGGACTGGGCTCGAGCAAGGTCGTCTCCGAGATTGCCCAGAACGGCACCGAGCCTGTCGCGGCGATCCTGCGCACGCTCGTTGAGCACGGTGGTCGCCTCGTCGACACCTGGCCGCGGAATCCGGCGAACGACTCGGGTTTCGGCAGGGTCATCAACGCGCCAGATCTGCGCGACCGGCTGTTCATTACCACCAAAGTGTCCGAGAACGGGGCGGCCGGTGTCGAGCAACTGGAAACGAGCCTGAGATCCTATGGCCGCGAGACGATCGATCTCGCCCAGATCTTCAGTCTGACGGATCTATACACGCATTGGCCGACGCTGCAGGCGTGGAAGGCGTCCGGCAAAGCACGGTACATCGGCGTGACGGTCTCTAACTACGACCTCTACGAGCCGTTGTTCGAGTTCCTCGATCGCGAGACGCCTGACTTTATCCAGTGCAATTACTCGATCACCGAGCGCCGTTGCGAGGAGCGTCTGCTGCCGCTCGCCGCCGACCGGGGTCTCGGTGTGATCATCAACCGGCCGTTCATGAACGGTGAATATTTCAGACGACTCGCCAATGAGCCGTTACCGGAGTGGGCCGCGGAGATCGGTATTCACAGCTGGGCTGAGTTCTCGTTGAAATACATTCTCCCGCACCCGGCGCTCACGTCCGTTCTCACGGAGACGAGCAACCCCGTGCACATGGCGGAGAACGCCATGGCAGCCTATGGAGAGATGCCAGACGCGGCCACGCGCAGACGCATGGCCGCGTTCATGGATCAGCTGTAACGCGCCTAATTAGCGGCGGGAGCCGTTTCTGCCCTTGAGGCTTTTGACGGTCTGGCCGTAATAATCGGCCATGGCTTTCTCGGCCGCCTGATGCGGTCCTTTGCCGAAAAGCTTGTAGGCGGCGGGATCGACACCGATGACTTTGCGGCGACGGTCCTCGGGGTGAGAGTTCAGCGTCAGAATGCCTGGGCCTTCTCCGCCTTCAGCCGTCAGGCCGAACACGATCCGCGATACGGACGTATAGGGAATATCGAGCCTCTCCGACAGTGAGCGCATCGAGTGCGGCTGACCGTCGAGATCGGCGTCCATGACCTCCATGGCGATGAGAATATCGGCCAGTGTGCGAAAGCGGCCGCTGCGATATGCGCTCGAGAGCATCGCGATCGCAGCCTTGCGAACACCGTTGATGTCGAATTTTGCGCCCGACAGTGCGGGACGCTTCCTACGGGTCGTGGTCATCCGTAACTCCTGGGAAGATTGTAGTAGTGGTAATAGACGAAATATGGAAGGTCGCGGATACTACATCATTTCGAGCCGGATACAAATGAAATTTCTCATATGTGAGACTGTACTGACCGGCACCCTAGTAGACCCCTCGGTGCCGCAAGGGGTTCTCATTCGCGCCCTTCGAACGCCCGCACGGCGGCATCGAAGCGGTCGTTGGCCGTGTAGTCCTCCACGTAGCTCACGCCGAGCCAATCCTCGCCATAGTCGTTCTGCGGGTCACGCACGATCGTATGGATGTGATTGGGCCGGTATGCCAGCTCGATGAGGATGCGCTCGCCGTGCACGCGGTAGTAGTGCGGAGCCGAGAGATCGTCGGTCGGGCCGCGCCACGAGAGCCACACGTTGTCCCAGCCGGCCTCGGCGATTGCCGCGAGCTGCGCGTCGGCGACGTCGAAATCGGCGTTGCGCACGTACTCCTCGACGAGTGCGCGCAGCAGACGTTGCTGCTGTGGTGTCATATCGCCGGAGCGCAAGCCCGACATCTCGGGGATGTCCTGCCTGCGCCCGACGCTGTAAAGCGCGTCTCCGGGAACGTTGCCGGGCTCTAGCGCGATTTCACGCTGCGAGGGCGTCAACGAGGCGAGGAGCTCGTTACCGCGCGCGACCTCGTGCGACAGACCGGACCAGCCGGCGTAAATGCCCTCGTCGAGAACGAGCGGAGAGGCGCCGAGAAACATCGGCGTGAAGGTCGCGTTCTCGCCCGACACCGTGAAGCTGATGCCCATGTGGTGGCCTTGAATGAGCCAGCCCCAGTCAGCATCGCGGCCCGGATTGCCGAAAATCGACACCGCATAGCTGCCGGAGCCGAAGGTTTCGGTCTCGACGATCACGAACGGCCGATCGTCGGGGCCCGGTCCATGCTCCTCGAGGTGCGCGAGCTCGCGCGCACCGTGGATGCTGTCGAGCCGGATCACGTTGGAGACTTTCTGGTAGCCCTGGCTCGACAAGGAGGCACGTAGCAGCTCGTGCAGCGCGAGGCGCTGCTCGATCGTCAGATCGCGAATGCGCAGGCCCGGCCGCGGATGCGTGAACATCGGAATGTTCGACCAGCCCGAGCGTTCCTCGGCATTGAGCGCGTGCACGACGGCGGCGCGCTGCGCGGGGCGCAGGCTCGCGACAAAGGCCGCGCCGGCCTCGGTCGCCTGACTCGCCGTCGTCGCGGCGAGCGGGATATCGGCAACGGCCTGTGCTCGCGCAGTGGCGGGCAGCAGCGTGGACATTGCGATTGCGACTATCGTTGCGGCGTAGCGTGTTGGCATTGGTTTCGAGCCTCTCGATTGCATGAGTTCTAGTTATTGTCGGCGGTGCTGCTCGACGAGCGCCGACGAGGTACGAGGTCCGGCCTCTCTCCCGAACCGCCCGCTCGAGTTCGCACCGATTCTAACGATTTTACCGGAGAAAAGATCCCGTGGTCGGCGCGAATTCTGCATTGCCGGGCGCCGACGACGCGCTATGCTAAGCACACCTGAACACAGCGGAGTCACGTGAAAGACGAGTTGCGCAGGAAGGTCTTGCTGATCGCATGTGCTGCTGGATTCTGGCTACCGGTGGCGTCGGCGCCAGCTCAGGATGCGGGCTTCGATCCGCGCGATCTATCGGGCATCTGGGCCGGGGCCGGGCCCGGCGGCGGCTCCGTGCCGTTCGGACCCGAAACGCCCGAAATGACACCGGCCGGCGAGGTGCGGTACTTCCAAAGTACTCCGACGCGATCGCCCGATCCGCGCCTCGAGACGACTGACGATCCGGCGCTCTCGAACGACCCGACGTTCGCATGCAATCCGCGCGGCTTTCCCCGCACGATGTTCGATCATGGCGTCCGGCTGTTGGAATTCGTGCACACCGACGGGCGGATACTGCAATTGCTGCAACGCGGGCGCACGCTCCGCGAGCTCTGGATGGACGGCCGCGAGCTACCGGTCGGCGAGAACCTCGACAATATCGGTCCGGCCTGGTACGGGCACTCGGTCGCCGAGTGGCAGGCAGACACGCTCGTCGTCAACACGGTCGGTATGGACGATCGCGCGTGGCTCGATGCGGTCGGCCACGTGAAGAGCTTTACCGCGCGCATCGAGGAGCGCTATCGCCGCATCGGGCCCAATCGGATCGAGCATCGGATGGTGCTCTACGACCCGGAGTTTTACACCGAGCCTTACGTCGCCTATACGCGCTACTTCGAGCGCGAGCCCGCAGAGCGCATCACGTACTTTGGCTGGTACGGGCTGTTCTCAGGCGTCACTGATCTCCTCTGCGCGCCGATGAACGCGGTCGAGCGGCACAGCGAAGGCGCCTACTGAGTCGGCGCTGTCAGGCTCGAGGGCGGCCCTCGACTACCGATATTTCGGTATTATTCGGCGATAGCGAGACCGGGGGGATCTAGTACCGAACCCGGGCCCGGCCGGCGCCAAGCCGTCCGGCGCACTGTCCGAATGCGGCATTTCGTGGAGTATGCACTCATGCGATATCTGACGATGATTCTCTGCGCCTGCGCGCTCGTTCTGCCGGCTCATGGCCACCATAGCGACGCGGCGCTCGAGATGGACAGGGTTATGACGCTCGAGGGCACGGTCACGGAGTTCAGTCTGCGCAATCCTCACGCCTATATCGTCGTGAGTGCCACGGACGAGACCGGTGAGCAGCGCGAGTGGACTGCGCAGATGGGCTCGATGATCACGCTGATGCGTCGCGGCTGGAGGCGCGATTCGCTCGCCGTCGGCGACGAGATAACGGTTGCGCTGCATCCGGCGCGCGACGGGCGGCCGTACGGGCTCGTGACGACGGTCACGAAAGACGGCACGCCTATCGGCGTGGACGTCCCACTCGAGACCCAACGCAGAGCGGCGGTCACGGAGCTTCCGCGCGCGACCTCCATCGAGGGCCGTTGGATCGTCGATCGTGAAAGCTTGGGCGCCGACTACCCCGGTGGGCTCGACCAGCTCATGCTGCGAGATCTGACGCTGACGGAGAAAGGCCGCGCCGCCTACGAGGCGTTCAGCCAGGATTCCGAGGAGAACCCGGAGCTCACGTGCGTGCCGAAGCCGACGCCGTCGATGATCGTCTACACCGATCTGTATCCGATCGAGATCACCGATAACGGCGATCAGACGCTGACGATCAGGAGTCAGTATTTCGACGATACGCGCACCGTGTACCTGGACGGGCGCGAGCATCCGGATCCAAGCGTGCGCACACGCACGGGTCACTCGATCGGCTACTACGAAGGCGACACGCTCGTCGTCGACACGCGAAACTTCGCGGATCATCGCTCGCCGTATCAGAATGGAATCCCCTCCGGCGCCCGGAAGCACGTCGTCGAGCGTTACAGGCTCATCGACGATGGCGCGCGCACGGAGGTCGAGTTTTTTCTCGAGGATCCCGAGTACATCGTCGGCTCGATGACCCACCGGCGGGTCCTGCTCTATCGGCCGAACAGCGACATGTCGCCGTTCAACTGCGACGAGGAAGCGACGCGCCGGTTCCTGCCGTCGAATCTGCTCGAGGATTAGGCGAGCGGCCGAGCCCGAGATCTCGGTGTTTCTCCGGGCGGCTCAGTCGAGCGGCGCAAGCTCGTGCACGTGCTGCTCCCAGTTGCGCCCGTCGAATTCCTGCTCGACGATGACGGACTCGACGGTCGCCCCATCGATGCAACGGGCGTTCACGCTGATGCCGTCCGGGTGCGAGCGCGGCACGTAAAAAGCTTTGATGCCGCAGACGCTGCAAAACAAGTGGTTTGCCGTACCGGTATTGAAACGGTAGCTCTTGAGGAATGGGTCGCCGTCCAGGAGCCGAAACCGTTCGGCCGGCACGATCAGGTGCAAAAATCCCGTGCGCACGCATATCGAGCAATTACAGCTCGTGACGTGCAGGACGGCCCCGGCGTCGACCTCGAAGCGAATGCGACCGCAATGACAGCTTCCCGTATGAGTCCTCGTTCCCAAGGTCAGAACGCCACGCCGGTGGATTTGCACAGAAACCGCATGAACGGCTTGGCGTGCGAGAATGCGCCGAGTACCTCATCGACGTAGCCGGGCCCGGTAATGTCGCCGATCTCGAAACTCGATACACCGATAAAATCCTTACGTCTCAAATCGTCCGCCAGCGGATGACTCGAATCGAAGCCGCGCGGAATCCGCTTCAACTGCTCGCCCGTGAGCGTAAAACGCGCGGCGAAGGATTTTGCGTCACGCGCGCGCTTCCACGCGGCCGGCGTCTCGGCAATGTGCTTGCGGATCGCGGCAAGTGTTTTCGAATCCGGTCGCCAGATGCCGACGCCGAAGAAACAGCCCCCTGGCTCGATATGCACATAGAAACCGGGCGCGTGAACGTCCTTGCCGAGCTCGTGTCGGAACTGGATGCCGACGTTTGTCTTGTACGGCAGCTTGTTTCGCGAGAAGCGCACGTCGCGATAGATCCGCATGAGCGAACCGCCCGAGCGCCGTGAGCTTGCGACGAAATGCGGCGAGATACGCCGGAGGCCAGGCGCGACAGCTTCGATAAAGGCAAGCGCCGGTTCTCGAACGGCTTGCTCGTAACGCGACTGGTTCGCCCGGAACCACTCACGGTCGTTGTTCAGAGCCAGCTCGCTCAAAAAAGCGATAGCGGCATCGCTGAAGCCTGCGAAAGCCGTGGGGGCGTTTTTACCCATAGAACCGCTTCCCTCGCATACCCGTAAGTGTACCGGTCCGGGTCGGGGTCTCGCGCGCGTGTTTCTGGCGGCTTCGACGCGAATCGCCGCGCCGCTGGTTGTCTCAGTCCGGCATTTTCGCGAGTTGCGCGAGCACGGCTGCCATCGCGACCCGATCGCCGCCGAGCGACCAGCCGCCGTCGACCGGAACCACGGCGCCCGTGATATAGGCGGCTTGTGGCGAGGACAAAAGCATTGCGGCCGCGGCGATCTCCTCGACGCTGCCGAGCCGGCCGAGGGGGACATTACGCGCGACGGTTGCGAGCGCGTCAGGCGTCGGTGCCAGACGGCGCATGCCCTCGGTATCGCTGATCGGCCCCGGCACGATCGAGTTGACGCGAATGCCGAGCTCACCCCACTCCATGGCGAGCACACGCGTGACCATGTCGACGCCGGCCTTGGCTGCGCAGACGTGGATCTGCGCGACGGTCGGATTCAGGGCTTGCGGCGCGGAGATGTTGATCACGCTCGCGCCGGGCTTACGCAGGAACTCCAGGCCCGTTCGTAGCACGTTGAATGTGCCGAGCAGGTCGATGTCGACGACGGCCTTGAAGCCGTTCGGTGAGAGGTCCTTGGCGAGCGCCGGAAAATTGCCTGCGGCGCCGGACACGAGCACGTCGATCTCGCCGAACGCATCGAACGACTGCCGCAGTGCCGAGTGCACGTCGTCGGCGTTTCTGACGTCGGCGCTGCAGCCGAGTGCCTCGCCGTTACCGGCGCTCTTGATCTGTGCGACGGCCTCGTCGATCTTCTGTTGTGACCGGCTCAGGATGCCGAGACGCGCGCCCGCGGCCGCGAACCCTTTCGCGATACCCAGATTGATGCCGCTGCTGCCGCCGGCGACGAAGACGTGCTTGTCTGCGTAGCTCATTTCGGTGCTCATGTCGTGTTTGCCGAGGTGCGGCGGCGCCGGCGTCAGATGCCGAGCTTCGCCAACGTGTCGGCCAGGTCTCCGAGGATGCGCGCGAGGCGCGGATGCTCGGCTTCGAAATCCACAGCCTCACGCCGGATGCGCGCCTGCAGCTGGTCTGCTGCGGAAGCGTCGTCGTCTGCGCTGTCTTCGCCGAGAAGCTTTTCGATGTCGCCGGAGACTTCCTTGAGCAATACCCGTAGCTCAGGATCGAGCTCTTGCGTGGATCCGAGAGCGCCGTGCAGCTCGGTCAGTTGCTGTCGTAGGGCCTTTTTGGGCATCGGCGGTATCACTCGTTCGCGCGCTGCGAGACGGCCGTCATCGTAACTGATCCTATGGCGGCCTGCCCAGTTCGCGGGCGGCGCACGCCAATGACGGCTCCGAGCATCGTGGATGCGCGCTCGCTCGAAGGCCGGCGCGGCGCGGGCAGCGGCGATTACTAGTAGGAGCGGGCGACCGTGATCGACGACCGGCCGCGCGGGTCCACGCTTGCCGGCTGGCGGTCCATCGACCGGACCCACATCTGCGCGTTGTCGCGGCAGGCAGCGTCAGGCTGCGTGCAGGCGATCCACCAATACTGCGAGTTGGGCGGGCGGGCGACGAAGAAGCTGTCGCTGAACGTCAGCCAGCGGACGGTTTCTGCCTGCAGCCCGTTTTGAACCGTCGTACCGACACGCGCATCGCCCGGCCGCACGAGCAGGGTCTGGAGACGTTCGGAGTCGTTGCAGACCCAGCGCCCGGTCTGTCGGCCGACGCCTTCGGCGCACTCGTAGATGAGCAGCGGCTCGGCGCAGGCATTGATGAGGCCGGCTTCGATCATTGCGCCGAAGTTGTAGACGATGTCCTCACGGATGCATCGATTTCGCGGCGCGCTCACCGTTGCTTCGGGCTCGCGCTCTGCGGGCTCGGGCTGGAGCTGCCAGATCAGGTCATCGAGCGAGAACTCCAGTCGCTCGGTCAGGCGAGTCGGGGCTCGCTGATCGTCGGCGATATAGCGCCAGCGGCTCACGGCTGCGAGCGCGGCTCGATCGAACGCGTCACCCGGCGCAGACTCCACGACCGTCGCGTTGTCGACGCTGCCCTCGGGGGTCACGTCGAACTCGACGACGACGAAACCTTCCGTTCCGCTCATCTGCGCCTCGGCCGGATACTCGGCGTCCCAGCGCAGGATGGGCTCCAGCGGCGTCTGATCCTCGTCATCCTCGACCGGCGCGGCGGACTCCACGCTGCCGGCGCCGGCGTTATCCGCGCACACCTGGCAGCTCTGAATCCGCACGTCGGGATTTTCTCGCGGGCTCATCCAGTCGATGCGATTCTGGCCTTCCACGACCGTGGTCACGAACGGCAGACCATCGACGAAGTAATCGACGCGAGCGCACTGCAGGTTGTCCGTCGTCACGTCGATCCACGTTGCCCGAGGCGTGACCTCGGCGCTGCAGGTACCGACGATCGTCGTGCAATCACAGCGCCATTGTGCCCACGCGCTCACGGGTGTCGCTGCGATCATCGCGACCGTAGTCACGAGCGGTGTAATGCGAGCCATCTGAGCTGTTCTCCTCGAGCGGGCGCTCTTTGATGTTGTCCCTGACGCCGATAGCGTTGAGCTGGAGTCATCTTAGCGCAACGCGCGCGGCGGAGGTGAGCCGCCTCAGATTATGTCGAATTGATGGACGCGACGATGCCGCGCGACGACGCGCCGGGCGTTACTCGAGGGCGAAGCTTATCCGCATGTAGACGCGCTGCTCGATCGGGCGATCGAGATAGATCTTCGGCTCGAAGCGCCAACTCTCCACGGCTTCGACGGCTTCGTCCCGGAACATCGTCTCGTGCGACGAGTCGGTGATGATCACGTCGCGCGTCTGGCCTGTGGTCGTAACCACGAACTCGACGTCGACCCAGCCAGTCGTTCCCCGCCGCTGGGCCATGCCCGGATAACGGGGCGGTGTCACGCTCACTACTGTAAGCTCGTTGGCCGGGCGAAGGCGCTGCGATTCGGTCGTGACCAGCGCCGTTGTCAGCGCGGCCTCCGCACCGTCGGCACGGGCTGCGTCTGCGCCAAGCTCGCGTGCTGCGCCGATCCAGGCGCGGGCCGCGGCGGCATCGAGAACGTCGATGGCCTCGAAGGCCCGCGTGAGAATCGTGTCTACGAGGAGTCCGCGGGCGGCGACCGTGAGGGCATGGTCCGCGTCTCGTTCTACCATCACGTTCAGGAAATGTCGCGCGCTGCTCCCGTCAGGCTGCAGCAGATCGCCGGCGGCCACGGCCGCATCGAAATCGGCACGCATATCTTCCAGCGGATCCGTCAGTTCCGGTGCCGCGCCTGCCACGGGCTCGGGGCTCGTCTCGATCACCGGTGGCGCCAGCTCCTCGGCGAGTCGGACCCGCTCGGCCTCCTCGGCGACCGTTATTCGTTCTTCCAGCTCTGTTGCGCCCACGTGATCCGGGAACTGGCGTTGGACCAGCGCGACGACCTCGCGTGCGTCGCTCGTTCGGCCCTGCTCGAGGGCGGTCGTGCCGCGCTCGAGAAGCAGATCGGCAACGCGGCGAATACCCTCGCGCGCATCGACATTGTTCGGGTCGGCGCGCAAGGCATCGCTGAATAGCTTCCACGCACTATATCGCTCAGGTTCGATCAGCATGCCGGCCGACAGCGCGACATCGGCCCTACGCAACGTTTCCTCGACCGTTGGCTCGCGCGTCGAGATCCGGCTCGTAGACACGGGCGCCGGCGACGGTACGGTTGCCGCGGGCTGCGCTGTGGCAGCCTCGTCGACGGAGTCCCGCCAGGGTTGCGCGAGCATGAGCCAGCTCAGACCAACGCCGACTACGACAGCGGCGCCGAGATATAGAACAACATCGGCAGGGTCGCGAGCAGCCGGGGTGTTGCCGCTCGTCGTCGTCATGCCCAGAGCCGCCGCACGGATTTGAGTGTATCGAATACCCCGCTAAGCACACCGGAATCGTCGGCACGATCGACCGCATGACGGTCGGCGAGCAGCGGGTTCAGCCGCAACGCTTCGTGATGCTGCAGCGCCGCTTGAATGCTGACAGCGCACCGTCCAGGAGAAACTGGTTTGTGCAGGAACCTGAAGATCTGGCCGTGATTGATGAGCCAGATCATATCGAGCGCATCGCGGTGCTCCGACACGATGATCGTCACGAGCTCCGGGAGATGTTGTTTGAGTCTACCCGTCATGACCTGGATCGTGCTGCGATCGTGTGTGATATCGGTGACGAGCACGCCCGGGCGGTCTTCCTTCAGTATTTTCACGACCTGCACGATGTTAGATGCCACGTGCACGGGGAAGCGCGCACCTGCGGCCTGCTGAATGGCGGCGATGATGTTCTCGTCGACGGAAAATACGAGGACACCGCTGTTCGAGATCCCCTCGAGCCTCGGTGGCTCCACGTGCTGGTGCGAGTTCGGCATGATGGTCGCCAACTCCGCCTGGTCGATGACGTCCGTTTCGGCGAGCTCGTGCTCGGTGATCGTACGCGTGAGATGGGCGGACGGCTCCGGGGCGGTCTCGCTTACGTGGGCGGGCGGCTGAGCCGCCGGAGCTTCCTGCGCCGGCTCCTCGTGCCGGTCGACGGCTGGCTCGGCGTCGGCCGGGCTCGCTTCTGCCACGTTCGCTGCAAGGCCGGCATGGCTCTTCTCGGCGACCTCGACGGCGAGATCGAGCGTAGCGCGTAACTGTGCCGGCGCACAGGGCTTGGTCAGGAAACGAAACACCTCGCCTTCGTTGATGGAGCCCTCTATCGCGTCGAGGTCCGCATAGCCCGTCAGCAGAATTCGTACAGTGCGAGGAGAAAACGCTCGCACGGCAGTCAGGACCTCGACACCGGTCATCTGCGGCATTCGGTGATCCGCGACGACGACGTCGATGTCGTGCTGCCTGATGATGTCGAGCGCGCTGAGCCCGTCCGACGCGAAATGCAGGTCGAAGCGGCGCCGGAACATGATGCGCATGGAGTTCAGCACACGCTGCTCGTCGTCGACAAATAGAACGCTCGGCAGCGTCGCTGTCGGTGTGGCGCAACTTTCCATCTGCGAGCCTGTCATCCGGCCGCTGCGAGCTGACTCAGGAGCTCGGCGTCGTTAGTGGAAGCTACGGCGTTGCCGCTCGAGTTGATCGGCAGGATGATCGTGAATACCGAGCCTTTCCCTGGTTCCGATTCGATATGAAGCTCGCCGCCGTGCGCAGTGACGATTTGATCGACGATGGCGAGGCCGAGTCCGGTCCCGCTGCCGACTTCCTT
This sequence comes from Gammaproteobacteria bacterium, assembly GCA_041623375.1. Lineage (GTDB taxonomy): Bacteria > Pseudomonadota > Gammaproteobacteria > Steroidobacterales > Rariloculaceae > JAHEEM01. The sequence continues at coordinate 9,275 of JBFJXA010000009.1, read as the reverse complement.
GGTCGTGAAGAATGGATCTCTGATCTTCGCGAGATTCTCCTCAGAGATGCCGCAGCCCGTGTCGGCGATCGTGACCGAGATATGCTCCTCGCCGCGGCGCTCCGTTCTGATGACGATTTCGCCCTGCTCCTCGATCGCCTGTGCCGCATTGGTCAGCAGGTTCAAGAAGACCTGATTGAGCTGTGACGGCGCACATTGGATCTCCGGCAGGTCGCCGAAAAACTTGTTCACGTTGACCTTGTGCTTGAGCGCACTCTTCGCGATCAGGAGGCTGCGCTCGAGGCCGGCGTTGATGTCAAAACTCTCGACGGGCGCACGGTCCATGCGGCTGAAATCCTTGAGACCGCGGGCCATCTCAGTAAGCTCGTTGAGCCCGTGCGTGCTGTCGTCCAGCAGCTCTCGCGCCTCCTCGATACTCGCCGGCAGGTCGTCCTGGACGATCGAGGCTTGCAGACTCCGCAACGCCGCTGCCAGAGCTACCTGATAGCCCTTGCGATCCTCGAAGTCATCAGGGCGTAGCGCGAAGGCTGCCGTACTGCGCCGAGTGAAATCCTCGAATAGCTCCAGGCGCTCGCGAATCAGCTCGGCATTGTTCGCCAGATAGAGCAGCGGGGTGTTGATCTCGTGACTGATGCCGGCGACGAGCTGCCCGAGCGAAGACATTTTCTCGGCCTGCACGAGTTGCACCTGCGATTCCTTGAGATCCAGAAGCGCGCCCTGCAGCTCTTCCGTGCGCTCGGCGACCCTTTGCTCGAGCGACTCGTTGAGCGTCGCCAGCTCTCGGTTGGCACGGTTGAGAAGCTGGTAGCTCTGACTCAGTCGAAAAGCGATGACACCGGCAGCGCCGAGCAGAATGATCGCGTAGATCGACAGCAGTGTCCGTGCTCGATTGATGCCAGCGAGCGTGTCTCTGTAGCGCTCGACGGCGGCGCTGCTCAGATTCGCGCCACTGGCTGCCAGCGGAATTTCTCCGAGGCGCTCCGTCAGACCTTCTACGTTGCGTACGCCCGCGATCGCAGCCTGCGTCGCTTCGACGAGTGCCTGCACCTGCCCCGGCATATTCGCGGAGATTCTGGGATTTGTGCTCAACGCGGCCGCGAGGCGTTGCAGGTCTGCGGGATCGATCGTGCTAGCCGGCGACGCGTAATCGAGCACTCCGGCGACGAGCTCGAAAGTCGCTCGTGCCGCCTCGTCGAGCCGGATGTCGCGCATGCGCTCGACGAGAACCGGGCCGGTTCGGCGGACGATGTCCAGGTTGCGAATGAGTGCTTCCTGCTCGCTCAGCGCAGTGTGCACCACGGAGCTCGCATCGGCGACTGTGCCGGAATAGGCATTGAATCGGCTGCGAACTCGCTCCTCGTGCAGCGCACGGCCCGCATAGCCGAATACCAGCGCGGCCAGACTTTCGGGGCTTTGCTCGAAGCGCGTAAGAACCGTCCTTACTCCCTCGCCGAGCGCCTGATTGCTCGCACGTGCGGACTCGAGCGAGGCAACGAGAGTTGCGGCGTCCTCGGCCGAGCGCTGGAGCTCGGCAATCGCGGCATGGTGAGCGAGGTGCGCCTCGATCGGTATCGGCCGGGAGTCCAGGACGAGCATGACGAGCATCGCCAATGCGGCGACGGTGAGACCCGCGGCGATGAGTCTGCGTTGCATAGCTCCCGGTTTACGTAATCGTCTACCGTTGGAGCCTAAGAGAACGCGGGTCAGGTTGCAGTGATTGGCTTCACAGAGCGCAACTGCGGACATCGAGGAACTCGGCCATTTAGGCGAGTTTTCCGATTATGTTAAGCGAAGTTGCCAGCGCGACGTCGAAATGCTACGAGCCGGCCCGAAGCTGACTTTCGCCAGGCTCCTGCATCTCGGACGTACCGAGCGCGGCAATGTCCTCGCCGCTCGGCTGCTGATACGTGCGCAGTCCGAAATCCCCGATGATCGCCAGAAGATGGTCGAAGATATCCGATTGAATGTCTTCGTAGATTGACCAGTCCGTCTCGTTCGTAAAGGCATAAATCTCGAGCGGCAGACCATGGGGGCCGGGCTGAAGCTGGCGCACGAGCAATGTCATTCCATCGTGGATCTTGGGGTGATGCTTGAGGTAATTGAATACGTACGCGCGAAACGTGCCGATGTTGGTAAGCCGCCGAAGATTGGCGTTTTCCGATTCGCCGACAGCCTCGTTGTACTCGGACAGCTCCTGTTGTTTCTCGGCGATGTAATCCTCGAGCAGCTTGAATCGCTCGAAGCGCCGAAGCTCGTCGTCGGTCAGGAACCGGATCGAGCTCACATCGATGTGCAGGTTGCGCTTGATGCGCCGACCGCCGGCCTCGCTCATACCGCGCCAGTTCTTGAACGACTCCGCAATGAGCTTGTGCGTCGGGATCGTCGTGATCGTCTTGTCCCAATTCTGCACTTTGACCGTGTGCAACGCGATGTCGACGATATCGCCATCGGCGTTACAGCTCGGCATCTCGATCCAGTCTCCAACGCGGATCATGTCGAGGCTCGTAAGTTGCACGCTTGCAACGAGCGATAGGATCGTGTCCTTGAAAACGAGAATCAGCACGGCCGTCATCGCGCCGAGACCGCTGAGCAGCAATACGGGGCTGCGCTCGATGAGCACGGCGACGATGAGCACAGCGGTAATTGTGAAGACCACGATCTTGGCGACCTGTAGAAAGCCCTTGAGCGGGCGCTCTTTGGCTACCGGTAGTTGCTCATAGACCGAATTCGCCGCGGTCAGCGCAGCGCTGAGCGACAGACTGATGATCAAGATCATGTACGCGAGGGCGACGTTCGTAGCGACACGTACGAACATCTCATCGAGACCGGGTAGGGCCTGCATTCCGAAGTACACGATGATGGCAGGTAGCAGCTGCGCGAGACGGGAGAAGGCCCCCGAGGCCGCAAGCGCATCGTCCCAGCGGAACTGCGTGCTGGCGGCGAGCAGGCGCACGGCTTTGACGAGGTAGTGCTTGGCGATCAGGTCGGCCACGAGCGCAACGACACCCAGCACAGTCAAACCGAGCAAGGTCGCGGCCCACCCGGGTAGCGTGTCAAGAAATGTAGTCAGATTGCCGAGCCAGCTGTCCATGAGGGGTGTCGCGCGTTTAGACTTGCGGCCGGGACAGAGCGATCCCGGCCTGGACGCATGAATAGTAGCAGACCAGTACCAATCAGCCTGCCGTCAAGCCCCGCGCGCGGACACGAGGTCGTGCTCGAGCCACGGTCGTCATCACGCACGCTCGCACGCCTCGGGGCGCGGCTTCGTAGCTCGGCGGGCAAGGCGATCGCGGACTACGGGATGATCGAATCCGGCGATCGCATCATGGTCTGCGTGTCGGGCGGTAAGGACTCCTATACGCTGCTGGATCTGTTGTTGAGCCTCGAGCAGCGCGCGCCTGTCGACTTCGAGATCGTCGCCGTCAACCTCGATCAGAAACAGCCCGGCTTTCCGGCCGACGTGCTCCCGGTTTATCTGGAGCAGCTCCGCGTGCCGTTTCGGATCGTGACGGAGGACACTTACTCGGTCGTGAAGCGCGTCATTCCGCAAGGTAAGACGATGTGCGGGCTCTGTTCGCGATTGCGTCGCGGTATTTTGTACCGGGTAGCGACCGAGATCGGCGCAACCAAGATTGCGCTAGGCCATCATCGCGACGATATCGTCGAGACGCTGTTTCTGAACATGTTTTACGGTGCCCGCCTCAAGACGATGCCGCCTAAGCTGCGCAGTGACGACGGTCGTCATATCGTAATCCGACCACTCGCGTATTGCGCGGAGCGAGACATTGCGCGCTACGCTCGCGGCAGAGCGTATCCGATCATTCCGTGCCGTCTGTGCGGCTCGCAGGAGCATGCGCAGCGCAAGAAAATCAAGGCGATGCTGGCCGACTGGGAACGCGAGGATCCGGGGCGCACGTTGCGTCTGTTTCGTAGCCTGCAGCACGTCAGCCCGTCACATCTGGCGGACACGGATCTGTTCGACTTCAAGGCGTTGACTACGGCGCGTCCTGAACAGTCTCGTTGACGGCGCTCGCTCGGCTGCTCATCTCCGCGCGCTCGCGCACGGCGCGCACGGCGTTGAGGACGTCTCGACGTAGCGGCCCGCTCAGGACGAACTTCGGAATCAGTGGGCCTGGCTCGACGTCCAATCGGTAGACGAGGCGCGTGCGCTCCGGCGCGTCCGGGACGAGCCACCAGATGCCGTCGAGTTGCTCGAACGGTCCGCTGACACGCGTGATTCGAATACGGTCGAACGGCTCGTAATCGAGGCGAAACTCGTGCTCGAAAGTCGGTAGGAACCAGCGCAGCTTTGCGCGCTGTCTGAATATTTGCGCTTCCCCGCCGTCGAGCGTCTCGACGAGCTCGCAGCTTTGCACGTCGTCGAAATACTCGGGCGCCGACTCACAGTCGCTCAGTATCGCCCAGATCTTCTCGGCAGGCGCCTCGACCAGAGCGGCCGCGCGGATGCGCCCGCGAAAGCGCTGCTCGTCACCGAAATCGATGAGAATCTCGCGACGCTGAAGCGAGCCCTCATCGATCCAGCCAATGTCCGGCGGCTGAGCGGTGGTCGCCTCGAGTATCGAGCATAAGGCCAGGCCTGCGGCCTGCAAGCGGCGTGCGCGGCGTCTGTCAGGCGACGGTCTCATCGACGATCGAGTTACGCAGCGTGCCGAGGCCGCGAATATCGATTTCGACCGTATCGCCGGGTTTCATCCAGATAGGCGGCTTGCGGACGCGGCCGACACCGCCGGGTGTGCCCGTTACGATGATGTCGCCGGGTCCTAGGGGCGTCCAGATCGAGCAGTATTCGATGAGCTCGGGAATGCCAAAGCATAGATCGCTGACGGGCGCATCCTGCAGCGCCTCGCCGTTGATGCGCGTCTGCAGATGAAACTGCCCCGGGTCCGGCGCCTCGTCGGCCGTGAGCAACCAGGGTCCGATGGAGCCGCTCCGGTAGAAGTTTTTGCCGGCCGTGAATTGCATCGTGTGGAACTGAAAATCCCGCACGCTGCCCTCGTTGCAGCACGTGTAGCCGGCGACGTGCTCGAGCGCGTCAGCGCGGTTGACGTGCCATGCCGGCTTGCCAATCACGACGGCGAGCTCGCCTTCGTAGTCGAGCATGGTCGACACGGCGGGTCTGACGATTGCCTGCTCGTGTCCGACGAACGTGTCGGCGAATCGCGTGAACAGCACCGGGTACTCGGGCGGCTCGCGGCCCGTTTCCCGGATGTGACCCATATAGTTGATGCCGACGCAGAGGATCTTTCCGGCATTCGGAATGACGGGCTCGTATCTGACGTCCGCCATCCCGAAGTCCGCGGGTGAATCCTCCAGGGCGCGAAGCGCGTCGAGCGCGCCCGCAGCGAGCACGGACTTGAGATCGGAAAACTTATCACCAAGGTGGCGTCGCGCGTCGACGACACCGTTGTCGCCAATGAGCCCGAAGCTCGCGCGGCCCTCGTGCTCGAAGCTGATCAGTCGCATCGCTGTCCTTTAGCCATCAAGTTACCGACCGATCGCGCACTTCCGCCTCGAGCGTCGCGACGGCTTCGCCGAGCGGCATAACCTGCTGGGCCTTCTGGCCGAGCCGGCGGATAGACACCGTACGCTCCTCGACCTCGCGTTTGCCGAGCGCGAGCAACACGGGTGCTTTCGCCAGCGCATGCTCACGGACTTTGTAGTTGATTTTCTCGTTGCGCGTGTCCGTCTCGGCGCGCAAGCCCGCTTTCTCCAGCGCCGCGACGACCTCGAGCGCATAGGCGTCCGCGTCGGACGTGATCGTAGCGACGACGGCCTGAACGGGGGCCAGCCAGAGCGGCAGCTTGCCGGCGAAATGCTCGAGCAGGATGCCGATGAAGCGTTCCAGGGAGCCGAATATCGCCCGATGGAGCAGGACCGGCGTGTGCTTATCGCCGTCCTCGCCGACGTAGGTCGCACCGAGCCTGCCGGGAAGATTGAAGTCAACCTGCAGCGTGCCGCACTGCCACTCGCGGCCGATCGCATCTCGCAGAACGAACTCGATTTTCGGGCCGTAGAAGGCGCCTTCGCCGGGGTTGTGCGTGTAATCGAGTCCGAGCTCGTCCATGGCATCCTTGAGCGCGGTCTCGGCGCGGTCCCAGACCGCATCGCTGCCGACGCGCCGCTCGGGCCGGTCGGCGAACTTGATCAAGATGTCGTCGAAGCCCAGGTCTCGGTAGATGCCGAGCAGGAGATCGCAAACCAAACCGGTTTCGTTCGTAATCTGATCGGTCGTGCAAAAGATGTGAGCATCGTCTTGCGTGAATGCGCGCACGCGCATGAGACCGTGTAGCGCGCCCGAGGGCTCATAGCGGTGCACTTTACCGAACTCCGCCAGGCGCAGCGGCAGCTCTCGGTAGCTGCGCAGCTCGTTTTTGAAGATCTGCACGTGGCCCGGGCAGTTCATCGGCTTGACGGCGAGCGTGCGCTCGTCCGCGGTGTGACTCGTAAACATGTGCTCGCCGAAGGTTTCCCAATGACCCGATGCTTCCCACAGCGAGCGGTCCATGAGCTCGGGGGTATTCACTTCGCGATAGCCGGATTCGAGCTGGCGCGCACGCATATACCCGATCAATGTTTGAAACAGGGTCCAGCCCTTGGGGTGCCAGAACGCCGCGCCGACGGCCTCGTCCTGGAAGTGAAACAGGTCCATGGTGCGGCCGAGCTTGCGATGATCGCGTCGTTCGGCCTCCTCGAGGCGATGCAAATAGGCTTTGAGATCCTTTTCGCTCGGCCACGCCGTGCCATAGATGCGCTGCAGCATCTCGTTGCGGGAGTCGCCGCGCCAGTAAGCGCCGGCGAGCTTCGTGAGCTTGAATGCCTGCCCGAGGCGCGCGGTCGACGGCAGGTGTGGACCACGGCACAGATCGATGAACTCGCCCTGACGGTACAGCGAAATCTCCTCGTCGGCCGGAATCGCGGCGATGATCTCGGCTTTGTACTTTTCGCCCTGTTCACCGAAAAACGCCACCGCCTCATTGCGATCCCAAAGCTCACGGGTGATCGTCTCATCGCGTCCGACGATTTCGCGCATCCGCGCCTCGATACGCTCGAGATCATCGGGCGTGAACGGCTCCTCGCGCGCGAAGTCGTAGTAGAAACCGTCCTCGATCGCCGGGCCGATCGTGACCTGGGTCTCGGGGAAGAGCTCCTTGACGGCCTCGGCCATGACGTGAGCGGCATCGTGGCGCAGGATTTCGAGTCCCGCCTGCGACGTGCGCGTGACAACCTCGATGCTGGCGGGCTCGTGCAACTCGCGACTCAAATCGATGAGCTCGCCGTCGACGCGCAGCGCGACGGCGTCTTTCTCGAGGCGGGCACCGATCGATGCAGCGATCTCGAGCCCCGTTACGGGCGTCGGATACTCGCGAGTCGATCCGTCTGGCAGGGTGATTACAGGCATGGTTGCTAGGCTTGCACGCGTCGCCGCGCATTGTACGATAAGAAGCCCGAAGCGGTGGCGCTCGTCTTCCGGCGCGGCCCGAGCGAGAATGGTGGCGCAGCGCGAACGTCACAGACATCGAGGACAACCATGCAGCCGCTCGAAATCCACATGTTTCCGTGCCGCAGCGACAACTACGGCTATCTGATACACGACGCCGAGCACGACGTTACGGCTACGATCGACACGCCATCGGCAGAGGCGATTCGCGCGGCGCTGGAAACCAAAGGCTGGCGGCTGACGCACATTTTCAATACGCACCACCACGACGACCATGCGGGCGGCAATTTGGAGCTCAAAGAGCAAACGGGTTGCGAGATTGTCGGCCCGAAAGCCGATGCGGCACGCATTCCGGGTATCGACAAACAGGTCGGAGACGGCGACGCTTTTAAATTCGGCGGCCACACCGTCCATGTTTACGACACGCCCGGGCACACCACGGGCCATATCGTCTACCATCTGCCCGACGATTCCGTCGCGTTCGTCGGGGATACATTGTTCTCGCTCGGCTGCGGGAGGCTGTTCGAGGGCACGCCCGGACAGATGTGGAATTCGCTGCAAAAGCTCATGAAGTGGCCCGACGACACGCTGCTTTACTGCGCGCACGAATACACGCAAGCGAACGCGCGATTCGCATTGAGTGTGGAGCCCAACAATCCCGAGCTGGTTGCTCGGAGCATGCAAGTGGACGGCCTTCGTGCCAGGGATGAGCCGACAGTGCCGACTACGCTCGCGCTCGAGAAGGCGACCAATCCGTTCCTGCGTCCGACGAGCGCCGAGATTCAGGCGGCAGTCGGCGGCAGCGACGCGGATCTCGTCGAGGTGTTCGCGCGCACGCGCGCTTTGAAGGATAACTTCTAGGGATTCACGGAAGGCGGGTCAGCCGTCGGCGACCTCTTTGCGCGCCGCGCGCGGGCGCCCCTGCATCATGAGCCCGGCGCCGTGATCGGTGATATGCGTCACGATGGCTCTGCGGCGGTGCAGGCGGATCGTGTTTCCGAGCGTCACGGCGAACACGAGGTTTACGACCGTGCCGGCCGGTAGCCCCATGGCCTTGATCTCGAGGAAAACCCCCATGGCCGACAGATTCTTGGCGCGGCAGCGGTGATACCGCCCGCCCGGCACCGAGAGATAGACGACCGTCGAGACCTTATTTCTTGCTAGTAAACGCCTTTCCATTGCTTTCACCCAATTGCGAATGGGCTTGTTATTGGTGTCTAGAGGGATTAAGCATGCTTGCTGGCGGTGCAAAATCAAGGGCCGGGTTGCTGCGGCATCCCGCGATATTCGGCTCGGCGACCGTCCGAGCACCCCGAGACCTTGATAAACCTCGGGATCCTGCACTCGGGACGCCGGTCTGCATGGCCAGTGCCCGCGCAGCATCGGCGCCGTGCGGCGTCCGTAGCGCCGACGCTCGGCGATTATGTAGCCCCCATCGCGCCGGCCGTCCTGCCGCCCGCGAGCAGGTCGTCGGCGGGGCCGGACTCGCGGTTTCGAGCGACGGCCGCAGTCCCCCCAAAACAGCGGCGGGCCTGATGTTGACAGGTTCCGGGCTAGATCAGACAATACCCGGCTTGTGTGCGCGGAGGGGTACCCAAGCGGTCAACGGGGGCAGACTGTAAATCTGCTGGCTATGCCTTCGTAGGTTCGAATCCTACCCCCTCCACCAGATTCGGTGGTGGGGGTATCAGCTCAACAGGCGGGTGTAGTTCAAGGGTAGAACCTCAGCCTTCCAAGCTGATGATGGCGGTTCGAGTCCGCTCACCCGCTCCACGGAGCATGCGAGTTTTGGCGGCATGGTATTGACTGGGTAAGG